>DQNS01000122.1 GCA_015659035.1 Acidobacteriota bacterium | reverse complement strand
TGACCCCGCTCTTGGCACGTGTGCATCCCAGGGTCAGAGACCTGGGCGCCCTGCTGTGCTCTTTCGTGGCGGCGGGGGCGGCGCTGAGCCTGCTGCCGGAGCTGCTCCACCCGGAACGGTTGCCGGTGGAGCACACGGTCGCGTGGCTCGAACATCCCATCCGGGTCGGGTTCGGCGTGCTGGTCGACCCCCTCAGTATCGTCCTCGCCAACGTCGTGGCCGTGATCAGCTTCGTCATCATGGTCTACTGCGTCGGCTACATGAAGGGCGACCCGGCGCAGACCCGCTTCTGGATGTGGATGAACGGGTTCATCGGCAGCATGCTGCTACTGGTCCTGTCGAGCAACCTGTTGTTCCTGTTCATCGGCTGGAAGCTTGTTGGCGTGTGCAGCTACGGCCTGATCGGTTTCTACTACCAGGACCAGCGGAAGTACTGGATCGGGGGGCCGCCGCCGACACCGTTCGTGAAGCCGTCCGAAGCGGGTCTCAAAGCGCTCGTCGTCACCGGTGTGGGCGACATGCTCATGCTTGGCGGCATCCTCCTGATGTACTTCCATGCCGGGACGCTGAACTTCCTGGAGCTCTACGCCACCGCGCCGACCTGGCTGGCCGCGATGGGGACCTCCCCCGGCATGGTGATCCTGGTCAGCCTGCTGCTGCTGGCGGGACCGCTCGGAAAATCGGCACAGTTCCCCTTGCACGAGTGGCTCCCCGAGGCGATGGCCGGACCCGCCCCGGTGTCGGCGCTGATCCATGCCGCGACGATGGTCAAGAGCGGAGTGTATCTGGTGGCCCGCCTGGTCCCGCTGTTCTATTACGGCTACTGGGTGGCCGGCATCGATGAAGCCGCGTGGTTCTTCTATGTCACGGCCTGGATCGGGGCGTTCACGGCGTTCCTCGCCGCCACGCAGGGACTGGTCGCGCTAGAGCTCAAGAAAGTGCTGGCCTACTCGACCGTCAGCCAGATCGGATACATGCTGCTAGGGCTCGGCGCGGCCGGTCTCGCACCCGGGCTGCTGCTGGAGGGCTACACCGCGGGCGTCTTCCATCTCGTCACCCACGCGCTCTTCAAGGCCTGTCTCTTTCTGTGCGCCGGCACCGTGATCAATGCCGTGCGCTCCTTCTACATGACGGACATGGGGGCGACCCGAAGGCATTTGCCGGCAACCTGGTGGTTCACGCTGGTCGCCGCGCTGTCGCTCATGGGGGTGCCGCCGTTTCCGGGTTTCTGGAGCAAGGATGCGATTCTGCTCGTGACATTCGGCGCGAGCCTACCGTTGTTCGTGCTGGCGCTCGCCACCGTAGGGGTCACGGCCTGCTACACGGTGCGCTTCTTCGGCTTGGTGTTTCACGGCGAGCCGAGCCCGCATGTCGTCGACACGGCGCGGTCGAGCGGCCACCTCCACGACGGGGACTCCTGGATGCGCCTGGCCTCCGGCATGCTCGCCGTCGCCATCGTGGTCGCCTGTTTCGGCGGCCCTGTGCTCGAACGGGTGCTTCACGACGCGTTCGAGGTGAGCGCGTTCGACGGGGCCATGGCTGCGACGCTCGCAGCTGGGGCACCCTCTGCCGCAGCCACGATGGCGGACGAGTCATCCTCGAACGGCCTCGTTCCGATCCTCTCGGTGCTGTTCGTCGTCGCCGGTGCGGCTCCGGCCTACATCCTGTACGTGGCGGGGAGGGGGGCCCCGCAGTCCGTGATCGACCGGAGCCTGGTTGCGCGGCGGCTTCACACGTTCTTCTGGAACCGGTGGGCGATCGATCGGGTCATCACCCGCGTCTTCGTGACGGGCACCAGACGTCTCGCCCGGTGGGTCGCGCACGACAGCGAGGCGCATCTTGACCATCTTGTCCACCGGCGGCTGCCGTGGTTGTTCACCGGATGGGTGCAGCGTCTAGTCGACCACCTGCGCGCCGACACCGAAGAGCTGCTCTACAACGTGTCGTACGTCCTGATCCTGTTCGGGATGCTGCTGACATACCTGTTCCTGGGAACGGCCGGCGGCTGAGGTGCTTCACTAGTGCCGGCGATACTGCTTCAGATCCTCCTGACCCCCGCGCTTACAGCGCTGGTGATCTTTCTGACACGCCGACGGCGCGGTCAGGTGGCCGGATGGATCGCCGCGCTCTCCCTGTTCTACACCACGTGTCTCGCCGTCCTCGTCACGATCGAGGTGTATCGGGGAGACGTCGTCTTCGAGGAGTATCTGGTCATCGCCCCCGGCATCGGTCTCCGACTACTGGCCGACGGGCTCAGCGCGCCCACCCTGGCGGTCATCCTCCTGCTCTGTACCGCCTTGGCGGTCTACTCCATTCGCTACGTGGAGCATCGGACTGAGATCCTCTACCACTCGGAGAGCACGCACGCCCAGGCCGGCTACCATGCGCGGTTCTTCACGTTGCTGCTGTTCTTTCCGGCCGGCTTCACCGGCACGATCCTGAGCACCAATCTCGTCGCCGTTTACTTTTTCATGGAAGTGCTGACCATCACGCTGTTCTTTCTGATGGCGTTCTTCGGCTACCGGGAACGGGTGCGTGTCGCGTTCGTGAGCCTGGCGTGGGGCATCATCGGGGCGCTGTTCTTCCTCGTGGGGTCACTCGTCGTCTACAGCCAGATCGGCAGTCTCGAGATCGCGGACCTGCACGAGATGGCAGGGACGCCGCTCGTCACCGGCGCCATCGTCCTCTTCGTGATCAGCCTGATGATGAAGCTGGCCGTGGTGCCGTTCCACGTGTGGATGCCATCCGTGCACGCGGAGCACCCGACGTGCATCGCGGGGTTGCTCGCCGTCTATGCGAACCTCGCCGTCTACATCCTGATCCGAGTGGCGGTGTTGCCGCTGCGTGACGACTTCGCGCGCTTCGGCCCGCCGCTCATGGTCCTGGCCCTGGTGACGATGATCTACGGGTCGCTCCTCACACTGGCCCAGACGGACATCAAGCGTCTGGCAGCCTGTTCCACCATCAGCCAGATTGCGTACTCGGTCCTCGGTCTGGCCGCGCTGACGATTGCCAGCGTCGAGGGCAGCATGTTCTTCTTTCTGAGCCACATCATGGGGAAGACCGTATTCTTCTCCACCGCGGGCATCGTCGTGTACGTCACCGGTATCCGCGACATGGACGCGCTTGGCGGGCTGGCGAAGAAAATGCCGGTCACGGCAGCCCTGTGGCTCATCGGCTGCATGATGCTGTCGGGCTTTCCACCGTTCAGCAGCTTCACCGCCGAGTGGATCATGTTCACCGGCATCTTCGAGCGTGGCGTGCGTGCCGGCCCGCTCGGTCTCGCGGTCGCGATCTCCGGGGTGACCGCGATCCTGCTGACCGTCGCCTATACGTTCGGGGCGGCGCGCAAGATCTTCTTCGGACCGCTGAGCCCCGAACTGGCGGACACGGACCTGCGAGACCCCCCCTGGACGATGACGGTTCCGCTTTTCGTCGTCGCCGGGGTGTCGGTCGTCCTCGGACTCTACCCAGGACCCATGATGGATCTGCTCCATACGGTCATCGGGACCTTGTGACCGGAGATTCGACCGCGATGCATTCCGTTACGGGTCGCGCTGGGCGTTCTCTGAGCGGGGCCGCCTGCGCGGGCCGCTGTTGGTGTGGGCGGCCTGCTTGGCGGCGGAGGTCCCGGCAGTAGAAGAAAAGGGATCCGCGTGGACGGCGGGGGTCGTATGCTGCCTCGTCGCGCCTAGCAATGGCCGGACGCAGCATGAGCACGACGCCGGAAAACCTGTCCGAGAACTTCTGACTCGGGAGCATGCCCCGCCCGGACTGCCGGTATGCTCCCTCGTCGCGCCGTGTCAGTCGGGCGCATCGCCCGTCTCGGTGCGACGCCGGGGTTTCACCACGGACTGCTAGCCGATCTGCGCGACGACCCAACGGCCCTCGATCACCGTGCCATCGGAACCGACCAGCACCGCCTTCTGCAGCTTGATGACCATCGACCGCTCACTCTCCGTGCCGTCCAGCTCGACGCTGGCGGTGACCGAGACGTCCTTGGTCAGCAACTCGCCGTCATACTCTGTCACCTCCACCGGGGTGCTCGGGTCGAACACGCTCAACGATGCCGCGTTCTCCTCATTGCTGAGCTCTACCCGCGCGCCCGAGACCATCTTGGCATGCTCGATTGTGCGGGTGCGCCAATCCGTCCAGGCCTCCTGCACTTCGACGTCACGCCGAGCGACGTCCTCGCCGTCACGTTCCGCTAGGAGCACGCGGTTGATGGCATCGAACTGCTCGTCCTGATACGTGACCTTCTCGGCGGTGAAGTCGTCTTCCGCCTGCTGCGCCGTTATCAACGCTACGCTCAGCTCCTTGAGCCGCAGCGGGCGGCTTTGCTCTTCCGCGACACTCTCGATCGAGAAGGTCGAGACCGTGCCGTCTTCACGGGGATCGAACGCGACCATCGCGATGTTGTTGAGTGTGGTCCGGTCACCCGTCCGCGCAGCGGTGAAGTAGGCCCGGATCAGCGTCTGCTCCGCGCCACTACCGCTACAGGCGGTGACGAACAACATCGCCAGCGGCGCCATGAACAGCACGAACACCAACGCCGTCGTTCTGGATCGAGCCATCTCACCGCCTCCTTCACATGTGTCCGGTCTCAGAGGTGCTACGCGCCCGTCTCCAGATCGGCGTCTGCCTCGGTTCCGTCACCCGTCTCTTCGCGCAGACAGGCAAGCGACACGACCCGATCGTGGTCATCGATTTCGATCAGCCGAACCCCCTGCGTTGCCCGACCGATCGGACGGATATCCTTGGTATCCATGCGGAGCACCTTCCCCTTCTGGGTGATGAGCATCAGCTCATCCTCCTCCTCCACATACTCGATACCGGCGACGCGGCCGTTCCGGACAGTCGTATGGATGCTTATGATACCCACTCCCCCCCGGGATTGCGAGCGGTATTCGTCCAGTTCGGTGCGCTTCCCGTAGCCGTGCTCGGTCACCGTCAGCACGGCGCCGCCGGACCGTACGACCGCCATGCCGACCACCTCGTCCCCCGCCCGCAGACGGATGCCGCGCACCCCGTGGGCCGTTCGCCCCATCGGGCGAACATCCCGCTCGGGGAAGCGAATCGCCTTGCCGCGGCGGGTGCCGAGGAAGATCTCCCCCTGCCCGTCGGTGATCTCCGCGGCGATCACCGCGTCGTTTTCGGCCACGCCCACGGCGATGATGCCGGCCTGGTGCGGGTACCGGAACGACCGGAGGTCCGTCTTCTTGACCACGCCGCGCCGGGTGCCGGTCACGATGTAGCGCTCCCCATCCTCGGCGGGCCACTCCCTGACCGCCAGCAGCGCCGCGATTTTCTCCTCAGGCTCCATGGACACCAGGTTCGCGATCGACTTGCCGCGACCGTCAGGACCGACATCTGGAATGGCGTGCACCTTCAGCCAGTACAGGCGCCCGCGGTCCGACAAGATCAGGATGTAGGCATGTGTTGACGCGATGAAGAGATGGGTCAGGAAATCCTCGTCGCGGGTCCGCATGCCGATCCGGCCCTTGCCTCCGCGGCGCTGGCTTCGATACTCAGTGATCGCGGTCCGCTTGACGTAGCCGGTGCTGCTGACCGTGATCGCCATGTCCTCGTCGGCGATCAGATCCTCGATCCGCAGCTCACCCGGGTCGTCCACCATCTCGCTGCGGCGATCGTCACCGTACTTGGTCTGCACCTCGCGAAGCTCGTCAACGACGATCTCCATCAGCAGCGCCTCGCTGCCCAGAATCTGGCGGAGCCGCTGGACCAGGACGAGGAGCCCCGCCAGCTCGTCCACCACCTTCTGGCGCTCCAGCCCCGTCAGCCGCTGCAGCTGCATGTCGAGAATCGCCTGCGCCTGGCTCTGGCTCAGCTCGAACTCGTCCATGAGGCCGACGCGCGCCGCGGCCGGGTTCCGCGCGCCACGGATGAGCGTGATCACCGCATCGAGGTGGTCGAGCGCGATCGTCAGCCCCTCGAGAATGTGTGCGCGCGCCTCCGCCTTCCGCAGGTCGAACTCGGTGCGCCGCTGGACCACCTCGTGACGGAACTCGATGAAGCGCTCGACGAAATCCAGCAGGCTGAGCACCCGCGGCCGCCCGCCGACGATGGCGAGCATGATGATGCCGAAGGTCGTCTGCAGCGGGGTCTGCTTGTACAGGTTGTTCAGCACGACTTCCGCCACCTCGCCGCGCTTGAGCTCCACGACGATCCGCATCCCGTCGCGGTCCGACTCGTCTCGGAGGTCGCTGACCCCCTCGAGCGACTTGTCGCGCACCAGATCGGCTATTTTCTCGATCAGCCGTGTCTTGTTGAGCTGGTAGGGGATCTCGTTGATGATAATCGCCTGACGGTCGCCCTTGCCGATATCCTCGATCGCAGTCCGGCCGCGCATCGTGAGTGACCCGCGCCCGGTCCGGTAGGCGGCGGCGATCCCGGCCCGCCCGACGATGTAGCCCCCGGTCGGGAAATCGGGTCCAGGAATCCGTGTGCTCAGTCCCCTGTATTTCTCTACCAGGCTCTCCTCGCGGTGCTCGATGGCCCAGATGACCCCGTCGATGACCTCCCGCAGGTTGTGCGGGGGGATGTTGGTGGCCATGCCGACCGCGATCCCGGTCGACCCGTTCACGAGCAGGTTCGGATACGGCGTGGGCAGGACCGTCGGCTCCTCGGTCGTCTCGTCGTAGTTGGGGACGAAGTCGACCGTTTCCTTGTCGAGGTCGGCCATCAGATCGTCGGCGAGCGGCCGCAGCTTCGCCTCGGTGTAGCGCATGGCCGCCGCGGAGTCGCCGTCGACCGACCCGAAGTTGCCCTGGCCATCCACCAGCGGGTACCGCATGTTGAAGCCCTGGGCGAGCCGGACGAGCGTGTCGTAGATCGACGCGTCACCGTGGGGATGGAAGTTGCCCATCACGTCGCCGACGATCTTGGCGCACTTGCGGTAGCCGCGGTTGGAGGTCAACCCCATCAGCCGCATGCCGTACACAACCCGGCGGTGCGCCGGCTTCAGCCCGTCGCGGACATCGGGCAGCGCGCGCCCGACGATGACGCTCATGGCGTAGTCCATGTACGAGCGCCGCATCTCGTCTTCGATGTTGACGCGTGATTTGGTGTCGGGAGCGTCTGGCATAAAGCGGGGGGTCCTCGGAGGAGTCAGGAGTCAGGAGAGAAACCTGACGGCTGTGCCAATCGTTCGCACAGCCGTCCTTTTTCTTCTGTCTCCTGACTCCTGACTTCTGCTACTAGGGAGCGAACGGGTTCTACACGTCGAGGTTCTTCACATCGAGCGCGTTGTCTTCAATGAACTTCCGGCGAGGCTCGACCTGGTCGCCCATCAGGGTCGTGAACATCAGGTCGGCTTCCGTATCGTCTTCGGCCCGGATCTGCAGCAGGGTCCGATCATCCGGGTTCATGGTGGTGGCCCATAACTGATCGGGGTTCATTTCGCCGAGCCCCTTGTAGCGGTTGATCGCCACCCCACGTCTGCCGGCGGCGAGAAAGTGGTCCACGAGCTGGTCGAGATCGTCGAGCTGGACGTCGCCGGACTTCGCGGCGGTCGCCGGCGGCTCGACCGTCTCCGCGGCCTCACCCTGCCGGCCCGCCATCGTGACGACCATCGGTCCGGTGACACCCTCGAGCCCCCGGTAGCTGGCGAACAGGACGCGATACTCGGCCGAGGCCACGAACTCGATCCCGACCGTCTGCCGCCGGATGAACCCGCCGGTCCGGGACTCGACCCCGAGAGCGTAGGCGTTGTGCTCTGGATCCGCCTCCACGTGGACGGCGCGCTGCGTCGTCGACAGTTCCTGCGCGAGACTTTCGAGTGCCTCGCGGTCGCCGAAAAACGTCTTGTCGGCCGCCCCCCGGGCGAGCAGCGTCTGGATGATGTCGGCCGCCGGACCACGACGTTCGACGATCCTCCGGTACCGCTGGAAAGCCACCAGTCGGTGCAGCAACGCCTCGATCGCGCCGCCGGTCAGCTCCTGCGTCGGGAGGTGGAGCACGCGCGTCTCGGCGGCGCGCTTGAAGAGCCAGGACTCCAGCTCACTGTCGTCCTTGACGTACGTCTCGCTGCGTCCACGCTTGACGCGATACAGCGGAGGCTGCGCGATGTAGATGTACCCGCGCTCGATCAGCTCCCGCATCTGCCGGTAGAAGAACGTGAGGAGCAGCGTCCGGATATGGGACCCGTCGATGTCCGCGTCGGTCATGATGATGACGCGGTGATACCGCAGCTTGTCCGAATTGAAGTCCTCCTTGCCGATACCGCACCCCAGTGCCGCGATCAGTGCCCGGATCTCTTCGCTGCCCAGCATCTTTTCGAACCGCGCTTTCTCGACGTTCAAGATCTTGCCCTTGATCGGCAGCACCGCCTGGAAGCGGCGATCGCGGCCCTGCTTCGCCGACCCACCGGCGGATTCGCCCTCGACGATGTACAGCTCGCAGCGCTCCGGATCGCGCTCCTGACAGTCAGCCAGTTTCCCCGGCAGGCTGCTGTTGTCCAGGGCGCCCTTGCGCCGCACGAGCTCGCGGGCTTTCCGGGCCGCCGCACGGGCCCGGGCGGCCTCGATCGTCTTGTTGACGATCCGTTTCGCAATTGGCGGATGCTCTTCGAGATAGGCGCCGAGCCGGTCATTCACGATTGCCTCGACGATCCCCTTGACCTCGGTGTTGCCGAGCTTTGTCTTGGTCTGCCCCTCGAACTGCGGGTGCGGAATCTTGACGCTGATAACCGCCGTCAGCCCCTCCCGAATGTCGTCGCCACTGAGGCTGTCCTTCAGATCCTTCGCGAGGTTCTGGCGGCTGGCGTACACATTGAGCGTACGGGTCAGCGCGGCCCGAAGCCCTGAGACATGCGTTCCGCCTTCTTGTGTGTTGATGTTATTGGCGAATGCATAAAACATCTCCGAATAGCCGTCGTTCCACTGCAGTGAGACCTCGGCGTTGACGCCGTCCCGTTCCCCCCGCATGTAGATCGGTTCGGTATTGACGGCGTTCCGATTCTTGTTGAGGAATTGCACGAACGAGTCGATCCCGCCTTCGTAGCAGAAATCATGGCTCTTGCCGTCCCGCTCGTCATCGAGTGTAATCCGCACACCCGCGTTCAGAAACGCCAGCTCACGCAGTCGATGGGCGAGCGTGTCGAAGCTGTAGTCGACCGTCTCGAACACCTCGCCGTCCGGCTTGAACGTCAGCTTGGTACCACGACGTTTCGTCGTGCCGGTGATCTCCAGGTCGCTGTCCGGCGTCCCGCGCATGTAGCGCTGCTGATAGACCTGGCCGTTGCGCCAGATTTCGAGCTCAAGCGTTTCAGACAGCGCGTTGACGACGGAGACACCGACGCCATGCAGCCCGCCAGCGACCTTGTAGCTCTCATTGTCGAACTTCCCCCCTGCATGCAACACTGTCAGCACCACCTCGGCCGCCGGCCGGCCACTGGAATGTAGGCCGACCGGAATCCCCCGACCGTTGTCCACCACCGTGATCGAGCTATCAATGTGAATCGTGACCTTGATCGTGTCGCAGAACCCGGCGAGCGCCTCGTCGATCGCATTGTCGACCACCTCGTAGACCAGGTGATGCAAGCCGGACGCACCGGTGGACCCGATATACATCGCCGGCCGTTTGCGGACCGCATCGAGCCCTTCCAGGACCTTGATCTTGTCCGCGCCATAGTCGGCCAGGTCCGCCGCGGTGATGAGCGGTGCTTCGGTTGCGACCGGCATCTCCCCGTCGTCACCGGCCGGCGAAGCCGCACCGACGGCCGCCTTCTGCTCCAACTGCGTCATGCGTATGTCGTTTCGTGTGTATAGTTTAGGTGGTGTCCAATGGTAGACACCCGGCTGGCCGTATTCGCCGGACCAAATAGTTCCTGATCCGTCAGAGGGGCAGGCACCTCGGCTACCCCCACGTCGTGGGGCTGTGACAAGAGCTGCCTCGCGAAGCCACTGGACGAATTCAGACGAAACTTCGCTAGATCCGCATCGGCATGATCACATACGTGTAGTCACATCCCTCGGTCGAGAGCGGCGAGAGCACAGCCTGGCTCATCTCGTCCTTGAACTCCAGCGCTATGCTCTCGGAATCGGCAACCTTAAGAAAATCAAGCAGATACTGGGCGTTGAAGCAGATCGCGACCGCCGCGTCCTCATACTCCACCGGCAGCACCTCGGACGCTTCGCCCACCTCGGGACTGCTCGAGCTAATCTCGACCTTTCCAGCATCGATCTCCAACTTCACGGCCTGCGAGCGTTCGCTCGACAACAAGGCGACGCGTTTAATGGCGTTGGTCAGGCGGTCCCGCTCAAACTCGACGCGTTTGTCGTTTCCCTTCGGTATGACCCGTTCGTAGGCCGGAAACTGAGCATCGAGCACTCGTGAAACAAGCTGACGCCCATCGATTTCGAAGAAAAGATGGTTCTCGCCGCGTTCATACGCGACCGTGCCCTGACCGTCACCGAGCAACCGAGCCAACTCCCAGAGAGTCTTCTTTGGCAGAATCACCCGAGCCTCTTCGTCGTCATCACCCTTGTCGGACGTCGTGGTGTCACCCTCCGCGGCTGCGCCCTCCCGCCGAGCTGACACCAGCGCTAGACGATGTCCATCTGTTGCCACGAGACTCATCGACGTCCCGGTGAGAACCAGTAGCGCCCCGTTCAAGAAGTAGCGCGTATCCTCTCCAGTCACCGCGAACTGCGTCTTCGCCACCATCTCCCGCAGCGCCTCGTACGAGAGACTTACGGCGCCGGTGCCGGTGGCCTTGGGTAGCGCCGGGAAATCTTCTCGTGGGAGCGTCTGCATCCGCGATTTAAACCGATCGGCCACCACATTTACCGTCCCTGCCGCCGACTGCGTGATCCGCACCTCTGTTTCCGGGAGCGCCCGGACGATTTCGAACAGTTTTTTGGCCGGCAGCGTCAGTGCCCCCCCTGTGGTCACCTCCGCGGCACATCGGCTGCGTAATCCAACTTCGAGATCGGTCGCAACCAGTTGTATTTCCTCGGCTCCTTTTTCCGCTTCGACCAGGATATTGGCAAGGATGGGAATCGTATTTTTCCGTTCTACAATTCCTTGAAAGAGCTGCAGTTCCCGGAGAAGTTCAGTTTTGCGGACGCTGAGTTCCATCTCGGAGGTGACCTCGGAGGTTATGCTCTTAGGAACAGAGTTAACTTGTACAATTATACCAACTAATAGTATTGTTGTTGAAAAGGCTTTTAATGTTAATAAACCCAATATTATCAATTATTTAGCATGTCTTAACAGAGATGTTAAATTTTGAACAAATATCGTTTATCGAGACGTTCCTTGAACGAGCCTGGGATGTCCACAAATCGTCAACACACCAGGGTTGCGGATTCTGTGGAAAACGTCGTTGGAGGGTGTCATGTGAACGACTTGAGGAAATTCTCGATGCGGGTGTTGAAGGTGGCATCTGTCTTGCGGTAACCCTCGACTTTCCGGATTGAGTGGATCACCGTCGAATGATGTTTCCCGCCAAAACTCTTCCCGATTTGCGGCAAAGAGGCGTTCGTGAGCGACTTGCAGATATACATCGCAATCTGGCGTGGCTGGGCGACCGACTTGGCGTTGTTGCGGGATTTGAGGTCGCTCAGTTTGAGGGAGTAGAAGTTCGCGACGTATTTCTGGATGATCTCGATCGTCACTTTCGGATCGTCGCGGTCCAGGATATTTCGCAGGACATCCTGGGCGAGTGCCAGTGAGATCTGTCTGCCGGTCAGCGAGGCGTAGGCGATCAGGCGGATTAACGACCCCTCGAGCTCCCGGATGTTCGATTTAATCTTGCCGGCGATATAGATCGCCACGTTGTCCGGTAACGGTACCGTTTCAGCCTCTGCCTTTTTCTTGAGAATTGCCACTTTGGTCTCGAGATCGGGTGGATGGATGTCGGCGATGAGGCCCCACTCGAACCGGGAGCGCAGTCGCTCTTCAAGCGACGGGATCTCGTGCGGTGGGCAGTCGCTGCTGATGACGATCTGCTTCTGCGCGTCGTACAGCGAGTTGAAGGTGTGGAAAAACTCGGTCTGCGTACCTTCCTTGCCGGCAAGGAACTGGATGTCATCGACCAGTAGGATGTCCACGCTCCGATAGCGCTGGCGGAACTCCAGTATCCGGTCGTAGCGTATAGCGTTGATCATCTCGTTCATGAATCGTTCAGACGAAATGTAGGTGAACAAGAGCTGCGGGGAGTGCGTGTCCAGATACTGCCCGATCGCGTGCATGAGGTGGGTCTTGCCCAGACCCACACCGCCGTAGATAAACAGCGGGTTGTAGGAGCGCGACGGCGCTTCGGCTACAGCGCAGGCTGCGGCATGTGCAAACTGGTTTGATGGTCCGACGACGAACTTGGAAAAGGTATATCGCTGGTTAAGCGGTGCGACCATGCGGGGCTGGTGGGATACCGGGTCGCTGGCCGGCGGTTGGGTCGGAGTGGAGGGGATGGGCACAGCGGCGGCGGTGACGAACGAGATCGCTGTGCCGTGCCGCTTGAGTTCGTCGACCGCCTCCCCGATAACGCCGGCGTAGTGCTTGATAAGCCAGTCCCGAAAGAGATCATTCGGGACCTTCACGATGATGGTCTGGCCCTCGTCCTTCAGGAAAGAGGTCGGCTTGAACCATGTGTAGAAACTGTGGCGGTCAACCTTGGTCTCGATCAGGGCGAGAATAAGGCTCCAAACGTCCCCGGCCATCGCGGGACTCAGATCGGCACCCAAATGGGCCATTAGGTTGCTCGGACGGGTCTCAACGGCGCCGTCGTCTCGGCCACAACGGAGGCCTTCGAGGACCGTTGGAGAGGCCAAACATCGTGATAAACCGAGAAAAAGTGACCAATTGTGTGAATCTGGGTGCGAAAAAACGACATTTCCACCGTAGACAACATTGGCAGATCACAGCATTCGTGGACTTTCCACAATTTTTTCCACAATTGTGGAAAACTTCGAAAAGGGGGAGCCCTGCGGTGACCGCAGGGACGGGACTGTAGCACAGCTGTAGTCCAGGCCGCAATGTGGATTACCGGTCCGTTTCATGAGGCCTCACCGGACTGTTGACACCGTTGTCAGACCTTCGTTATAATTATGAGTTCTCACCGTTACGGAGGAGTCTGTTTTAGATGAAGCGCACCTTTCAACCGAACAACCGCCACCGCAAGAAGACGCACGGCTTCCGTGCACGGATGAGCACACCCGGCGGTCGCCGCGTGCTCAGCCGGCGACGGGCGAAGGGTCGCCAGCGTCTGACCGTCTCTGGGTAGCAGTCCGTGGTGAGCGTCCCGGGGGTAGTTTCTGACCCGACATGGAGTGGAGCTATGGGTCAGCCGAATGCGGCCCGGACACTGACCCGCGAGGAGCGTATCCGGCGGCGCCCCGAGTTTCTGCACATACAGCAGCGCGGCGTTCGGACACGTGGGCGGTACATGACGCTCATCGGGCTATCGAATGCACGCATGCTCAGCCGGTTGGGTATCGTCGCGCCGCGGCGTCTAGGGAAGGCGGTTCGACGCAATCACTCGAAGCGGCGGGTGCGCGAGTTCTTCCGACACAACAAGCCGGTGGCCGGCCTCGACCTCGTCGTCCTGCCGCGGCGTGAATTCCTGGATGCCCCCTTTGTCATTCTGCTGGACGACTATCGCCGGACGCTTCACCGTCAGGTCCGAGCGCACAGCTCGTCGTGAGGCTGGAGCGTCTGAGCCGGGCGCCGCATTGCCTGCGACGGGTCTCGCTGCGACACGGGACTTTCACCCCAGATTGGCGGACCGGCTGCTGATCCCGGTGTGGGTCCTTCTCCTTCGAAGCTACAGGGTTCTGATTTCCCCGCTGTTCGCCGGATCGTGCCGGTTCGAGCCCTCCTGCTCGCATTATGCCGAGGAGGCGGTGCGACGACATGGCAGTTTGCGTGGGTTCTGGCTGACGCTGCGCCGGCTCGCCCGGTGTCATCCGCTGCATGCAGGCGGGTACGATCCGGTGCCCGCCCGCAGTCGTGCGGCTGTGACCCGGGGCGCGTAGACTGTTATGGAACGTCAAGTTCTACTCGCGGTGTTTCTGTCCTTTCTGGTGCTGGTGCTCTACCAGCGCTTTCTCGCGCCACCGGTGCCGCTCGATTTGGCCACCGCTGATCCGACGGCCTCGCCCGCCGCACCCGTGGGCGCAACCGACCCCCAGGCGGCGATCGGCGGGGCGCGTGCGCCCGCCGCCACCGGGACGCCGGCGGCCGGCGACTCCACCCCACCGCTGACGGTCGGCGACTTCACCCCACTAGCGGCGGTCGAGAAGTTCGAGCCTGTCGTGGCGGACGATCAGCCACGGGACATCGTCGTCGAGAGCCGGTTCGTGCGGGCCGTGTTCGCCAATCGGGGAGCCAAGCTGGTGAGCTGGCAGATCAAGGACCATGTGGACGACAGCGGTGGCCCGGTCGAGCTCGTGCCGGAGGTGTCACCCGATCAGACCTGGCCGTTCTCGTTGAGGGTGCCGGACGCTCCTAGGATCACGGCTCGGCTCGACGACGCATTGTTCCGCCCGTCTGTCGACCAGCTTCAGCTGAGGGCCGACCCGGCGACGCTCGTCTTCGAGTATGAAGACAGCTCCGGCTTGCGGGCGCGGAAGTCGTTTACCTTCCAGGCACTGCCAGACTGTGAGGACCGCGCCCGGGAGGCGCGCTGCGAGCCACAGCCGTATCTCGTCCGGTTCGCCGCCTCGGTCACGACGGCGGAAGGCGCGTTGCCGGTGATGATGCAGTGGGGCCCGGCGATCGGTGGCGAGCGGACGAACGTGTCGCGAATGACCTTCCCACAGCCGCCCGCAGGAGTGCTCTATGGTCGGGCCTTCGAGAACGGTTTACTGCAGGAAATCGACATCTACCGGGCACAACCGGCGGATCTGCGCGAGCGGTCGATCTATGAGGGCGCGTTCGAGTTCGTCGGGGTCGACAACAAGTATTTTCTGGTCGCGGCGTTGCCAGGCACCGGACCCGCGCGTGCGGGGGAACTCGAGGAGGTCGTCGGCGTCCGTCTGGCTGAGCGGTTCACGAGCCGGGTCGACTACAGCCCGGTCTCGGCCGTCGGGCTGGACGTCGATCTGGTGGCGTTCGATCTGACGCTCGAACCGGGTGGGGGCGACCTGCCCGTCTTCATCGGCCCGAAGGAGTTCGACGTGCTGCGCGCCATCCACCCGGACCTGGTGCGGGCGATCAACTTCGGGTTCCTGTCGGTCATCGTGGTACCGCTGCACCAGACCCTGAAATGGATCAACGGGTACGTCGGTAACTACGGCTGGTCGATCATTCTGCTGACCGTGCTGATCAATATCCTGATCTTCCCGCTGCGCCACAAGAGCGTGGTGTCGATGCGGAAGATGCAGCAACTGCAGCCGGAAATGAAGGCTATCCAGGCCCGCTACAAAGACCTCAAAGTGACCGACCCGGCGAAGAAGAAGATGAACGAGGAGGTGATGGGGCTGTATCGGAAGCACGGTGCGAACCCCGCGAGCGGGTGTCTGCCGATGCTGGCCACCATGCCGATCCTGTTCTCCTTCTACCGGTTGCTGTCGATGGCGATCGAGATTCGGGGCGCGCCGTTCATGTTGTGGATTACCGACCTGTCGCTGAAGGACCCGCTCTACATCACACCGATCGTGATGGGGGCCTCGATGGTCTTCCAGCAGCGGCTGCAGCCTGCGGGTACCGACCCGATGCAGCAGAAAATGATGATGGCGATGCCGGTCGTGTTCACGTTCATGTTCCTGAGCGCGCCGAGCGGGTTGGTGGTCTACTGGCTGACGAGCAACGTGATCGGCATCGGCCAGCAACTGCTGACGAACCGGATTGCCGGTCCCCTACCCAAGCATCAGGTGCGCCCGCCGGCGGAACGGCTGGTCAAGAAGGCGGCGGCGGCCGGCACGGCGGACGCGGAGCCGGCGGGCGACGGGGCCGGGGCCACGACCGAGCTGCCGCGGCGGCCGGCGAAAAAGACTCGCCAGGGCAAGGGCTCGCGCCGGTCCCGGGGCAAGCGGCATAGAGACCCTCGGGATGCGTGAAATCCGGGACCAGGGGTTCGGGAATGATGGCCAAAGCGACCGGCCGCCGACCCACCCAGGGGCCCGACCCCCGCAGCAGGGTGGAGTCTTCCGAGGCTAGGGACACTGACGAACGAGAGGTGTGCGGTGACAGCGGATCTCGAAACCCGGATGGTGACGTTTGTCGAGGCGGTGATGTCCGCAATGGGCCTGTCCGTGACGGTGACGTGCACGCCGATCGAGGATGGTACGCGGATCACACTGGATGGAGACGAGGGCGAGCGGCTCTTGCGGCGCAAGGGCGCAGGGCTCGACGCGCTGCAGCACATCGTCAACGCGGTGTTCCGTAGCGAGCACACCAAGGGCCATATCGCCGTCGACTGTCTGGACTACCGGAAGGGCAAGGACAACGAGCTCAGACAGATGGCCTTGCTGCTGGCCCAGCGGGCCGCGACGACCGGTGAGACCCAGGAGATCGGACCGCTGAATCCCTATGCCCGTCGGATCGTGCACCTGGCGGTGGCTGAGGACCCGACTGTGTCCTCGGAGAGTATCGGCGACGCCTTCCTGAAGACCGTCCTGATATCGGCGAACGAGCCCGGACGGGGACTAGCGGACCGCTGAAAAGACCTCGGCCTGCTAGCGGGTCCTTAGGTGTTCACACCCGACGACACGATCGTCGCGGTCGCCACACCGCCCGGGCGGGGCGGGTTGGGTGTGGTGCGTCTGAGTGGCCCCCAGGCGGCCACCATAGCCGGGACCTTGCTCGATCGATCGGAGCCGCTGCGGCCCCGTCATGCGACTGTGGCGCGGATTGTGGACCACACGGCGGCGGTACCCACCGCGGTCGACCAGGTGGTGGCGACCGCTTTTCCGCACCCTGGTTCCTACACCGGCGATGACGTTGTCGAGATCAGCGCCCACGGCAGCCCGGTCCTGCTGGGCCGGATCGTCGCCTTGGCCTGTGCCGCCGGCGCGCGGTTGGCTGAGCCGGGCGAGTTCACCCTCCGTGCGTATCTGAACGGGCGGCTGGATTTAGTGCAGGCCGAGGCGGTGGCCGACCTCATTGACGCGGTGACGCCGCTGCAGGCGCGCATCGCGTTCGACCAGCTCGAAGGCACCATCACCGCGCCGATCCGTGAGCTCGACAGCCAGTTGTTCGACCTGATCGCCAGGCTGGAGGCGTCGCTGGATTTCCCGGAGGAGGGCTATCACTTCGTCGCGGCGGGAGAAGTGGCCGAGGCGGTCGGCGCCATCCGGCGGCAGGTTAACGCGCTGCTGAACGGGGCGGCGCGGGGCAGGTTGATCCGCGAAGGATGTCAGGTCGTCATCGTGGGGAAGCCGAACGTGGGAAAGTCGAGTCTGTTCAACCAGTTGCTGGGTGTGGCGCGCGCGATCGTTACACCGATGGCCGGGACGACACGGGACCTCGTGACCGACGTGACCGATCTGAACGGGCTGGCGGTGACCCTTGTTGACTCGGCCGGTATCCGGTCGGCCGGTGACGCGGTGGAGGTTGAGGGCGTGGCCCGGACGCGTGAGGCGCTGGGCGTCGCGGCGGCGACGGTCGTCGTGGTTGACCGGTCGCGACCGCTGGACCAGGAGGATTGGGCGGTGTTGGAGGAAACGGCGGCCCTGCGGCGTCTCGTGGCGGTGAACAAGGTGGATGCGCCAACGAGCTGGGTACGCGGGTCGCTGGCGCTCGAAGAGGAGACGGCCGTCGTGGAGGTCTCGGCGCGGACGGGTGAAGGCCTCGAACGGCTGCGGGCCGCGCTGTGCGATGTCTTGACCGGTGGCGAGCGGTTGCGCGACACACCTGCGGTGGCAAACAGCCGACATATCGGGCTGCTCGAGCGGGGCGGCGAGGCGCTCGGTGCGGCAGAAGCGGCGGCGGCGCGCGGGGCGGCGGAGGAGTTCGTGCTCGCCGACCTGCAACGCGCGCGCGCGGCGCTCGAGGAGTTAACGGGCAAGCGCACACCGGACGACGTTCTGAGGCACATCTTCGAGCGGTTCTGTATCGGAAAGTAAGTCATGCGAGGGGTCGGGCTCGCTGCATCCCGGTGCGGATAGAGAATAAAAAGCGAATGTACATGAAGCGGCCTCAGCGGGCTGAATATCCCGGGCGACAGAGAGATGATTTCTGATTACGACGTGATCGTCGTCGGTGGCGGACATGCTGGCGTCGAGGCCGCACATGCGGCGGCGCGCCTTGGGTGCACGGTGGGGTTGTGCACGCTGTCGCTGGAGACAGTGGCCCACATGCCGTGCAACCCCGCGGTCGGAGGGACCGCAAAAGGGCATCTGGTTCGGGAGATCGACGCATTGGGCGGGCTGATGGGTCAGGCGATCGATGCGACGGCAGTCCAGTTCAAGCTGCTGAATCGCAGCCGAGGACCGGCGGTCTGGTCGCCGAGGGCGCAGGCCGACAAGCAACGCTATGGCGCGTGGATGCGCGCCCGGCTGGAGCGGGAGTCGAACATCGGGTGGATCGTCGACCGGGCAGGGGCGGCGGTGATCGAGGGTGGGCGGGTGGTGGGTGTCGAGCTGGAGTGCGGCGAGCGGTATGGGTGCCGGGCGCTCGTCGTGACGACCGGGACGTTCTTGAATGGAGTGGTCCATATTGGTCGAGAGCAGCACACGGCGGGGCGGGCCGGCGAACCGGCGTCGCGGATGCTGGGAGAGTCGCTGAGGGGGCTCGGCCTGGTGTGGGGTCGTTTGAAGACGGGGACGCCGCCACGGCTCGACCGGCGGAGCATCGACTTTAGTCGGTTCGAGGAAGAGCCGGGAGATCGACCGCCCGTGCCTTTTTCCTTCATGACTGGCACGATCGAGCGACCACAGATCTGCTGTCACATCGTGCACACAAACGAGGCGGTTCACGAGTTGGTGCGACGGAACCTGGACCGGTCCCCGCTGTTCAATGGGCAGATCACGGGCATCGGCCCACGTTACTGTCCGTCGCTCGAGGACAAGGTCATGCGGTTCCCGGAGCGGGAGCGACATCAGGTCTTCTTGGAGCCTGAAGGGCTGGACGTTCCGGAGATCTATGTCAGTGGCTGTTCGATGAGCCTGCCGCGTGAGGTGCAGGAGCAGATCGTGCGGGCGTTGCCTGGGCTGGAGGAGGCGGTGATGCTGCGTCCCGGCTACGCGATCGAGTACGACTTCATCCAGCCCACGGAGTTGCGGCCAACACTCGAGACGCGGTTGGTGGCCGGGTTGTACCTGGCGGGACAGATCAACGGGACATCAGGGTACGAGGAAGCGGCTGGGCAGGGGCTGGTGGCAGGGGTGAATGCCGCGCGGTCGGTGCGTGGGCATGGGGGTTGGGTACTTGGGCGGGAGGAGGCCTATGTCGGGGTCATGGTGGATGACCTGACGACGCAAGGGTGTCTCGAGCCGTATCGGATGTTCACGTCGCGGGCAGAGCATCGATTGTTGCTGCGGATCGACAATGCGGACTTGCGGTTGACGCCCAGGGGGCACGAGATCGGCCTGGTTGACGAGAAGCGCTGGGAGCGGTTCGAGGCGCGGCGCGGACGGTTCGAGCGGAATGTGGAGCGCGTGCGGGCTGCGCGGGTGCGCGAGAAAGGGCGCAGCGTGGCGGTGACCCAGGTGCTCAGGAGGCCAGGAGTAACATTGGCAAGCCTGGCAGAGACGGGTGTGCTGGAGGTGGAAACGGGGCAGGACGGCGCCTCGGTGGAAATATCGAGTGTGGAGACCGTGGTGAAGTACGAAGGGTATCTGCGAAGACAAGAGGCCACGGTGGCGCGGCGGGAGCGTGACGAGCGCCGGCGGATTCCGGCCGGGTTTGCGTTCGGGGCGGTGCCGGGGTTGTCGCGGGAAGTGGTGGAGCGGCTCACGGCGGTTGTGCCGGAGACGCTGGGGCAGGCAGCGCGGGTGCCTGGGGTGACGCCTGCGGCCGTGGCGGTGCTGGGTACGTATGTGAAACGCTGGGGCCTCTCGCAGAGCGAGCAGCCGGCGGCATCCTGAGACGGCGATGACGGGGCCGAGTCTGGCGGGTCGAATAGCGGGGCGGGCCTCGCGAGCGGGGATAGAGATAGACGCGTCTCTTGCGACCACACTGGCGGTATATCTGAAGCTGGTGTATCGGTGGAACCGACGGATGAATCTGACAGCGCTGGCGGAGGACGACAGTGGGTTGGATAGGTTGGTCGTGGAACCGCTGATAGCGGCGCGGCAGATGCCGGTGGAGGCACGGTCTGTCGTGGACATCGGGTCAGGCGGCGGCTCGCCGGGGGTGCCGCTGAAGCTGGCGGTACGCGGGTTAGCGCTTCGGATGGTGGAGTCCAGGACTCGAAAGGCCGCGTTTTTACGGGACGTTGTGCGGCAGCTGGGGCTGAAGGATGTCGTGGTCGAGACATGTCGATACGAGGAGCTGTTGACCCGGCCCGAGCGACACGAGGCGACGGATGTGGTCACGGTGCGCGCGGTCAATGTAGACCGGGTGGCGCTGGAGGGTCTTCAGACGTTGCTGAGAGTTGGTGGTCTGCTCTTCCTGTTTCGGAGTACCGGGGAGGATGAGGTGTGGGGCGATCTGCGGCAGTCGCTTCGGTGGCGTGGGACTTACCCGTTGGTGAAGTCGCTGAAGAGTCAGCTGGTTGTGCTGGAGAAGACTTAGGGTCCGCGTGGGCCCTGAGGCCCTTAGTGGCCCGTGTCAGAAATACGGCCGCATTTGGCCGCCGATAGTCGTTCTTCTGTCTCGAGCACAGACACAAGGCGGCACGAGTGTTCCACGTGGAACAGTTGGTGCCACGCCGGACTTTCACCACGCGTGTCATGAAACCTGGCTTCACACGCTCCGCTGGTACTCTATATCTCGGCTTGCGCTCAGCACCAGGTAGAGGGTACGATAAGAGTTGAAAAAGATGACCTGCTCCAACAGTCATAAGACCTAGTTTATAGTCTGTTTGACCTACAATGTGTCGGGTTATCGCAATCGCCAACCAAAAGGGTGGTGTCGGCAAGACGACCACGGCCATCAACCTGGCCGCCTCGCTGGCGATGGGCGATCGGACGGTCTTGCTCGTCGATTTGGATCCGCAGTCCAATCTCACCAGTGGCATCGGGTTGAAGGAAACAGCCTCAACTCGGCGAACGATCTACGACGCGCTGATGAAGGACGGTGTGCCGGACCCGGCAGATTTTGAGCTCGCCACCGCCGTCACCGACCTCCACCTGATTCCCGCCAACCGGGACCTGACGGGTGCCGAGGTGGAGTTGGTGGGTTTCCCTGACCGCGAGAGCCGGCTCCGGCCGCTGCTCCAGCAGGCGCGCGCCCGCTACGACTACATCTTCATCGACACCCCTCCGTCGCTCGGCTTGTTGACGCTCAACGCATTGGTGGCAGCTGATGCGGTGCTCATTCCACTCAACTGCGAGTACTTCGCCCTCGAGGGGCTGGCCGAGCTGATGGCGACGATGCGTCGCGTTCAGGCCAATCTGAATCCCGGGCTCGAGCTCGACGGAGTGTTGTTGACCATGGCCGATACCCGCACTCGGCTTGGCCAGCAGGTGGCGGGGGAGGTGCGGCAGCACTTCAAGGACAAGGTCTACACGACCACCATCCCCCGCAACGTCCGTCTTGGGGAGGCACCGAGTTTCGGCCTGCCGGCAATCCTCTACGACGTCCGATCCACGGGCGCGGCGGCATACCTGGCACTGGCGCGCGAGATCCTGGCCAACCGCAGCCCGCGGTTGCCAGACACCAGCCTCTAGCAGTCGCGGGAGCAGACCACATGGCAAAGACACGACCGGCGTTGGGACGAGGGCTGAGTGCCCTGATCCCGGAGCCGCCGTCCCCGCACACGCGGGAGCGACCCACCGAGGTGGATCTCGACCGGCTGACCCCCAATCGGTTCCAGCCGCGCACGGTCATGGACGAGCCCAAGCTGGACGCGCTGTCCCGTTCGATCCAGAGCAGTGGTGTCATTCAACCGATCATCGTCCGCCGCCTGGGCAGCGACACTTTTGAGATCGTTGCCGGCGAGCGTCGGTGGCGTGCCGCGCAGCAGGCCGGTTTGCTCCAGGTTCCGGTCGTCGTGCGCGATGTTCCGGACGACAAGTTGCTGGAGCTCGCGCTGATCGAGAACCTGCAACGTGAGAACCTGAACCCGATCGAAGAAGCGGAGGCGTATCGCCGTCTGATTGATGACTATCAGGTGACCCAGGAACAGGTGGCGGCCGCCGTTGGCAAGGATCGCACGACGGTTGCCAACTACGTTCGCTTGCTTGCCTTGCCGCCCGAGGTGCAGGCAGACATGGCGGCCGGCGTGCTCGCCATGGGGCACGCCCGGGCGCTGCTCGGGTTGAGGGAGCCCTCGGCGCAGCGCCGCGCGGCCAGAGAGGTCGTGGCCCGCGGTCTGTCCGTTCGGGAGACCGAGGGGTTGGTCAAACGGCTTGGCCGGCCGACGGTGCCACGGCCGTCCGGGTTAGCCCCGCCGCTCGACGTCCACACCGAGGCGGCACAGGACCGTCTGCGTGTTGCCCTCGGTACGCGGGTCCGGATCGTGCGTCGTGGCCAGAAGGGTCGCATCGAGATCGACTTCGCGTCCCAGAGCGAGCTGCAACGGCTCTTCGAGCATCTGACCGGTTCCGAGACAGGGCGCTAGCGCTTGCTCGCGACTCGCGGCTGATGGTATAGTTCGACGTTTGGCCCGTTCAGGCCGGGCGCAGAACGAACGCCTCCCGCGCTCCGCCGTCACGAGTGTCCGGACTCAGAGGTTCGCGACTTTCTGACTCGGGGCACTCGATCGGCTACCGAACCCTATGACGAACCGCACGGCCGCTGCGCGGTACGCCCGCGCACTCTTCGACGTCAGCGTGCACGACCGCGATCTCCGGCAGGTCGAGGCGGACCTCGCCGGGTTCGCTGATCTCATCGATGGACACGCAACCCTGCGCCGCGTGCTGCTCAACCCGGCCATCCCGACCGAGCGCAAGCGGGCCGTCGTCGACGCGCTGGTTGGCCGTCTCGGCGACGTCATCCCGCCGGTTGCGAAGCTCCTCAGGCTGCTGGCCGAGCGCGACCGCCTCGGTCTCCTCTCACAGGTCCTGCGCGCATATCGCGCCCGACTGCTCGACCATCTGGGTATCGTCGAGGCGCAGGTCACGACGGCGCAGCCGTTGACCCCAGAGCGCGCCGCCGCGATCGAACACAGCCTGGCCCAGGTCAGTGGACGCACCGTCACCATGGTCACCGACATCGACCCAGAGATACTCGGTGGCGTCGTGGCGCGGCTTGGTACCACGGTCTATGACGGCAGCGTCGCGGGTCATCTCGAACGGATGCGGCACACGTTGTTGGAGCGATAGAGAGCTTTCTGGCGATGACCATCAAAGCGGACGAGATTACCAAGATCATTCGCGACCAGATCGGCGACTACACCATCGACATCGATGTGGCAGAGGTCGGCACCGTCGTATCTGTCGGTGACGGGATCGCCCAGGTCCATGGCATCGAGCGCGCCATGGCGACCGAGATGCTTGAGTTTCCGCATGGCGTGTTCGGCCTGGCGCTGAACCTCGAAGAGGAGGGTGTCGGTGTCGTGCTGCTCGGGGAGAGCAGAGAGATCAAGGAGGGCGACACCGTCAGGCGCACCGGCCGGTTGATGTCGGTGCCGGTCGGCGAGGCGATGATCGGCCGGGTGGTCAATGCACTCGGGCAGCCGGTGGATGGCAAGGGACCGGTCGCGACAACGGAGAATGCCCCGCTCGAGAAGATCGCACCGGGGGTCGTCGACCGCCAGGGCGTGAAGGAGCCGTTGCAGACCGGTCTCAAGGCGATCGACACGATGGTGCCGATCGGACGCGGTCAGCGTGAGCTCATCATCGGCGACCGGCAGACCGGGAAGACTGCGGTTGCGATTGACTGCATCCTCAACCAGCGTGGGAAGGACGTCGTCTGCATCTACAACGCGATCGGGCAGAAGCAGTCCACCATTGCACAGGTCGTCAGAACCCTCGAGGAGGCGGGCGCGATGGAGTACTCCATCATCGTGGCCGCCGCGGCGGCAGACCCGGCCTCACAGTTGTTCATCAGCCCGTATGCGGCCTGCGCGATCGGCGAGTTCTTCCGCGATGCCGGGAAGCATGCGCTCTGCATCTACGACGATCTCTCGAAGCATGCCCAGGCATATCGCGAGATCTCGCTGTTGCTGCGTCGACCGCCCGGTCGCGAGGCGTATCCCGGGGATGTCTTCTACCTGCACTCCCGCCTGCTCGAACGTGCCGCCAAGCTGAGCGACGAGCACGGAGGTGGGTCGTTGACCGCGTTACCGGTCATCGAGACGCAGGCCGGCGACCTGTCCGCCTATATCCCGACCAACGTCATCTCGATCACCGATGGACAGATCTTTCTCGAGGCGGACCTGTTCAACCAGGGCATACGGCCTGCCATCAACGTCGGGAACTCGGTGTCCCGGGTTGGCGGGGCTGCGCAGGTGAAGGCGATGCGGCAGGTGGCCGGCACCCTCCGGCTCGATCTCGCGCAGTATCGCGAGCTCGCCGCTTTTGCCCAGTTCGCCAGCGACCTCGACAAGGCCACGCAGGATCAGCTCAACCGCGGCAAGCGGTTGGTCGAGGTGTTGAAGCAACGCCAATATGAGCCGCGCGCGGTCGAGCAGCAGATCCTCATCATCTATGCCGGCGTGAATGGTTTCCTCGACAATGTCGAGGTGGAGCAGGTGGGCGAGTACGAGACCGAGCTGTCTCAGTTCGTCGAGGGCCGCGAGGCCTCGTTGTTCACCGACCTCGTCGCGCGGGGCGAGATCGACGACGATCTGAAGACCCGGATCGAGGCGGTGCTCCAGGAGTTCACCGAACTGTTCATCGCCGCCCGCAAGACCGCGGCCGCATAGGGTGCCATCAGTCCAGCGCCCCTGTAGCCTGAAGCCTGAAGCCATCACGTTTAGAGAGCCAATTCTCAGTGCCTTCTCTTCTCGACCTACGCAGACGGATTCGTGCCGTCAAGTCGACGCAGCAGATTACCAAGGCGATGAAGGCGGTCGCCGCGTCACGACTCCGCAAGGCGCAGGACCAGATTCTGGGTGCGCGACCGTTCGCCAACCAGATGCAGCGCGTGCTCAGCGGTCTGGCCTCACACGTGGACACCTCATCGCATCCGCTCCTGAGAGAGCAGACCGCCGACGCCCCGAAGCGCCCGACTTTGCTGGTGGTCGTGACAGCCGACAAGGGGTTGTGCGGCAGCTTCAACACCAACATCATCAAGCAAGCGGGTGAGGTCATCACCGAGAGCGGTGGCCACGATGTGTCGCTGGGGCTGGTCGGGCGCAAGGGCCGAGATTTTTTCGGGAAGCGCGGGTTCGACGTCCGCTTCGAGCTGGTCAACATTTTTAACCAGCTCAAGTACAGTCACGCCCAGGCGATCGCCCGCGCCGCAATCGAGGCGTTCACGGGGAGCGAGGTCGACTCGGTGCAGCTCGTCTACAACGAGTTCAAGAGCGTGCTGCAGCAGCGGGTCGTGGTCGACCAGGTCTTGCCGATCGCTCGTCTCGACACACCATCGGTCGACGTCGAGTTGTCGGCCGACTACCTGTATGAACCGGACCCGGCGGTCATCTTCGACACGTTGATTCCGCGTCACGTGGAAATCCAGTTCTACCACGCGTTGCTCGAGTCGGCCGCGGCGGAACACGCCGCGCGGCTGATGTCGATGGATTCCGCCACAAGAAACGCGACGGAGATGATCGAGGACCTGACGCTGTACATGAACAAGGTACGGCAAGCCACGATCACACGGGAAATCATCGAGGTGGTCTCGGGCGCCGGGACGCTGTAGCGGATTGCCCGGAGGAGTCAGGAGACAGGAGGCAGAAGAAGCTGGAGGGCTTCGCCGTCTTCAGGTCAGACCACCGGTACCCTGGGGGATTCAGAGACGTCATGGCGAACGATACCGAAGCGGAACGGGCAGTCGGCAAAGTGGTGCAGGTGATCGGACCGGTCCTCGACGTCGAGTTCGAGGGGCATCTGCCCGCCATCTACAACGCGCTGCATATCAAATCGAGTGAGAGCGGCATCGACATCGACGTCATCGCCGAGGTCGAGCAGCACCTGGGCGAGAATCGGGTGCGCGCCGTTGCGATGAAGCCGACCGACGGCATGCAGCGCGGCATGGCCGCGGTCGATCTGGGCGCACCGATTTCGGTGCCGGTCGGCCCGGAAGTGCTGGGTCGCGTGCTCAATGTTCTCGGCGAGCCGGTCGACTTTCCGGACCGGCCGGTCCAGACCAAGGAACGATGGCCTATTCATCGGCCGGCGCCCTCGCTGGAAGACCAGTCGACCGACATGCAGATGTTCGAGACCGGCATCAAGGTCATCGACCTGCTCGAGCCGTATCTGCGCGGCGGCAAGACCGGGCTCTTCGGCGGCGCCGGTGTCGGCAAGACCGTCATCATCATGGAGCTCATCAACAACATCGCTCTCAAGCACGGCGGTGTGTCGGTGTTCGGTGGCGTGGGCGAACGGACACGCGAGGGCAACGACCTCTGGATCGAGATGCAGGAAAGCGGGGTCATCAACATCGAGGATCGCGAGAAATCCCGAGCCGCGTTGATCTACGGCCAGATGACCGAACCGCCGGGCGCGCGTCTCCGGGTTGGGCTCACCGCGCTGACGGTGGCCGAGTACTTCCGCGATGTGGAGGGGAAGGACGTACTCCTCTTCATCGATAACATCTTCCGGTTCACCCAGGCCGGCTCGGAGGTGTCCGCGCTGCTCGGCCGGATGCCGTCCGCCGTCGGGTACCAGCCGACGCTGGCTAGCGAGATGGGGGCGCTGCAGGAACGGATCACATCGACCAAGCTGGGGTCGGTCACCTCGGTGCAGGCGATCTACGTGCCGGCCGACGACTACACCGATCCGGCGCCGGCCACCACCTTCGCGCATCTCGACGCGACCACCCAGCTGTCGCGACAGATCGTCGAACAGGGCATCTATCCGGCGGTTGACCCGCTGGCCTCGTCGTCACGTATTCTCGACCCGCACGTCATCGGGCAGGAGCACTACGACGTAGCCCGCGACGTCAAGCAGGTGCTCCAGCGCTACAAGGACCTGCAGGACATCATCGCGATTCTGGGCATCGACGAGCTCTCGGAAGAGGACAAGCGCAGCGTGGCGCGCGCGCGGCGGATCCAGAAGTTCCTGTCCCAGCCGTTCTTCGTTGCCTCACAGTTCACCGGGCTCGAGGGCAAGTATGTGTCGATTGCCGACACCATCCGCGGGTTCAAGGAGATCGTCGAGGGCCAGCACGACGAGTTGCCCGAGCAGGCGTTCTTCCTGGTCGGCGGCATCGAGGAAGCGGTCGAGAAGGCAGAGAAGATGAAGAAAGAGGCGGCTGCCTGAGTCTGAAGCCTGAAGCCGAAGCCTGAAGCCAACTGAGCGTTGAGTTCACCGATGCCTCTACCCGATCATCTGACGCTGGAGATCGTGACCCCTGCGAGCTCGGTTGTGAGTGAGCAGGTCGACGAAGTGCAGATCCCGGGCGCGGAGGGCTCGTTCGGGGTGCTCCCGGGTCATACACCGTTGCTGGCGACCTTACAGGTTGGCGAGCTCTGGTATCGGAAAGGCCAGGATACCTCCTACGCAGCTGTATCGTTCGGGTTCGCGGAGGTGCTTCCGGACCGCGTCACGATCCTGGTGCAGATTGCCGAGGCGGCCGACCAAATCGACGTCACGCGAGCCCAGACCGCCGGGAAGCGCGCGAAGGATCGACTGGCCCGGCCGACTCAGGACATGGACGTCGAGCGTGCGCGTCTGGCGATGTTGAAGTCTGTCGTCCGGCTGCGGGTCGCGTCGAGGACCAGAACCCGGGGGTAACCGGGCACGCCGGGCGCGGCCCGGCCGGGTCTCCCTCGCACCGTCATCCGGGTAGTCCGCACCCCGTGACCGCGCCACAGTGACACGAGCCCATGCACGTCTCCTCTGCTTCGGCTACCGATAAGGGCCTGCGGCGGTCGACCAACGAAGACTGTTTCTCGGCCCGCGAGGATCTGAGGTTGTTCGTCGTGGCCGACGGGATGGGTGGGCACGCGGCCGGTGAGGTCGCCTCGCAGGCGGTGGTGGAGGGCATCGTGGCGTTCGTCGAGGCGACCCAGACGATGTCGCCGGACCAGACTTGGCCCGTTCCGTTCGACCTCGAGCAGAGCGTGAACGCGAACCGTCTGCGCGCCGGGTTCCAGATGGGGAACCGGCGGATTGCCGCGCAGATCGCGGCGTCGAGTGAGCTCCGAGGGATGGCCACGACGGCGGTGGCGGTCCTGATCGACGGTGGGACCGGCACGCTGGCCCATGTCGGGGACAGTCGCGCCTATCGGCTGCGGGACGGGCAGATCGACCGGCTGACCCGGGACCATTCGTGGGTAGAAGAGCAGATCCGCGTCGGCGCACTGAGCGAGACGGCGGCGCGACAGCATCCCTGGCGCAACATCGTGACCCGGGCGCTGTCAGGGTCGGAAGACCTCGAGGTGGACATCCAGGAGGTCGCGCTGCAGTCGGGCGACCGCCTGCTGCTCTGCTCGGACGGTGTCTTCACGGTGCTCGACGATGGCCAGATCGGCGAGGTGCTCCGGCGCAAGACCGATCTCGACCAGCTGTGTCACGCCTTGATCCAGGGGGCGAACGACGGCGGCGGACCCGACAACGTGACCGCGGTCGTGCTCGAAATCAATGCTGTTTAACCTGCGGCAGCTGTTCCGTCATCGGGCTCTCATCCAGATCCTCGTCGCTCGAGATCTCAAGGCTCGGTATCGCGGGTCGGTGCTCGGCTTCTTCTGGTCTTTTGTGAACCCGCTGCTGCTCCTGCTGGTCTACTCGTTGGTCTTCACGATCATCTTCCCCCGCGCCGAGATGCTGGGGGCCGACGTCCACCCCTACGCGGTCTTCCTGTTCTGCGGACTGCTGCCGTGGACCTGGTTCGCGTCGTCGCTCTCGGATGGCGCCAGCGTGCTCATTCTCAATGGCAACCTGATCAAGAAGGTCATGTTCCCGGTCGAGATCCTGCCGATGGTGTCGGTGCTGTCTAACATGGTTCACTTCCTGTTCGGCCTGCCGATCCTGTTCGGGTTCCTGTGGTTCTACGGGATCTCATTGCGGCCGATCGAGTTGGTGTGGTTCCCGCTAGTCCTGGCGGTGCAGTTCATCCTGACGCTCGGGTTGGCGATGGTGCTCGCGTCGCTGACGGTGCACTTCCGCGACATCAAGGACCTGCTGGCCAACGTGCTCACCCTCTGGTTCTTCGCCTCGCCGATCATCTACCCGATGTCGCTCGTCGAAGGGCGTGGGCCCTCGTTCATGGGGCTGCCACCGGTCGGCAAAGTGCTGATGAACTGCAACCCGTTCGCCCACCTGGCGATCTCGTATCAGGAGATCCTGTTCTACGACGGGCCATTCGGCCACTGGAAGTGGCTGCTGGCGTTGGCGGTCGGAGGCACGGCGATGTTCGTGCTGGGCTACTGGCTGTTCGACCGGTTGCGAGACTCGTTCGTGGAAGAGGTGTGAGGGCGGAGTGTTCTACCGGAGACAGGAGACCGGAGGCAAGAGACAGGCGGAGCCGGAGGGCCGCGCCGCATCTAGACATGCTCATGTCCTCCGTCTGACCCGCTCCGCCTGGCCGGGACGGATCTGGAAGCTGGCGAAGCCCCCCGGTTTCTCCTGCCTCCTCGAGCCATAGAGCGATTCCCATGCCCGCGATCGAGCTCGACCACGTTTCGAAGGTGTATCGGCGACATGGGCGCCGCCGGCGGTTCGCCACCCTGAAGAGCGCGCTGCTGACCGGCAGTCTCGTGAGGCACCTGCGGCCCGACGAGTCGTTCAGCGCGCTACGCGACGTGTCGGTGTCGGTGCCGAAAGGGGCGTGCTTCGGGGTCATCGGGCGAAACGGTTCGGGCAAGAGCACGCTGCTCAAGCTCGTCGCCGGGATCACGAAACCCACCAGCGGCAGCGTGCGTGTGCACGGACGGGTATCGGCACTGATCGAGCTGGGCGCCGGGTTCCACCCGGAGATCTCCGGTCGCGAGAACGTGTTCATCAACGGCATCATGCTGGGGCTGTCCCGTCGTGAGATCAGCGACCGTTTCGACGAGATCGTGGAGTTTGCGGAGCTGGAAGACTTCATCGACGCGCCGGTCAAGACATACTCATCCGGCATGTACATGCGGCTCGGGTTCGCCGTGGCGATCAACGTCGACCCCGACATTCTCCTGGTGGACGAAGTGCTCGCGGTCGGCGATGCAGGGTTCAGCCTGAAGTGTCTCGATAAGTTCGCCGAGTTCAAACGGCGCGGCAAGACGATCCTGCTCGTCACCCACGGGTTGTCGATGGTGGAGCGCTTCTGCGACGAGGCTGTGTGGCTCGAAGCCGGAGAGAGCCGGACCATCGGCGACCCGAAGCGGGTCGTGCAGAGGTACCTGACCGACGTCGAGCAAACCGAAGACAAGCATCTCGCCGCGCAAGACGCCAAGGCGCAGCAGACCCCGGTCATGCAGGCGCCGGCAGACCCACAGGCGCTTTCCGACGCGTCGGAGACACAGGGGGCTGATGACGCCAAGCCGCCCGCCGACATGTTCTTGGCGAAGGAGGGGCGCTGGGGCTCTGGCGCCGTTCGCATCCAGGAGGTGACGCTGGAGGGACCCGGCGGACCCGCGCACGTGTTTCACACGGGCGATCCGATGACGATCCGTATGCAAGTCAGCGCGGCGCATCCGGTCGATGACTTCGCCTTCGGCGTCAGTATCTTCAGTCCTGACGGCGTCTGTTGCTACGGGACCAACACCGACATCGAGGAGATGAGGTCCAAGTCGCTCCAGGGCGACGGCGAGGTGGTGTTTGCCATCGAGCGACTCGATCTCGTCGAGGGAACCTACAAGCTCGACGTCGCGGTCCACAAGCGCGACGGGTTCTCGTACGACTACCATCGGTTGCTCTACACGTTCCGGGTGAAGTCCAGGACCAAGGACGCGGGCATCTACCGGCCCAGGCATGTCTGGCGCTTCACCGACAACGTGCGGTTCAAGGAGCCCGACAGCCGGACCGACGACTGACGGTCGTCGTCACCCGGCTTCACGGGTGGGGCCCGGCGGTGCGCGCCCGCCCGAGCGGTCCCGGACGGACCGTGGTTGGCGCAGCCCTCCGGCTTCTCCCGACTTCTGACTTCTGTAGGGCGTTCTCTGATCCCCGTGACTGCAACCTCGCTCACCCTGCGCGCCCTCTTCAAGTCCGCCGCGACCCAGGCAGGTCTTGGCGGTCCAGGCCCGATTGCGGGTCTGTCCCCCGCGGCCAAGGGGTTCGCTGTCGCTGCCGCGGCCACTGATACGTCCGTCGTCGTCATCGTGCCGACCGACGGCGATGTCGAGCAGATGGTCGCCGATGTCCGGTTTTTCCTCGGCGCGCTGGCCGGGCTGTCGGACCACGAGCTGCGCCACGGCGTCGTGCCGTTCCCGTCACACGAGGTCGATCCGTATCGCGGGCTCGCGCCTCACTTCGACGTCGCCGCCGCCCGGGGGCGGGCTCTCTACGGTCTCGCCACCGGCTCCACGCGCGTCGTGGTGGCCGCGGCGGCCGCGCTGCTGCCGCGATTGAGCCCCCCCGATCGGCTCCTGGCGGCCGGTACCCGCCTCTCGGTCGGGGCGCTGCTCGAACCACCCGACCTGGGGGCGCTGTTGGCCGATGCCGGGTTCACGCCAGAGGACCCGGTGGATGCGCACGGAGAGTTCTGTGTGCGTGGCGGTGTCGTCGATTTCTTCCCGGCGGGGGACGACCAGCCGATCCGAGCCGAGTTCGCCGCCGACAGTCTCGAGTCGCTGCGGCGGTTCGACCCGGCAACACAGCGGTCGACCCGGTCGCTCGACCGTGCCGAGATCCTGCCGTTGCGCGAGCTGTTCGGGCCGGAACCGGACCCCGGCGCACCCCGGCTCGATGCCGACCGCTCGGCCTGGCTGCTCGACTACGTCGTGCGCGGGCCGGGACACCGGATCTATCTGTCGGAGGCGGACGAGTCGAGGACGGCGATCGAGAAACAGCTGGCGCTCGCGGCTGCCGGGTTCACTGCGGCGCAGGAGCGTGGCGACCCGGCGCTACCACTCGACCAGCTGTTCGTCGAGTGGCCGACGCTTGACGCGTGTCTGGGTTCAGCCGCACGCCTGGAGCAGCTGTGGGAGGACCAGGACAGTGCGCCGGGAGTGCGGCACGTGCCCTGTCAGCCCGTGGTGGAGTTCCATGGCCGGCTGGCGGACTGGGTGGCCGAGATTACCCGAACCCGCGAGCGCGGCGAGACCGCGCTGCTGGTCGCCGGTACCCCGGGCCGCGCCGAGCGGGTCATCGACCTGCTGGGGGAGTACGACCTCACGGCGCAGTCGATCGACGCGGCCGGCGAGACCTATGGGGCGGCGCTGCTCGTCGCGACCGGGCAGCTGACGCGGGGGTTCAGGCTGCCGGACGCTGGGTTGCAGATCTTCGCCGAGCCGGACGTCTTCGACGAGGACCGGCGGGTGCGGGAACGGCGTACCGGACCGGCCAGATCGTTCCTGTCCGACTTTCGCGACCTGAAGGTCGGCGACCACGTCGTGCACGTGGACCACGGCGTCGGGGTGTTCGTCGGTCTGAGGCAGATCCCGGTCGGGCTCGAGCAGCACGACTTCATGGAGCTGCGCTACGTCGGCCAGGACAAGCTGTTTGTCCCGGTCCAGCAGCTCGACCTGCTGCAGAAATATTCCGGGCCCACGAAAGCCACCCTGGACAGGCTCGGCGGAACCTCCTGGGCCAAGACCAAGACCAGGGTTCGTCGTGCCATGCGGGACATGGCCGAGGAGCTGCTCAAGCTGTACGCGGCGCGCAAGGCGATGCCGGGGCACGCCTTCAGCCCGGACACGCACTGGCATCGTGAGTTCGACGACGCGTTCGAGTATGAGCTCACCCGCGACCAGGAGGTTGCGATCGCCGACATCCGGCGCGACATGGAATCGCCGTCGCCGATGGACCGCCTGCTCTGCGGGGACGTCGGCTATGGCAAGACGGAAGTGGCGATGCGCGCCGCGTTCAAGGCGGTCATGGACGGCACGCAGGTCGGGTTCCTGGCGCCGACCACCGTGCTCGCGTTTCAGCACCAGAAGACGTTGACCGACCGGTTCGCCGCGTTCCCGGTCCGGATCGATCTCGTGAGCCGGTTCCGCACCCGCGCCGAACAGAAACAGACGCTTGAGGATCTGGCCGCCGGCAAGGTGGACATCATCGTCGGCACCCACCGTCTGCTATCGAAGGACGTCCGGTTTCGCGACTTCGGGCTGCTGATCGTCGACGAGGAGCAACGGTTCGGCGTGGCTCACAAAGAGCGGATCAAGCAGATGCGTCGTGGCGTCGACGTCCTGACCCTGACCGCCACCCCGATCCCGCGCACGCTCAACATGTCGCTCGTCGGCATCCGCGATATGTCGGTTATCGAGACACCGCCAAAGGACCGCCAGGCGATCCAGACCAACGTGGTTCGATTCGACCACCAGGTGATCGCGCGAGCCATCCGCACCGAGCTCGAGCGGGGCGGACAGGTCTACTTCCTGCACAGCCGTGTGACGTCCATCTACGCGATGGGCGACTTTCTCACCCGGTTGTTGCCGGAGATGCGGTTGGCGGTGGCACACGGTCAGATGAAGGAAGGGGCGCTGGAGCGGTGCATGGTCGACTTCGTGCAGCACAAGCATGACGTGCTGCTCGCCACCACGATCATCGAGAACGGGCTCGATATCCCCAACGTGAACACCATCATCGTGAACCACGCCGAACGGTTCGGGCTCGCGCAGCTCTACCAGCTGCGGGGTCGCGTGGGACGGTCCGACCGACGCGCCTATGCCTACCTGCTGGTACCGCCGGAGGCGACGCTCTCGCCGGTGGCCCGTCAGCGGCTCACCGCGATTCGGGAGTTCAGCGACCTGGGCAGCGGGTTCCGGATCGCGGCGCTCGACCTCGAGATTCGCGGCGCGGGCAACCTGCTCGGAGGGGAACAGAGCGGGCACATCGAATCGATCGGGTTCGACCTCTATGTGAAGCTGCTCGACCAGACCGTGCGGGAGCTGAAGGGGGAGGAGATCGAAGACGAGGTGCGCGCGGCGGTCAACCTGAACCTCGATCTGAAGATCGACGAGGGCTACATTCCGGACATGAACCAGCGGTTGATGGTGTATCGCCGGGTCGCCGCCGCCCGAACCGAGACGGACCTGACGGACGTGCTCGACGAGCTGTGCGACCGCTATGGTCCGATTCCGCCCTCGGTAGCCACCTTGGCCGAGTACGGCCGGATCCGGCTGCTGGCCGACCGGCTCGGGGTTGAGACGATCGACCGGGACGGGCATCTGCTCGTCGTGAAGTTCAGGACCACCACCACGGTGGACCCGGTACGGCTGATCCGGTTTGTCGAACGACGCCCGGACGTGGAGTTGAAACCGCCCGCGATGCTCACGATGGATCTGCGGGAGCCGGACGAGGCGAGACGCGCATCCCACAACCTGTCCTGGTGGACGGCCCGGGCCCGGAGCGAAGAGGTTCGGGCCGGCTTCTCGCGGGTCGAGTTCCAGCGCGCCGAGCGCAACCGCGAGGGATCGGCCCAGCTGTTCGCCCGGGTCGGTGGGCTGCTGGTGGAGTTGCGCGGGCTGGAAACGATAGAATCGTAGATGATGGAGAACGCCATGAAACAGCGCGCTCAGCGCATCATCACGGGTCTGGCCACGGTCGGTGCCAGCCTGGCCCTCGCCCAGCCGGCGCAGGCACAGGCGCTCGTCTCGAACATCCCCGGCGCGGTCGTGCTCGAGCGGATTCTGGTGAAGGTCAACGGCGGCCTGGTCACCCAGAGCGATCTGGAGAGGGTACAGATCAATGCCTTGCGGGCCCGCGGGACTCCACCGCAGACCGACGCCGAGCTGCAACGGGTGATCGAGGAGATCACCCCGGACCTCATCGTGAACGCGGTGGAGGAGCTGTTGCTCGTACAGCGGGGCCGGGACCTCGGGTACTCCTTGAGCGACGAAGATTTCCAGGAGATCCTGGACGACATCAAGGAAACGAACAACATGAACGATGAGCAGCTCGTGGCGGCGCTCCAGGTTGACGAGGGGATGACCCTGCCCGAGCTGCGCGTCGTCATGGAACGGCAGAGGCTGGTCTCGGCGACGACGCAGGTCGAGGTTCTGGCGCGGATCTCGATCACCGACATCGAGGCCCGCGAGTACTACGACACGCACCTCGAGGAGTTCACAAACCCGGTGACCGTCACGTTGCGAGAGATCTTGATCGCGGTTCCCGCCGAGGGCGGCGCCCTCAACGTGGCGCGCGACAACCAAGCCAAGGCGGCGGCGGCGGTGGCGCGCGCTCGGGTCCTGGCCGGCGACGACTTCGGGCAGGTCGCGTCGGAGGTGTCCGACGCCGCGTCTCAGGCGAACGGCGGTCTCATCGGGCCGATCGCGCTGGCCGATCTGGCCGAGTCGGTGCGGGAGCAGATCGAGGCGCTCGAGGTTGGGGCGGTGGGCCAGCTCGAGCGCACGACCGCCGGGTATCAGATTCTCAAGCTCGTGTCGGCGACACAGCCGACACCCGACCCCTTCGACGACGTCCGCCAGAGCATCCTGGACAATTTCTTCGACGAGCGGCGACGTCGGGCCCTCGACGAGTATCTGATAAAACTCCGCGACGAAGCGATCATCGAGTGGAAGGACGAGGGTCTGAAACGCCTCTACGACGAGGCCCTGGCCAACCGGAACAGCACCGGCGGCTAGCAGGCTTTACCGACAAACGGCCGGCTGCCGGGGGCCGGCGCCGACCGCCACGCATCCCGCAACCCCAGCCGTGGAATCGAGGACACCAGCGGTGGCTGTAACCGATACATCCCTGGCCCCGGACGATCTCGGTGTTCCTACCGAGTCGCCGCCCGATGACTGGTTCGCCATCTGGACCCGATCGCGTCATGAGCAGGTGGTGCGGGAGCAGCTCGAGCGCAAGCACGTCGAGACCTTTCTGCCGACCATCACGCGGTGGAGTCACTGGAAGGACCGCCGGAAGAAAATCGCGTGGCCGCTCTTTCCCGGCTACTGCTTCGCACGGTTTGGCCGCGCGAGCCGTCTGCGCATCCTCCGGTGTACCGGCGTCGTCAACATCGTGTCGTTCGACGGCGAACCGGCCCCGATCGCATCGCACCAGATCGAAAGCATCCGGCGTCTCGTCGACATCGATCTCCGCTACGACCCCTGTCCGCTCATCCACGAAGGCATGATGGTGGAAGTGGTGCGTGGCCCGCTGCGTGGCGTGATCGGGCGTCTCGTCCGGAAGGGTTCCCACGCCCGGCTCGTGCTGTCGGTTGATCTGATCGCCCAGGCGGTGTCCGTCGAGGTGGACGCGGCAGACGTCAAAGCTTACTGACGCCCAAGAAGTCAGGAGTCAGAAGGCAGGAGTCAGAAGAAGGCCGGCCTGCTCGCCGAAGCCTTGGCGCAGGCGGGAGGACTTCGCCGCTTTCTTCAGAAGCCTGCCCGTTGCGAGAGGAAGCCAGTGAAGATCGGTTCGGTCACACTCGAGTCGCCGTTCGCGCTGGCCCCGATGGCCGGGATGACCGACACCGCCTTTCGCCGTCTGGTCAAGCGGCGGGGCGGGTGCGGGCTGGTCGTCACCGAGATGGTCAGCTCCGAGGGGCTGGTTCGTGGAATCGACCGGACGCTCGAGTACGCCGAGTACACGGAGGAGGAGCGGCCGGTGTCGATCCAGATCTTCGGTGGTGACCCCGGGAGGATGGCCGAGGCGGCGCAGGTCGTCGAGGGTATGGGCGCCGACATGATCGACGTCAACATGGGCTGTCCCGTGCCCAAGATCGCCAAGCACCAGGCCGGGTGCAGCCTGATGCGGACACCGGAGCATGCCGCCACGGTGGTCGGGGCGATGACCCGCGCCGTGTCGATTCCGGTCACCGTGAAGATGCGCGCGGGGTGGGACGACACCCACATCAATGCCCCGGATGTCGCCGGTCTGATGGAGGCCGCCGGCGCCGCGGCGGTTGCGGTGCACGGTCGCACGGCGGCGCAGTCTTACCGCGGTCGGTCGGACTGGGGTCTCATCGACGAGGTGGCGCGCGGTGTCTCGATCCCCGTGTTTGGCAGCGGCGACTGTGTGGCGCCGGAGGACCTGGTCGGACGGCTGCGCGAGACTGCGGTCGCCGGGGTGCTCGTCGGGCGCGGTGCGCTGCGGAACCCCTGGATCTTCGAACAGGCGCAGGCGCTGGGTCGTGGTGGTGCGCCGCGGCCGGTCGCTGGACCGGAACGCGGCCGATTTCTGCTCGCCTACATCGACCTGCTGCTGTGGGAAGGGACCGCTGAGGCGGAAGGGTTTCGTCACACCGCGACCACCGATTCGAAGGCCGGACCGACGCGTCGTAGCGCGCGCAGCCGCGACCGGTGGGTGCTCAACAAGCTCCGGGCCCTCGGCTCCTGGTATACCAAGGGTTTCGACAACGGGTCACGGCTGCGGGTCGCGATCAACCACGCCGGGTCGCTTGACGAGCTTCGGGCAATCATCCGGGACTTCTTCGGGGTGACCGATGTGGTGACACAGACGAAGCCGGCCGCGGCCCCCGCCGTATCGGCTGAAAGCCGTGATGCTGGCGCCGCCCCCCTGCTTTCTTCTGCCTCCTGACTTCTGTCTCCTGCCTCTCCTTCGAGCATTCGCCTATGCCCAGACTTATCGCGAGCCCGACCGTCATCCAGGCGGCGGGCAACCTCCCGAAGCGGATCGAGGAATACGCCGGGCGTGTGAACAGCGGTCATGACGGCGTCAGCGTTGCCCGGATGGTCTCACCTGAGGGCTGGGTCGAGCCGGGGCAGCGGCCCGAGTTCGAGGAGATCACCATCGTGCTCCGCGGTCTGGTACGGGTCGAGCACGAGACGGGCTTGGTCGATGTCCGGGCCGGGCAGGCGGTCGTCACGACGCCGGGCGAATGGGTCCGTTACAGCAGTCCAGAGCCGGGCGGCGCCGAGTATGTAGCCGTCTGTCTTCCGGCGTTCTCACCCGACACGGTCCACCGCGACTAGTTTTCCTGGCGAGGCGTCCGCCTGGACGGCGTTGCTTCCTCACTCACAGCCCGCCTGGCTGGTCCCTCGTCGCGCCTTGCCAGCCGAACGCCTCGCCAGGAAAACCGCCACGTGCCGGGGTCTCGGCACGTGGGTTGGCTGGACTCCTCCGTTGACGTATCATCCTCGTCTGGATACCCGTCAGTCCCTCCCGGGAGGTCGGTGATGAACAGGCGCGTCTACGACCCGGGCGATCTCGGTTGCTGTTGGTGTTCGACGGCGGTCCGACCGCTGTCGCTCTTGCTTGGTGGCGGGCTGCTGCTGGCGGTGGGTGCCGCAGTGGTCGTCGCCGCCGGGTCCGGTCCAGCCGGATGGGTCAACGACCTGACCCCCATCACGGTGGCCGACTGGGACTACGACAAGGCGGCGCACCTGATAGAGCGGGCCGGCTTCGGCGCCACCCCGGCCGAGATCGAGCGGCTGGCGGCGATGACCCCCGACGCCGCGGTCGACGAGCTCGTCAACTACACCACCGTCGACAACAGCGCGACACCCGCGTTCGATCCGTCACCGATCTGGGACCCCGGCATGGACCCGTTCCCGAAGAGCCGGGCGGATGCGGTGCGAATCGCGCGTGAGACCGGGTCGTCGATGGGTGTCGCCATGCTGCCGGACGGCGTGCGGCGCCGTCTGCAACCAGTGGTAAACAAATTCTTCTACGGGTTGCGCTCGAATGCCATCGAGACCCAGCGGCTCGCACTCTGGTGGGCCGAGCGGATGCTCGTGACGCGACGTCCACTTCAGGAGAAGCTCACGCTGTTTTGGCACGGGCATTTCGCGACCGGCAACACCAAGGTCCGTGACACACGGATGATGCTGCGCCAAAACGAGATGCTGCGCGCCAACGCCGCCGGCAGTTTCCGCGACCTGCTGGCCGGGATTCTGACGGACCCGGCGATGCTGGTGTATCTAGACAACGGCGAGAACCGCAAGGGACACCCGAACGAGAACTTTGGCCGCGAGTTGCTCGAGCTGTTCACGATGGGGGTGGGCAACTACACCGAGCAGGACATTCGGGAAGCGTCGCGCGCCTTTACCGGCTGGACCAACGATGTCCTCGAGTTCCGGTTCGACCCGGCGACCCACGACGACGGCGAGAAGACGTTCCTGGGACGAACCGGCGCGTTCAACGGTGACGACATCATCGACATCATTCTCGACACCCCAGTAACCGCCGACTACATCTCGGCCAAGTTGTATCGCTTTTTTGTCCGCGAGGAGCTCGACGACAGCACCCGGGTGGCGCTTGGCGCGACGTTCCGCGACGCGGGATACGAGCTCAAGCCGTTGCTGCGCCGGGTCTTCCTGTCACGAGACTTCTACAGCCCGGCATCCTACGCCACGCAGGTCAAGAGCCCGGTGCATCTGGTGGTCTCGACCTATCGGAAGCTCGGTCTGACGGCGCTCCCGACTATCCCCGACTTCGGCCGACTGACCGCCCGGCTGGGCCAGACCCTGTTCAACCCTCCGAACGTCGCCGGGTGGGCTGGTGGCCGAACCTGGATCACGCCGGCCTCGCTGCTTGAGCGCGGTAATCTGTTTCGCGATGTGCTCTTGCCTAACACCGACGGGTTCTGGGCACCCGATCGGGCGCTACCGGGTATCTACGCGCGCGTTGGAGAGCGCATCGAGCAGGGCTTGAACATCACCGCCGCGACGCAGGAGGGCGATGCGGAGTCGAGCATGCTCGCCGACCGAGACGAAGATTACAACACGCGGTATGGTGGGTATATGGGCTACGTGATGGCCTACGAGCGGCTCAACCTCGTATTTCGACGCACCGCCGATCTCGATCTGGCCCAGATGCTCCAGGACGCCCGCGCGACGACGGTCGAGGAGGTCGTCGATCACTTCGTGCAGCGGTTCCTCCGTGTTCCGCTCGGCCCCGATTCACGAACCGTCCTCGTGGAGCATCTACGGGGTGATCTGGGCGATGATCGAATACCGACGACGTCCACGTCCCAGGTGGAGCGCGCCCTTCGTTCGCTGCTCTATCTGGTGCTGAGTGCACCGGAGTATCAGTTGGCGTAAGACAAATGAGAAGACAGGGGTCAGGAGACAGGAGACAGGAGCAGACTGGAGGGCTGCCGCCAGCTTCTAGAAGTTGCGCTAGCCACCGGTTTCCTCCTGTTTCCTGTCTCCTGTCTCCTAGGAGAGACAGACCATGATTATTCGTCACCTCACCGGTTGCGGGTGCTCGCGGCGTGATTTTCTCCGAAAGGGGCTGTACGGGGTCGGGGTCGCGGCTGGGCTCCCTGTGCTGCTCGAGCGGACCACGGCCGCGCTGACGGCCCAGGCGCTGGCTGGCACCAGCATAGAGGCGCATCGCGAGCGGATCCTCGTGGTGGTGGAGTTGTCGGGTGGGAACGACGGGTTGAACACCGTGGTGCCAACCGGGGACGATGAGTACTACCGGGTCCGGCCCAACCTCGGAATCCCGGCGACCACGGCGATCCCCATTGCCGACGGCTTCGGGTTCCACCCCTCGCTGGTCGGGTTCGAGCGGCTGTACAAGGACGGACTGATGGGGGTCGTGCACGGCTGCGGGTATGACAATCCCAGCCTGTCGCACTTCTCGTCGATGGGCTACTGGCACACCGGGGTCCCGAACGGCGGGGAGCCGCTCGGCTGGCTGGGGCGCGTCGCCGACGGTGTCTACGACCACGACGCGCAGGGCAACATCATCGTCAACATCGGCACCCGCCAGTCGCTGGCGGTGCGGGCCCGCAACCACCAGCCGCTCGTCTTCAACGACCCGCGCAGCTTTCGCCGGGTCGGCTCCGACACGGAAAAGCAGGCGATTGAAGGACTGCGACCCGCCTCACTGGATAATCCTGCACTCGAGTTTCTGGCCGCGACAGCGACCAATGCCGTTGAGAGCTCGCAGTTCGTCCGGGAGGCGGCGGCCGGGTACAGCACTCCGGTCGACTACGGAATCGGCGGGCTCTCACCGCAGCTGCGGCGCGTGGCGGCGCTCATCAACGCCGAGATGCCGACCCGTCTGTATTACGTCAGCTATCAGGGCAACTCGTTCGACACCCACGTGCACCAGGCGGACCCGCACGCGCGGCTGCTCGCCTATACCGCCGACGCGGTCCGTGGGTTTGTCGAGGATCTGAAGCGGATCGGGCGGGCGAGCGACGTGGCCATCATGATGTTCACGGAGTTCGGCCGGCGGGTCGAGGAGAACGCCAGTCTCGGCACCGACCACGGCACCGCGACACCGATGTTCGTCATCGGTGCCGGTGTCAAGGGCGGGTTGTACGGTCGGCACCCGAGCTTGACCGATCTGGACGACGGCAACCTGAAGATGACGACCGACTTCCGCCGGGTCTACGCCACGATGATCGCGGAGTGGCTCGGGTTCAGCGACACCGAGTCGATACTCAAGGGGTCGTTCGAGCCGCTGGGACTGTTTGCGTAACGACTCCTAGGAGTCAGAAGGCAGAAGTCAGAAGACCACTCGAGGCCGCCCCCACGGCGTTTCGGACCCGGCTTCTTCAATATACGAGGGCGTCCTCGGGGACCGACCAGCGGGAAACCCTGACTTGCTGCTGGCGAAGCCTCCTGTTTCCTTCTGACTTCTGACTTCTTGGGCGTTAGAGTAGTCTCCGCGCTTTTTCCACCAACGTCGTCCGCTTCAGTCCGAGCAGCCGGGCCGCCTGCTGCTTGTTTCCCTCGGTCGCGGCCAGCGCCTGCCGAATCAACTGCCGCTCGGTGTCGGCGATGTGTGCCGGCAGATCGAGTCCCCCCTCGGGCAACACCACCGTAACCGGCTGAGCTCCCGCCGGCGCGTTCTGCAGCTCGGGCGGCAGATCGTGGAGATCGATCTGGGTGCGGTCGCGACCCAGCGCGAGCGCGCGCTCGACCGCGTTCTCGAGCTGCCGGATGTTGCCGGGCCAGGTATACGCCATCATCCGACGCATGGCCTCCTGTGTGACCGTGATCTTCCGGGGCGGCACGTGCTCGCGTGTCAGCCGATGGACGAAGTGCTGGACGAGCAGCGGGATGTCCTCGCGTCGCTCGCGCAACGGCGGGAGAAAAATCGGGATGACGTTCAGCCGATAGAACAGATCCTCACGGAACCGCCCCTCGCTGACCAGCTGCGACAGGTCCGTGTTGGTTGCCGCGATGATCCGTACGTCGATCTTGATCGTTCGGGTGTCCCCCAGGCGCTCCAGCTCCCGCTCCTGCAACACCCGCAGCAGTTTGGCCTGCAAGCCGGCGCTCATGGTGCCGACCTCGTCGAGAAAGAGCGTGCCCTGGTGAGCGGTCTCGAGCTTCCCCTGGCGTGTGGCGACGGCGCCGGTGAACGCGCCGCGCACGTGCCCGAAGAGCTCCGTCTCGAGCAGTGTTTCCGGCACGGCGCTGCAGTTCAGGGCGACAAACCGGTGCGCTCGGCGGGGGCTATTGTGGTGAATGGCCCTCGCCGCCAGCTCCTTCCCGGTGCCGGTCTCACCGCTTACCAGTACCGTGCTGGCGCTCGCTGCCACTGTTTCGAGCAACTCGAACAGTTCTCGCATGAGAGCACTGCGTCCGACCAGTCCTTCGAACCGGTAGCGCTCTTCCAGTTGTGACCGCAGATACGCGTTCTCCGAGCGCAGCCGGCGCTGTTCGAGCGCCGCCGCAAGAACGTGTAGTAGCTGGTCGAACTGGAACGGTTTGGTGATGAACTCCGCGGCCCCCCGTTTGATTGCCTCGACGGCGTCCTTGACGGTGCCGAAGCCGGTCACGACGATGCAGACGATCTCCGGGTAGCGCTCGAGCGCCGCCGCGAGCACCTCGGTGCCGTCGATGCCAGGCAGACGCAGATCGGTGAGCAGGACGTCGAACGCGAAGTTGGTCAGTTGCTCGACCGCAGCCTCGCCGCTCTCGACCTGTACCACGCGATAGCCGTGCTCGGCCAGGCGCTCGGCGGTCGCCTCCCGCAGGAGTGCCTCGTCCTCGACCAGCAGCAGATGTGTTTCCTCTTCAGGCATCGAAACCTACGCACTGAGCTTCTGAGACAGGACACGAACTGCCAGTGTCAACATTTTGACACCCCGCCGGGAGGGCGTCAAGGGTGTCGGGGGACAAGGGTAGGCGCCGTGTATTCGAGAGAAGCTCTTGGGGATTTGGGCGGGATTGGGGATTGGTCGGCGCGCCCCGGTTCCGGGCACCATCATTCCCAGATCCCAGATCCCAGATCACGGCAGGCTGAAACTCTTGGCCAGCCTGCTAATGACATTGTCACATGGTGCCGATACCACTCTTCGAGCGCGTTGCGGGAGAGAAACGTTGGAGGCGGACCGGATGGGCCAAGGAAGCGTGGCGGCCAGATGCGAGCGCCAGTGATGATAGTCGATAGGAAAACAATCTCGATCATGAAGGCCTGTGAGCTGGTCGGTGTGAGCCGACGCACGATCTACAACTGGATCGCCAGCGGCAAGGTCGAGTACGTACGCACGGCGGGCGGCTCGGTCCGCATCTTCGTCGACACCCTGTGGCGTGAGCCCGAGACCGGCTCCAGTCATCTCCACGTCGGCGCAGACTGACGCCTAGACATCTCCTATGGACCAGATCGTCACGTTTGGGCCAATTTGTTCGTCGCCGCCGGAGATGTCTAGCCCCCGGGGTAGCGGGGCTGTGAAAAAAGGTCTGGCAGCGATGCGGAGCCCCCGCACCGGGGCCGGGAACTCGTCGGTTTGAGGCGGAGCTTCGCTGCCAGCCCATGGTGAATGTCCCGCTGCATTCGACCGGCGCTGCATCCCGGCTGGACTGCTAGACGCGCTGAGGCGATGCGCAGCCAGATCCCGTTTCCGTACGTGCCACCGGATCCATTCCAGATGGAGCAGCTGACCGATTGCGGCGCCCTCTTCCATCGGTTGAATAACCAGCTCGGGATCATCCTGGCGAACGCCGAGCTCCTCGAGGCGAAGCTGAAGGACGAGGCCAACTGCTCGCGCGCAGCACAGATCGTCACGAGCGCCATTGAAGCGATCAGTGCGGCCAGGCATATCCGGGAACGCTGCCAGGACAAGTAGGCGGTGATTTCCCGGCACCGGAATTCTCGCCGAAGCCTTGGCGAAGGCGATCAACACCACCTAGCACGAGCGTCATAAATATGGCGAATAGTCTGCTTTTAGAGTCAAATAGTTGACGGTCTGAATCGCCATACTCTCTCCTCGACTCTTGGTTGGGTCACACAAGACATCTGTATCTATATACGATTAAACATCTTATGAGTTGTCATGCGCTCCGATATGGGTTCGCTTTTTGTTCCCTTATCCTGTGGTACCACCCTTGCGATATCTGGTGGCATCGGAGGCAACGACAACCATGAAAGCTCATGTACTCGACCGTAAGGATCACGACCGCGTCACCGAGGGTCTGCCGTTCGTCGAGGCGCTCGCACGCCGAATGGCGGCGTCCATGCCGCACTCGATCGACCTCGGGGACCTCGTGCAGGACGGCGTGATCGGGCTGATCGATGCCGCGCACCGGTTCGACGAGAAACGCGGGATCAAGTTCGAAACCTTTGCCGAACGACGCGTTCGCGGTGCGATGATCGATGCGCTGCGTCGCGATGCCTGGCCCCGTGGCATCCGGCGCGTTCGGCGCGAGCTCGAAGCCGCGCGCGAGAAGCTGCGCCACGAGCTAGGCTCCGAGCCGTCGCTCGCGGATCTGGCCGAGCACATGGGGTCTGACGAGGCCCGGCTGAGCCGGACCATCGTCCGGATCAACACCATCGAGTCGACGTCACCGCTGGCGGCCATCGACAACGTCGCCGCCGCCAACCTGCCACCGGTGATGGTGCCGCTCGAGCTGCCGACCCCCGAGAAGGCGTGCGAGCGAGACGAGGTCGCGATCCGCATCCGAGACGCGATCAAGGCACTGCCGTGGCGTGAGCGGAAGGTGGTCGGGCTCTACTACTACGGCGACGTCACGATGAAGCAGATCGGCAACGAGATCGGGGTGAACGAATCGCGGGTGTCGCAGCTGCATGCGCGCGCGGTGCAGCGGCTACGCAAGACGCTGGGCCGCGACCTGAATCCGAGCCAGGTCGTCGCGGCGATGAAGGAGCCGGTACAGGCGCCGAGGCGGCAGCGCCCGGTGCTGCACATGGCCAAGGCGCGTCTGGGCACGACCGATCGCCACACGCGCGTGCCATATCGGAAGCCGAAGCCAGCGCGCGTCAGCGTGTCGGCGCCAGTCGCCGCGAGAAGACGGGCCTAGACATCTCCTAAGGGCAACATACATCACGTATGAAGCAAGTTTTCGTGACACGCGGAGATGTCTACCCCCCCCCGTAGCGGGGCTGTAAGAAATGCTTCTGCTCGCGAGGCTGCGTCGTCTTCGCTCGTCGGTGTGAGGCGCAGCGTCGCTAGCCCAGCACCTCGTGCGCGGCCCGCAAGAGATCGTTCAACCGGAACGGCTTCGGCAGCCAGCGGCACCCAGTTTCGATGAGGAACCGTTCAGAGTCCGTCCCGGCGACGTCGCCGGTGACGAAGATCACGTGCCGCGCCAGCGCCGGCTTGCGCTCGCACAGCACCCGGTAGAACGACGGGCCATCGAGCCTCGGCATCTTCAGGTCGCAGATGACCAGGTCGAAGACCCGGGCTTCAACGCACTCCAGGGCCGCTTCCCCATTCGCTGCGCGCTCCACGCGATATCCAGCGTCGGTCAGCGCGTCGGCCACCGCGCTGGCGAGTGCCGGTTCGTCTTCGACGAGCAGGACGGCGGACCCGGCGGCGGTCTGCGGCGGCGGCGCCTGTGCGGGCGCCGGCGAGGGGCGCCGGGCACCGGCGGCCGCCGGGAACGAGACGAAGAACGACGCACCGAAGTCCGCCGTCGAGGCGACCCGGATCTGTCCCCCGTGTTCCCGCATGATCGCATAGGCGACCGTCAGCCCGAGCCCGGTCCCCTTTTCAACCGCCTTGGTGGTGAAGAACGGGTCGAAGATCTTTGTCTGGACCTCTTCGGGCACTCCAGGACCGTCGTCGTTGATCTCGAGCAGCACCATCTCGTTCGCGTCGTCGTACCAGGTGCGGGCGACCAGCGTGCCCCGGCCGTTCGCTGTCAGCATCGCCTGCTCGGCGTTGATGATCAGGTTCAGCAGCACCTGTTTCACCTGGTGGGGGTCGGCGAACACCTGTGGCAGACCGCTTGCGAGCGCCTCCAGTGTCATCACGTTCGACACCCGCTGCTCGTAGGCGCGCAGCGCCAGGGTCTCTCGCACGATCCCGTTCAGATCCACCAGGGCCCGGGTCGTGTTGCGCTTACGGGCGAGCGTCAGGAGGTTGCGCACGATCTTCGCGGCGCGCTCCGACTCGCTGAGGATCGTCTCCAGCCCTCGCTTCGTGTCGGCATCGACCGGCCGCGCCGCCAAGCGTTCCGCCCACGTCAGGATCGTGGCGAGCGGGTTATTCAGCTCGTGCGCCACGCCGGATACGGTCTGACCCAGCGCCGCCATCTTCTCCGCCTGCGACAGCTGATGGCTGAGATCCCGGCCCTGGTCCTCCAGCTTTCGCCGCTCGCTGACGTCGCGTACGAGCGCGTCGATGCGGGACCCGCCCGTGTCGTCCGCCAGGTGCAGGGTGGCCGTCACCTCGACCCAGATCGAGCTATCGTCGGCACGGCGAAGCCGCAGCAGGTAGTCGCTGACCGCCCCGTCACGGCGGAGCTGCGTGATGAACGCATCACGGGCCCGCGGATCGACAAATCGATCGGCCGAGAACGGTCGGACCGCGTCGTCCGGTTCCTCGGGGGCGAAGCCGAACATCAGTTTCAGGTGAGGATTCGCGCCGAGCGTCGTGCCGTCGTCGGAGTCGAACGTCCCGATGTACACCCCCTCCCGGACGGAGTCGTAGAGGCTGCCGAGCAGCTCGGCTCGCGGCCGGCGGGACCGGCGCGACCGCCGGGGCGCGCGTTTGGTGGTCCGTTTCATACGTACGGCGACGCGCGGAGGGCGTCGAGGGTGGTGAAACGGCGATGCAGCGAGGCGTTCCCGTGCCGGAGACTGAAACAGAAAGAAGCCCTCAGATTGCTACTGACTCCTGTCGCCTGTCTCTTGCCTCCTGTAGCCCCTGCACCCTATTGCGGCACGGCCGGGGTGGGCGTCGACGTGGGGTACGTGGCGGCGTACTTGGTGATGACCGCACCCTGAATATCCGCGACCGAAGCGCCGAGAGCATGCATCTGCATCGCGTCACGCGCGACACTGAGGCAGAGCGGTCAGGTCATGCCGTGGGTGTCCCACGACTGCACCGCGCCATTGGCGGCGCGTGATTCGACGAAACAGTCCGCATTCGAGTGATGCCCATCGAGCTCACACCCGCAGTAACAGGGTACGTACCCGAGCACGCCCGGGTTCTGGGCAGCGAATACATAGGCCTGTCTCACCTGCTCGGGCGAGCCGCTCATCTGCGATGTGTATGGCAGCGGCGGCATCGGCAGGTCGTTGGGCCCTTCGGCAGTGAGCGCCGTCCCGCTGACCGCCGACGCGATGGAACCAGGATCGCCGGTCGGCGACGCGTCTGGCGCCGTCGCCGCGGTGGTGGTGGGCGCCTGGGCGGTCGGGCCGGTCGCGTCTAGTGAGGGAGCGAGGCCCGATGACCCCCACGCCATGTAGAGACCGGCGCCCGCGACGACGGCCACCGCGATGGCGATAAACGGCCACGGGATACCTTTCGACCGCTCCTGGACTACAGGTGCGGGACGAGCGTGTCTGCGATTCTTCTTCGAACTCATGATGCGCATTCTATCACCGACTCTGCGGGTCTCGTCGACCCCGGGTTGATCAAGAACTGGTGTGCTTTCTTTCGAGTTCGGGGAGAATACTCTTACGTGGTCGGCTCCGTTGCCATTCCCCCGCCGGCCGTCAGTGATCGTGATGCTTCGCTACACACGTGGGACCCGTTTGTTCGCGATCGGCCTGCTGGTGGCCGTGCTGGTGCCCAGTGCTGTGATCTTGGTGGTCGTGCTGTAATTTCAGGCGCGGCGCCACGAACAACGGATTCGACGGTCGGTGGGCGACGCGAAGAGACGGTACGCGAGGCCACGCTGCCCGCCACGCCGCCGGCTGCCTCTCCGCCGCCGGCGGGAACGCCGGTCTTCTCCGAGAGGCACTTAGGTTCCAGCTAGCCGGTCACGTGCAGCCCTCTTCGTGGGACCGAGCGCGAACGTCATCCGGCCGTCGAGCACCACTTTGCCGTTGGCCGTGGCCACGCCGTGCAGCTGGCCCATACGGCTGCGCAGCCGTTTCACTTTGACCTCGATATGAAGGACGTCGCCGGGGTACGCCGGCCGGCGATAGCGAACCCGCTCGATGCCCACAATAAAGATGAGCTTCTCCCGGTTCTCCGGTTTGGCGAGAATCAGGATGGCGCCGACCTGGTTGACCGCCTCGGTCAGGATCGTCGGCGGCAGCACCGGACGCTCGCCGGGTCGGTGAGCCAGATACCGTTCGTTCAGGGACACGTTCTTGATACCGACGATCCGCTTGTCGACCTCAAACTCCGTGATCCGGTCGACCAGCAGGAAAGGGTAGCGGTGCGGGAGGATGCGCTCGATCGCGGCATAGTCCAGCGGCAGGTTCAGCGGCTCCATTCGATCAGTATAGTCCGAACCTGGAACCGAGGTGAGAGGTCGCGGCGGCCTCCTGATCACCGCGGGATCGTCACCGCGGCCTTAGGGCCCGCACCGGAAAGGAAAGGGGCTGCGCGGAATCGCCAGTGCCCCACGAGACGGGATGCGGCGATGCCAGCGCCTGCCTGAGTTAACGCATCCCGTTGACTCCGCGCGACCTACCCCCGTATTTACAAAAGCCGTGCCGGCCAGGATCGGCCCAATAACCAGGGTGGAATGACGGCCCATCCGGGTCAGCCGTCCTGCCTAGGTGACGTGCCGGTCCCCCCGCGACGACGAGTTTGCCCCCTCGTCCCGGCTTGCAACGACCGGACACGGCATGAGTACGCCGCCGGGCTGCTGGCACAATCCACAGCGTGGCGGCATTCGGGACGTGGCACCCTACCCGTGGGCTTCGGCGGGTGATGCGGCTGTGTCTGCTGGCGGGTCGGCCGAGAGCAAGGTCGCGAGCTGTGCCGCCATGATCGCGGCGGTGGCCTGCACCGCTTCGCTCGACTCCCATCCTGCGCGCAGTTCTGCCGAGAGCACACCCACACAGCTGTTGGCTGCCAGCAGCGGCGCAGCCAGGGCGCCGCTGCTGGTGTCGTCGCGCTCGACCACCTGCATCCGGGCGCTGCGATAGGCCGCGGCGGTGGCGTTGTTGCCATCCTCGGGGATTGAGCCCAGCTGCGCCAGGGCCCGTGCCGGGTATCCGTGCCCGATGGCGGGTCGCAGCGCGTGACCGCTCGAGTCTCGCACCCAGATGATGACGCCCGTGGCGTTCATGAGGGCGGCCGCGCGGGCCAATAGCTCGGGGAACTCGCTCGTGTCCGTCACCTTGCAGAGGTCGGTGCACAGGTCGGCGGCGACCCGGAGGTCCGGGACCGGCTCCGGACTGTCAGCCGCCGGCGCCGGCGGCGGCGCGGTGTCGGGCGCCGCCGGCGACGGGTCGACGGCGTTCAGGTCCAGGGTGTCGAGCATCTTCCGGTCTTCCACCGACAGTCCCAACTCATCGGTGAGGACCGCCTCGGTCTTCTCCGCGTCGATCGACTCGAAGGGGGCAGGGCCTTCCGCGCGTTTCATCGGGATGAGCAGCAGCAGCGCTAGCACGCTGACACCGGCGGCGGTGGCGATCATTGTCGCTTGCGAGGACCGGGCGGCCCGGATGGTCTCGTTCCGCGTGGTGCGTTCGGTGGCGCGCGCGAGCTCGACGTTGGTGCTGGCCCGGGCGGCCAACTCGAGACCGTCGGTAAAGATAAGGTCCGACGCCATGAGCGGTTGCTCTAAGTCCACGTGTTCGCGGGCGCGCCCGTCCATGCGCTCTAGGTCCGTCACCGCGCCATCGGCCGAGTCGAGCGCGTCGATCGACGCGGGGGTGATCGCGAGCCGTCGCAGGTTCTCGAGGCCGCTCCGCACCGTGTCCAGATGGCTGTTGACCCTGGCGGTCCAGTAGAGCCGATCCTGGCCCGCCGCCACGTAGGCTTGCTGGGCGGCGCGTAGATCGCCGAGCGTGAGGGTCAGGGCCCAGCTGAGGTCGGTGAAGACACGCTCGACGTGCTGTTCATCGTCGAGCGCCAGTTCGGAGAGTCGGATCTGATTGCCCGTGAATCCGAGCGTCGCCAGGGTCACGACGACGACTGCGATCCGAACCCAGCGACGTGTCATTCCCAGGTACTATAGCACTGCCGTCCAGCAGCAGCCCGTCGTGAAAGTCTTGCGTCGCACCGAGGGTGGCGGACCCGACTCGTGATGACAGCGCCCCTCTCACCGGCCGCGGCCATCATCAACCCGAACGCCGGCTCGTCCACCCGGCCCTCGGACATGCGACCTTTCGCCGAACGTGCCCGCCGCGCATTCGCCGAGGCGAACCTCAGCGGTGAGATCGTGTTCACCGAACGTGCCGGTCATGCACGCGAGCTCGCGGCAGATTTCGTGCGGCGTGGGTTCTCGCCGATCATCGCCTGGGGCGGCGACGGCACGGTGAACGAGGTCGCCACGGCGCTCGCGTTTCAGGATGCGGTCTTGGGTATCGTACCCACCGGGTCCGGCAACGGGTTGGCTCGCGAGCTGGGCATCAGCCTGCGCCCCGAGCGCGCAATCGCGACGGCGGCCTGGGGCATCGACCGCACGATCGATGTCGGAGAGCTTAGCGGGCGCCTCTTCGTCAACCTCGCCGGGGTTGGGCTGGACGCGTCTGTGGCCAGTCTCTTCAATCGCCTTGCCGGCCGCGGGCTGCTCCGCTACGTGCAGGCGACCCTGTCACTGGTCTTCAGCTACGTGGCTCAGGCCTACACGATCACGGCGGGAGAAGAGACGTTCGAGCATCGCGCGCTGATCGTCGAGTTGGCGAACGGCCGGCAATACGGGTACGGGGCCCTGGTCGCCCCGCATGCCAAGCTCGACGACGGTCTGCTCGACCTGGTCGTGGTGGGACCACTCAGCCCACTCCGTGCGCTCTGGGGCGTCCGGCGTCTGTTCAACGGCACAATCGATCAGGATCCGGACGTGAGCATGCGGACGGCGAGCAGCATCACGATCTCCGCCGAGCAGCCGATCCGGTTTCACGTCGACGGTGAGGTCGTGGAGGGCAGCGAGACGCTCACGGCCACCGTGCACCCCGGTGCGCTGCGCGTCAGGGTGCCGGGGTAGACGCCCAAGAATTCAGGAGTCAGAAGGCAGAAGTCGGACGATGCCGGAAGGCTTCGCCGACCGACGTCAGCGGGCCGTCCGTGCTACCAGCCCCAGGCGTGTGACGCCGTGTCCCAGAGTGCGTAACAATCCTGCGCGACACCGGTGTCGAGAAACGCGTCGGGAAGCCCGGACATCGACCCCAGTGGTTCGATCAGCTCCCCATCCCGATACCAGGACGACAGGACGTGACCCTGGTAGGGTACCTGCTCGTCCGGTCCCGGTTCGAGCGTGGCGGAGTCGATGCGCACCCGCCAGTTCCCGGTGCCGCCGCGGCCGTCCGGCCCCGAGAACGTCAGTTCGTCGCCGTCACGCTCGAAGTCCTCGACGCCGTCGACCGCGGCAATCTGCTCCGCGAACGAGCCCCGTAGATTGACCTCGTCGGGCTGCACCGCGCATGCCGCCACCGCCAGCAGACCGCCGGCCGCCACGGCCCTAGCCGTTCTGATCATGGTTCGACCTCCGTTCATCGAACGCGGCGAGAAGCGGGGGAGTGACGTCTGTCTCCGGTAGGACTATCACCCTCCGGCGTCGGTGCTGTGCGTGTCGGAGCGTGGCCGGAGGATCGCGTAGTTGGGCAGACCGAAGCCCTCGAGGTATTTCAGGACTTCCTTCGCCGGGGAGGCGCCGAGGTCCTGGGCCTGGAACTTCACCTTCACGTAGTCTGCGAGGCTGGCCTCGACCGCCGGAGCCTTGAGCGTGGTCTTGTCCATCGTCAGGCAGTTCTTGCACCACGTGGCCCACATGTCGACGAGCACGAGTTTGTCCTCGGCTTGCGCCGCCTCGAGCCCCTGTCCGAGCGAGGCATACCAGCCTTCCTCGAGCAGCTCTTGCACGCTGTCGGTCACCTGGGTCGCGACCCAGGGTCGTGGAATTAGTCCGTAGCCCAGATAGCCGTAGTAGACCGCGGTGCCGAGGATGATGACGCCGAAGGCGTACTTGACACGGACCATCCAGGGGCCCGGCTTCGGTAAGAACGACAGTCCGGCGCCCGCGATCGGCCACGGTATGGCCATCCCGAGACCGAGGAAGAACGGTAGGGCCAGCGCGATCGTCGTACCGGTGCCGTAGAGGTTGCTCGAGAAGACGATCACCTGGATGACCACCGGCGCGACACAGGCGCCGGCCAGCAGCGCCGCGACCGCGCCCATCCCGAAGGCGACCAGGAACGACCCGCCTGCACTCCCGCCCATCGTCAGCTTCGACTGCAGCCGCGAGAAGTCGATGGCGAGCACGTCGAACATGGCCAGTCCGAGGACGACGAACAGCGCCGCGATGCCCAGGTTGAACCAGGGGGAGGAGTTGATCGTCCCGAAGGTGCCGGCGGTCAGGATGACCACCAGACCCAGGATGCCGTAGACGAGCGCCATCGCGAGACCATAGGTGCCGCCGAGCGCGAAGCCGCGCATCCGGGAGCCCGCTCTGGTGCCGGCGCCGATGATCGCCAGGTTGATCGGAATCATCGGGAGCACGCACGGTGTGAGGTTCAACGCGAGCCCGCCCACCAGGATGAGCGCCAGGATCGTGAGTAGACCGCGTCCCTCGAACAATCCCGGCTGGCCTTCGCCAGACTCGGCGGCCGCCATGAAGTCGAGAAACGCCTCGGTGTCGAGATACCCGCCGGTGCTGCCGAGGACCTCGAAGGCCTCGAGGGCAGCCAGCACCGAGAGGTCGTCCAGGGCGGGCGCGCTCGGACCTGGCGCCGGTACAGGGTCGCCGGCAGCCGGGTCAACCAGGGTCAGACCGCTGAACAGATCCGGGCGGACGGTGCTGAGTGCTTGGCTGGCCGGCGCCACCGTCAGGTCGAACTGGATCTGGACGTTCGTCGGGGTGAAGCACATCCGGTCGTTGCAGGCCTGATAGAGCAGTGTGCCTGGGACGACATACGATCCCGGGGGCAGCGCCGCATCCAGGGTCAGTGCCGCGCCGATCAGGAACTCCTCTTCGAACACCGCCAGCGGTTGCTCGGCACCGGCTTGCTCGAGCAGGATCGCCTCGGGGAACGCCACCCCTTCCAGTGAGATACCAGCGGGCGGGTCCACCGTCAGGACCGTCGGGATCAGAAATTCGTCCAGCGGCGTGTTCGAGTTGACGTGAAAACCGGGGTCGAGGCTCACCTCGAGCGCCAGGTGAGCGGTCGTCCCCGGATGGACCGCGTCGGTCTCGGCGACTGGGTTGATCGCGACGTCGGGCGGTTGAGCGGCTATCGGGCTTGTCAGGCCAGACAGCAGAACGAGTGCCGGCGCTGCCGTCAGATAGCCGCGAAAACGTGTGGTCGGTCTCACTTCTCGCCTCCACTCACGAGCCGCGGCAGCCGCGGCTCGTCACATCGTTAGACGCTGCTACCGGCCCGGGGGCTTCATCCGCGCCGCCCCGGACGGTTCCAGAAGAGCGTGCTCTGGATTCTCCCTTCCGTCGATCATATCAAGGTCGCGCCCTCCAGCAGTTCGCAGTGAACATCCGGCGTGGCGCCGAGACCTGTGATGCAGCGGCGGTCGAATACAGCCGGACGTTCACCACGGGCTCCAGGCCCTTGCATCCGGGGCGCCGGAGATGCCACTCTCTCATGGTGAGTCTGCTGCGTCGGAGTGTCCCGGTGTTTCAGTGGGCGCTGGCGGTCGCGTTCCTGGCGGCCGTCGTCGTGGTTGGCACGAGCGTCGTCCGGGAACTGCGTGCCGGGACCGGCGGCGCGGCTGGCTCGGCCACGGCCGCTGTCGAGAGCCCGCCGCCAACGACCGTTCCCGCTGGGGCCATCAGTCTGCCGGTTCTGCTCTTCGATGACGAAAAGGTGATACGGGTGGGGGACACGGCGACCCACATCGCCGCCCTCCTCGGCCGCAGCGCCGAGGTCGGCCGATACGAGGTCGACGCTGCGGCAGACGGAGAACGGTTGACCCGGTTCTACCAGTACCGTGGTCGCCGGTTCGTGCTGGTCTTCACCCTGGCCGAATCGCACACCGATCCGGCCGTCACGGCGATCTACCTCGAAGATTGACGGGTGCTCGGCACACCTGTCGCCACGAGCATCCAAAGTCCAACACCTGACAGCGTCAGAGCGTCAACGGTCGATCTTCGCCAGCGCCATCCCGTCGCGGTTGACACGCACGCGGCGTACGCGTCCACGCGCCGGCACCCGGACCTCGGTCACGCGGTCGGTCACCGGAACGACGAGCGTTTCCTCTTCTCCCGACCGGTAGGTCAGGTCCACGCTTACCGGCAGGTCGAAGAGCCGTTCGGTCAGTTGCTCGAACCGCAGCACGATCTCCTCCCCGTTCGCGGTCGTCTCGGTGTGAGACGAAAACTGCAACTCCGGCAGCGCAGTGTCGTGGATCCAGCGGTCGAAGAACCGGCCGAGTGACTGCCCCGACTCGATCTCGAACGCCAGTTGCAGTGCGTCGGTCCCCGCCCTCTGGAACCGCCACTGATGGTAGAAGCGTCGTAGACCGCCGAAGAACGCGTCATCGCCGACCAACCCGCGTAGCATGTGCAGCACCATGGCGCCCTTGTTGTAGACCAGCGCCCGGAAGATACGCGTCTCGCCCTCCAGATGACCGAGCCGGTAGCCAAGATAGACGGGGCCCTCGTCGGAGTTCCGCATGGCCCAGCGCCGCATCTGGCGGATGATGTCGGTGAAGACCTTGGGCCCGCCGTTCCGCTCGGCGTAGAGCGCCGCGAAGTACTGCGCGAATCCTTCGCTCAACCACTGCTCGTGGTAGTTCTTCCAGCCGACCGCCTGTCCCCACCACTGGTGCGCGATCTCGTGCGCCAGAAAGAAGGAAGGGTAGCTGCTGAAGCTCACGGGATCGGTCTTCCACGAGACCATCATGCCCGGGTGTCTGGGCAGTTCGTGGCTCATCACCGCGAAGTAGGCGGGGCTGTGACCGCCCGGCAACCGGCTGTCGGTCAGTGCCACCGTCAACACCGGATAGGGGATGTCGCCCAGTAGCGACGCGTAGAACGACGCGATATCCACCGTCTGGTTGGTGACCGTCTCGATCTCCTCGATGCTCCTCGGGCTGCCCTGCGCGTCGATTGTCAGGGTGTCGTAGAACACTGCTCCATCCGCCCGTGGCACCGACGGCCGTGTCACGTCGTCCGGCAGCCGCACCTGACGCGTCGGCGACGTATGGTCCTCGAACCGGGAGATCAGCGCCGACAGATAGCGCGTCGGCTGGATCGCGGCGAACGAGAACCGGCGCGGCTCCCCCCCGGGGGAACGGGTGACCGGCGGGTTCGTGTCGAGCGGGCTGCCGCTGGCGATGACGCCCCACTCGGGGGGCACCGTCAGCTCGAGCGTGGCGGTCGCGTAGTCCGGGAAGAGCGCGTGCGGATACCAGTCACTCTGGCTACTGTAGACGTAGCGGGGCTCGCCCCCGCCGAACAGTTCCGCGGCTTCGAACATGAAGGTGCGGCTGGCGATCCAGGTCTCCTCGAGCTCCTGGGCGGGCAGATCGCCCGCGTAGCTCACGGTGACAGTGAACTCGGTACCGCCGGGGGCCTCAGAGGGCAGGCTGACGAACAGGTTGTTCTGTCCGTTCAGTCGGAAGAACAGCAGCGGGCCGTACTCGCTGGACGTCACTGACGTGACCTCCAACTCGTCGGCGAGCCGCAGACTGAACGCCCCGATGGGCAGCCCCCGCACCCGCATCGCGAGCCGGGTGATGCCCACGATCCGACAGCCGAGGAGCGCGGGCCTCGTGCGCATCGACCGTTGCGAGGTGCCTAGTGGCTCGAATGAGGCGGTGATGGCGTAGTCCAGCACGTCGAGTGTTACGGCTTCGTCGTCGGCGAAGTAGCGTCCCCGCGTCGCCCGTTTCCGGGCCGACTGGTACAGCGAGATGATCTTGCTGGTCTCGCGCTTCTGGAGCGAGATGTCCTCCGGCTGCTGTCCCGATTGGGCGTAGGTCAGCGTGCCGTGGCGACGGGTGCGCACTTCGGCCAGGAAGTCGCCGACACCGGGGCTGAGCGACCACAGCCGGTCGCTGATGTCTGAGAGGTCCAGCGTGAACGACAGGCCGATGAACTCATCGAACACCTCTCTGGCTTTCCGGAGCGCATCGGGGTCGATCGCCTGCTCCACCATCCGGCTGGTGGAGATGTGTGAGTTGAAGGACTCCGGGTGCACCCGGATGAACGCCGCTTCGAACGGTGCCTCCAACGTCTCGTCACCGCTGAAGATCCGCACCTGACCCCGCTCCGCCTCCGGTTGCGGGGTGAAACGCATCGTTCCCTTGCCCAGAAGCACGAGCCCGGTCACCCCGATCTCGGTCTCGGCAACGAATACCGACCCGGTCAGCGTCAACGACAGGTCTTCGCCCAGCACCACCAGGTTGTCGGCAGCGTACTGCTTGGTGGGGGTCAGGCTCAGGTGGCGCAGGCTGTCGATCGAGTCGACGTACGTCTGGTCGCGAATACGCCAGACGGCATCGTCCCCCTCCCGCACGATCTCGAGCTGCCATGTTTCGAGCCGTCCGCGCGTCCCCGATTCGGAGAACACCTCGACGGTCAGCGTGTAGCCGGTGTTGTCAGGCAGATCCTCGATCGGTACGCGGAACCGTGGACTGACGGTGGCACGATCCACACCGGGGTACAGATTCTCGCGTCCGAACGCTTCCGCGGCGTTCCGATCCGCGGTGGCCGACGCCAGTGACAGGTATGCGGCCGAGTCACCCGCCAGCACCGCCCGCTCGAGCGCCTCGACCAGCGACGCGTAGACGGGTGCCTCGGCGGTCTGCGCCGCGACGGGGTCCCCCAGCGCCGACACCGAGACCAGCACCACGAGGAGACGCCGAATCATGACACCGTGTCCTGTCTGAAAAACACGCACTAGCCTCTCGCGCGAAACCGCTCTGTGAAGGCCGCGATCGTGTCGTAAATCGCCTCGAGCTCCGGTGGTGCCGCCAGGAAGACGATACGAAAGAAGCCGTCGCCGGGTGCGGTGCCGAACCCCGAGCCATAGACACACAACAGCCCGGTGGCGCGCAACAGCCCGACCACGTAGTCCTCGTCGGTGCGGCCGGGTGGCAGCTCGACCTTCGGCATCGCGTAAAACGCCGCGCGTGGCGGGACGCACGAGATGCCCTCGATGCCGTTCAACCGCCTGGTTGTCACCTCGGCTCGCTCGCGCAGCGCGTGGACGAAGGTTGCCTTGTGGTCGTCGTTGCCGGTCAACGCCGCCATGATCGCGAATTGCATCGGACCGGTGCTGCAGAGCCGGCCGTCAGCCAGCTCGTTGATCGCGCTGAGCACCGCGTCGAGCCGTCCACCACCGCTGACGCCGAGCCAGCCGGCGCGCCACCCGGGCGCCTGATAGGTCTTTGAGATCGACGAGAAGGAGATGACCGGCGCGTCGGGGTCCAACGCCCCGATCGGCGGCACCGGCTCGTCGTAGGCGAGGTCCGCATAGACCTCGTCGGCCAGGATCACGATGCCGTGTGTCTCGGCCAGCTCGACCAGCGCACGGCGGGTCTCGGTCGAGTAGACGGCGCCGGTCGGGTTGTTGGGGTCGATGATGACGATCGCGCGGGTCGCCGGTCCGATCAGACTCTCGATGTGGTCCAGGTCCGGCATCCACGCGTTGTCCGGGTCGGTGCGGTAGGTCACACTGCGGGCGCCCAGCTTGGCCAACATCGCCGTGTAGAACGGGTAGGTGGGAACTGGCACGAGGACCTCGTCGCCCGTGTCGACCAGCACCGACAACGCCAGCTCGATGCCCTCCGAGGTGCCCGAGGTCAGAATGACGCGGTCTGGCGCGATCGGCATCCCCGCCGCCGCGTAGGCGGCGGCCACCGCCTCGCGTATCTTCCAGATGCCAGCGGCCGGCGTGTACCCGTTTGCGCCGTCCCGCATCGCCCGTTCCACCGCATCGACCAGATGCGGCGGCGTGCGGAAGCCGAAGGCGACCGGGTCCCCGATGTTGAGATACGTGACTGGGCGCCCACTCTCTTCGACCTTCTTGGCCTCCGCGACCACGTTGCGGATGGCGTAGGCGAAGTGTCTCAGGCGGCTGCCGACGGCGATCGGTGTAGGCGCACGCATAGCCATCCGGTCATCTTAGCGCACACCCTGATGCTCGAAGAAGTCAGGAGACAGGGAGACAGTCTCCTGTCTCCTCGGTGGTATCCTCCCGGCATGGCGATCCGCACGGAGCTTACGCTGCGACTGGAGAACACACCGGGCGCGCTGGCGCGACTGTGTCAGGTGCTGGCCGACGAGAGGGTCAACGTCCTCGCGATGAATCTCGAGAGCTCGGGTGTGCTGCACCTCGTGCCCGACAACCCTGTGCACGCCGCCGGTCTGCTGCGCGGCCGCGACTACGCGCTCGGGGAGCGGGACGTCCTGTACATCCAGCTACCGAACGGGCCCGGTGCCATCGGGTCGGCCACCCGGATGCTGAGTGCAGCCGGGGTCAACATCGACTACGCGTTCGCCTCGGCGATCACCGAGCATCAGATGACCGCGCTCGTCGTCGCGGTCGACGATGCGCAACGCGCGTCGACCGCTGCCGGGATGTAAGGACCTGGGTTGGAAACCGGGCCGATACGCCCGACTTCTTGGCTCCCGTTGGGTTTTGAGACATGCGCCTCTACATCGAGACAATGGACACGGTGCTCGTGGACTACGAGCCTGACGGGCGGGTCAAGCTCGACGGCGAGGACTGGTCGACCCCAACGCTCCAGGAACGCCGGGCGATTCTGCATGCCGCGCAGACCGACATCGAGCGGCTGCAGGATCTCGTGCTGGCGCTCGATCCCGACACCACCAACTAGAGGCCTGTCCGGGTCATTTGCAAGGCACCTTCCGGGTGGGCCATCCCGCCTGGGCTGCGTTGCTCCTCGGTCGCATACCACCGGGATGCTCCCTCGTCGCGTCTTGCGAGGCGAATGCCACGTTGATCGCGGCGGCCCTCGGTGCGTGGCCGTACCTATGCCAGGGACCACTAAGTCGGCCCCGGGGGGGGGAGGCCCGGTCACTCGTCGTCGTCGCTGTCGTTGGTTTGTGCTCGTGGGTCGACCTCGAAGCGGAGCGCGTCGTCCGTGAGGCCGATCCGCACGGTGCCGCCATGTTCCAGACGGCCGAAGAGAATTTCGTTGGTCAACGGGTCGCGTACCTCGGTCTGGATCAGCCGCGCCAGCGGGCGGGCGCCGAACTTGGGGTCGTACCCCTTCTTTGCCAGCCAGGCGCGCGCGTCCGGCTCCAGCGTGATCGCCACGTGACGCTCCGCGAGCTGGGTTTCGAGCTGCAGGACGAACTTCTCGACGATCGTCTCCACCACCTCCGGCGCCAGACTGTCGAAGAAGACGATGGCGTCCAGCCGGTTACGGAACTCCGGGCTGAAGACGCGCTCGATGGCCGCCTTCGTACGGCCCTTGCCGCCGGCCGCCTGGTCCTCGCTGAAGCCGATCGGCGCGGTGTTCAACTCGCGCGACCCGGCGTTCGAGGTCATGATCACGACGACCTGCCTGAAATCGGCCTTCCGGCCGTTATTGTCCGTCAGGGTCGCGTGATCCATCACCTGGAGCAGGATGTTGAAGACGTCCGGGTGCGCCTTCTCGATCTCGTCGAGCAGCAGCACGGCGTAGGGGTGTGCCCGCACGGCGTCGACGAGCAGCCCTCCCTGCTCGAAGCCCACATAGCCGGGTGGGGCGCCGATCAGTCGTGCCACGGCATGCTTCTCCATGTACTCGCTCATGTCGTAGCGGATGAACTCGTTCCCCAGGTGGATGGCCAGCTGCTTGGCCAGCTCGGTTTTCCCGACCCCGGTCGGTCCGGTGAACAGGAAGCAGCCGGCCGGATGGTCCGGTTGACCGAGCCCGGCCCGCGCGCGCTTGATCGCGGTCACCACGGCGGCGACGGCGTTGTGCTGCCCGAACACCACACGGCGCAACGCGTCGTCGAGTGTGCGCAGTCGTTCCTTGTCCGAGCTGGACGCCTGTTTCTCCGGGATGCGGGCCATCCGGGCGACCACGCGCTGAATGTGGGCCGCCGTTACACGGTGGCGGGTCGCGGCGGCGGGTACCCGCGCGACGACGTCGGTCAGGGTCGCGGCCATCCTGGCACCCGCCTCGTCGATCACGTCGATGGCGCTGTCCGGGAGCCGTGAGTCACGCAGATGGCGGCCGGCCAGTTTGGCCGCACCCTTCAGCGCCCCCTCGGTGTAGGACACGCGATGGTGCTCCTCGTAACGCGATCGCAGCCCCCTGAGAATCTCGACGGTCTCGTCGACACTCGCCTCTTCGATGACCACTTTCTGGAGCCGGCGTGCCAGCCCCCGGTCCCGCTCGATGTGCTTGAACTCGTCGAACGTGGTCGAGCCGATGATCCGGAGCTCGCCTGCCGCGAGGACCGGTTTGATCAGCGTGGCTAGGTCCATGGTGCCCCCGGTCGTCGCGCCGGCCCCGACCGTCGTGTGGACCTCGTCGATGAACAGAATCGGTGTCGGGCGCCCCGCGAGCGCGTCGACCACCGCCTTGAACCGTTCCTCGAAATCGCCGCGGAACCGGGTGCCGGCGAGCAACGCCGCCGTGTCGAGCGCGAACACCTCCGCGCCGCGCAGCTGCGTCGGCACGTCGTCCTCGAGCAGCCGGCACGCCAGCCCCTCGGCCATGGCGGTCTTGCCGACACCGGCATCGCCGACGAACACCGGGTTGTTCTTGCGCCGCCGGCAGAGAATCTCGAGCGTACGCTGCAGCTCCTCGGTGCGTCCGATCAGCGGGTCGAGCTGGCCGCGTGTGGCACGGTCGGTCAGATTGACGGCGAACGCCGTGAGCGGGTCGCGAGACGGGGCGGGGCCATCCGGCCCGGCGCCCGCGTCGGCCGATCCGGTCGCGGCGCCGTCGCCCGCCACGGTCGGTATCTTCGAGATGCCGTGCGAGATGTAGTTCAGGACGTCGAGCCGTGTGATGTCCTGCGATTGCAGCAGCTCCGCCGCGTAGGAGTTCGGTTGCTGGAGAATGGCCGCGAGCACGTCCCCGAACCGGACCTCGTCCTTGCCGGCGCTCTGCACGTGCAAGACCGCAGTTTGCAGGACCCGCTGGAACGCGAGGGTCTGGTCCGGTTCCCGGCCACGCGCGCCGCGGGAAAACTGTTCGAGGGTGCCGAGAAACTCGTCGAGCGAATGTCGGAGCGCCGGCAGGTCACCGCCGCACGCGGCCAGAATCTTCTCACCGTCGGGGTCGTGCGCCAGGGCGTAGAGCAGGTGCTCGAGCGTCAGATGCGTGTGCCGCCGCGCCGCGGCCTCCCGATAGGCGACGTTGAGAATCAGTTCGAGCGCAGCGCTGAACATAGGTTGCTGTCATTCCTCCTCGAGCGTCGCCTGCAGCGGAAAACCGTCCTGCTTGGCCAGGTCCTGGACCGTCGCGACCTTGGTCTCGGCCACCTCGTAGCTGTAGGCCCCGCACACAGCGTGTCCCTCGAGGTGCACCTGCATCATGACCCGGTGGGCCGCTGCCGGTGTCTTGTGGAACACGGTCTCCAGAACCTGCAGCACGAACTCCATCGTAGTGTAGTCGTCGTTCAGCAGGATGACCTTGTAGAGCGTCGGCTTCCGGGTCTTCTGCCGGGTCTCCTCGAGGACCCCGTGGTCAGTGTGCGGGTCAGGTGCCATCTGAGTGTCCTGTCTCAGAGGTTCGCCACATGATTCCTGGGCGGGGCATCCCGCCTGGCGGCGTTGCTCCTCGGTCGAATACTGCCGGCATACTCCCTCGTCGCGCCTTGCCACCCGGGCGCCGCGCGCCGGGACTCACGCACCGAACCTCTAAGGCAGAACACTAGCCGATCAGACTATGGAGCGCGCGATAGGTCAAGCGCGGCAGCGGCTGCTAGACCTGGAGAATCCGCGTTGAACGTCCCGCTCGAGAGGTCTAACAGCCTGGCCCACATAGTATGATCCCAGCTCTATGCAGACCATTGCACGCGGCATCACGTATGGCGATCTCATGTTCCTCGAGCATCCTCGAGTCATCGCCACCGCCGTGCTCCAGGGCCCAGCCGGTGTGGCGCTGGTCGACCCGGGACCCTCGACCTGTCTCGACACGTTGCGCGGGATGCTGAGGGAACACGGCATCGCGATCGGCGATGTCCGGACCGTGCTGTTGACCCACATTCACCTCGACCACGCCGGCGCCACCGGCACGCTCGTGCGGGACAACCCCGACATCCAGGTGTACGTGCACGAACGGGGCGCACCGCACATGGTGGACCCGACCAAGCTGTTGCGCAGCGCGAGCCGGCTCTATGGCGACGACATGGACCGGTTGTGGGGCGAGTTTCTGCCGGTGCCGCGGGACAACGTGCAGATCCTCGGTGGCGGTGAGCGGATCTCGGTGGCCGACCGGGATTTCGAGGTGGCCTACACACCAGGTCACGCCTCGCACCACGTCAGTTTCTTCGACCGGTCCAGCGGGGTGGCGTTCGTCGGGGACACGGCCGGTATTCGCACCGGCGCCGATCTGTTCGTCATGCCGCCGACGCCGCCACCGGACATCGACATCGACGCCTGGAAGGCGAGCGTGGCGCTGATCGACCGGTGGGGGGCCGAGACGCTTTTCATCACTCATTTCGGCCCTCACGGCGACCCGGCGACACACCTGGCCAGCCTGGTTGAGCATCTCGATGGCATCGCGGCGCTGGCGAAGACGATCGTCGAGCGGGACGTGACAGACGAGGAACGGGTCAATCTGTTCACCGACGAGGCCCGTCGGTATCTGCAGCGGCACATGCCCGACAGCGCCGCCGCGCGGTACGACCAGGCGGCCCCGCTCTGGCAGGGCTGGCTCGGTCTCGCGCGCTACTGGAAGAAGCGCGGAGTGGGAGGGGAGTGAGACGCGAGAATGACAGCCCCGTACATGTCCGACGCTGAACGCGCGCGCGTGGTGCGGCTACTGCAGCAGACCCGCGACGACTTCCTCGCGACGGTCGAGCCGGTGACCGACGCCCAGTGGGACTTCCGGCCGGGGCCGGACCGGTGGTCGATCGGGCTGATCGCCGAGCACCTCGGACTGGTTGAGCGTGGGCTGTTCGGCCGCGTCGAGCGGGCGCTCGACATGGAGACGAACCCGGACTGGCAATCCGCCACCACCGGGAAGGACGGGCTGATCGAGAAGATGCTGCGCGACCGCGGCACGCCGCGGGACGCCCCCGAGAGGGTGGTGCCGACCGGCAGGGTGGGGCGCGAGGAAGCGCTCCGGGTCTACCGCGAGCGGCGGGCCCGGTCCCTCGCCTTCGCCGAGACGACCCCCGACCCGCTCAAGGCGCGCACGCTCGACCATCATCGCCCGGTGTTCGGTACCCTCAATGCCTATCAGTGGCTGCTCTATATCCCGTTGCACAACCAGCGGCACATCCACCAGATCGAGGAGATCAAGGCGGCGCCCGGGTACCCCCTCGGTACGGTCGAGTAAGGAGGCAGTAGCGATGTCGCTTGCCCGGCCCCGTGTCGGGGTCCTGCTCGTTGTCGGGTTGGCGGGTCTGGCGACCATCGCCGGGTCAGCGCAGGACGGCGAGACCCCATCCGGGGAGTGGCCCTACTTCGGCGGGACCCGCGCCTTCACTCGATACGCGCCGCTCGACCAGATTGACCAGCGTAACGTGGCCAACCTGCGGGTGCTGTGGCGTCGGCCGGCGATCGACGCCGTGTTCACCCAGGCGTTTCCGGAGCTGCGCCCCTCGAACTATCTGCGGTCGACCCCGATCATGGTTGACGGCATCCTCTATGCGTCGAACGCCGTCGGGCTGGTCGAGGCGTTCGACCCGGGCACCGGTGAGACCGTCTGGATGCAACGCCCGCTGACTCCCACCCTGGAGGGAGTCGCGGGCCGGGCCGCGCACGGTGTGGCCTATTGGGCCGACGGGTCGGACCGTCGTATCTTCTCCCTGCGCAACACCCACCTCTATGCGCTCGATGCCCGGACGGGCCGGTTGATCCCGGGCTTCGGCGATGGTGGTCGCGTCGACCTGACACCGGAGAGGGCGCGGCGTGCCAACGGCGGCTCGAGCCCGATCGTCGTGGGCGACGTCGTTGTCGTGGCCGGCACTGTCGACGGCGCCGGCGACAGCGGTGTGCGGTGGAAGGGCAGCGTGCCGGAAAATGTGCGCGGCTACGATGTGCGGACCGGCGCGCTGCGCTGGACGTTCCATGTCGTGCCGCGGCCGGGAGAGCTCGGAGCCGACACCTGGGGTGCCGGGTCTCTCACCGAGTCGGGCGACCTGGGGGCCTGGTGCTGTCTCAGCGCGGATCCGCGACTGGGTTTCGTCTATGTCCCGCTTACCGCGCCGACCGCCGCCTACTACGGTGGGCACCGGCCGGGAGACAACCTGTTCTCAAACAGCCTGGTCGCGCTGAACGCCGAGACCGGCCAGCGGGTCTGGCACTTCCAGATGGTGCATCACGACCTGTGGGAGTACGACACGATCGGTCCGCCGACGCTGGGGGAGATCACGGTCGACGGCCGCCGGATCCGGGCGGTCATGCAGCCGAGCAAGACCGGCTTCCTGTATGTCTTCGACCGTGAAACCGGCGAGCCGGTCTGGCCGATCGAGGAACGGCCGGTGCCGCCGTCCGCCGTGCCGGGCGAACAGGCGTCGCCGACCCAGCCGTTTCCGACCAGGCCGCCTCCGTTCGCCCACCAGGGCGTCACCGCGGACGACATCATCGACTTCACGCCGGAGCTGGCGGCGCGGGCGGCCGAGATCGTCGACACGTTCGTCGTCGGCCCGATCTTCACGCCGCCCTCGGTCGTCAGCGACGAGCCGGGCGGCACGCGGGGGACCCTCGCGTTGCCGGGCTCCTGGGGATCCGGCAACTGGAACACCGGCGCCTTCGACCCGGAGACCGGGCTGTATTACGCCTTCTCGCATGTCGTCCCGCGGGTCTATCGGCTGGCGGATGCCTCGGATCGCCCAAACACGGAGATGGCGTACTACAGCCCGAATCGCGACGCGCCGTATCCGGACGGGATCCCGCTGATCAAGCCCCCCTGGGGTCGGATCACGGCAATTGACCTCAGCCGCGGTGAGCACGCGTGGCAGGTGGCGAATGGCGGTGGTCTCCGTGACCACGACGCGCTACGTGGACTCGACCTGCCGCCCCTCGGCATCGCGAGTCGGCCGGTGGCGCTGGTGACGGCGACGCTGCTTTTCATCGGTGAGGGCGGCAATGTGTTCGGCGGCATCCAGGAGAACATGTGGGGCTCGGCGTTCCGCGCCTACGACAAAGCGACCGGCAGCGTGGTCTGGGAGACCAACCTCCCGGCCGGCACGACAGGCGGTCCGATGACCTATCTCAACGACGGCAAGCAATACATCGTCGTCCCGATCGGCGGGCAAGATTATCCGGCCGAATGGGTGGCGCTGGGATTGCCGTAGGGAGAAGGCGCTGCATGATCCCGGACGGCTTTGCCAGCCTCCCTTCAGAATGGCCCGCGTTGTCCCGTTGCGATGGATACAACGCCGGAACGACAGTCGAGGACGAGCGCTTCTCGACGACGGCACAGCCGTCCGATCTGCCTTCTGTCCTGACTGCTGACTCCTGACTACTGGGGGGATCCGTCCATGCAGCTCGGCTTCATCGGTCTCGGTACGATGGGGCGCCCGATGGCGCTCCGTCTGATGAACGGCGGACACGCCATGTCGGTGTACGCCCGGCGCGCGGAGGCGGCCCTGCCGCTGGTCGACCACGGCGCCACCGCCTGTCCCACCCCGGCAGCGGTGGCCGAGCGGAGTGACGTCGTCTTCACGATGGTCACCGGCACGAGCGACGTCGAGGCGGTGGTGCTGGGCGCCGACGGGGTCGGCATCATCCACGGAGCTCGGCGCGGCACGGTCGTCATCGACATGAGCACGATCGACCCCACCGCGACCCGCCGGATCGCGCAGACGCTGGACGACCGGGGCATCGACATGCTGGACGCGCCGGTCTCGGGCGGGCCGCAGGGCGCCCGAGACGCCGCGTTGACGATGATGGTGGGTGGCCCGTCGGCCGCGCTGGAACGCGTCCGTCCCCTGCTAGCGCTGCTCGGTCCCACCGTTATCCATCTGGGTGAGTCCGGCGCCGGCCAGACGACCAAGGCGTGTCATCAGCTCGCGCTGCTGGTGACCGCGCAGGGCGTGGCCGAGGCGCTGACGTTGGCGAGGCGGTGCGGGTTGGATGTCGAGCGCGTGCGGCAGGTCATGATGGGCGGCATGGCGTCGAGCCGGGTGCTGGATCTGTTCGGCGCCCGGATGGCGTCACGCAACTTCGGCGCGGGGATCGAGTCTCGGCTCTACCACAAGGACCTCGACATCGCCCTCGGGCTGGCCCACGAGCGCGGCGCGGCGCTCCCGGCTGCGGCGCTGACCATGCAGTTTGTCAACGCCCTGATCGGGCGGGGGAGGGAGCGCGACGACCTGTCCGCGCTTATCACCGTGGTCGAGGAGCTAGACATCTCCTAAGGGCGACATCGTCACGAGTGGCTCAAGTTGTGTCGCCATGCCAGATGTCTAGCCCCCGTGTAGCGGGGCCCTGTTTTTAGGGGTTTCACCACGGACTGCTACGGGAGCGCAAGCGTGACCACGGTAGTGGTCGCGACCACAGTCACATACTGCGTGCCGTTCACCTGGTAGGTCAGCGGGCTCGCCCTGATGGGGCGCGGCGCATCGAACCGGAACAGCTCCTCGCCCGTCTCGGCGTCGAGCGCGTAGAGCCCGCCGTCCTCGACGCCCTGAAAGACCAGGTTGCCGGCCGTCACCATGTTGCCGCTGGCACCGATCGAGGACCGGGCCGGCAGCACCCGTTGCCACACTTGCTCGCCGGTCACCGGGTCATACGCCGAGACCGTGACGCTCGGCGGATAGTCCTCGCTGATGCGGTCCAGATCGGAAAAACTGTCCGTGTGTCCACGCGAGTCCGGTCCCGGCTCGAGCGTGTCACCCACGGGGTTGACGACGAGCGCAACGGCCCCGTTCTTCCCTGTGACATACACCAATCCGGTGCGCGGGCTGAATGCCGGCGATCCAAAACTCGAGCCACCATGCGGCACGATGACGGCCTTGGATACCCAGTACGGCGTGTAGAGCTGGCTCGAACGACGGGCCAGCTCCGGGTCCGAGAGCGCGACGAAGGTGGCGCAGAGCGGGGTCATCGGGACGCCGCTGGCGTTGTGTGGGATCGGCTGTGTCGGCCAGACGTGCTCGCCCGGGACGTCAGTCTCGGTGGGGACCACGGTCTCCACCATCGGATGCAGCGGCGCGCCGGTCTCGCGATTCCACATATAGAAGAGACAGTTCTTGCCGGCCGCGGCGACGCCCTTGATGAGCGTGCCGTCATTGTCGGTCACGTCGAAGAGCACCGGGCCGGTCACATGGTCCCAGTCCCACAGGTCGTGATGCACCGCCTGGTAATACCAGCGCAGCGCGCCGGTCTCGAGGTCGAGCGCGATGGTGCTATTGGAAAAGAGGTTCTTCCCGACTCGCGCCGAGCCGTCGTAGTCCGGTGACGGGTTCCCGGCGTTGACGTAGACCAGTCCCAGGTCCGGGTCGATCGCAGGCTGGGTCCAGATACCGCCACCGGCGCGCGCGCCGGTGCCCCACGTGTCTCGCGCAATCTCCCACCCGTCATCCTGAGGGCCCTGTGGCACCGTGTTGAACACCCACGTGATCTCACCCGTGTCGGCGTTGGTCGCAATAACTAGCCCACCCGGGATGTGGCCCTCGGACAGCGCCGCGGCGACATAGAGCGTGCCATCGTGGTAGGCGGGTGGCGTGGTGATGCGGTAGCCGATACTGACCGGGTCCAATGTCGGTGGGTAATCGTCGGGATACTTGAGTTGCAGTGCAGAGCTGACGACAGGCAGCACACCCTGCTCGCCGAACGACTCGACCGGCGCACCCGTGTCGGCGTCCATCGCATAGAGATCCGCGCCGCGATAGGCGTAGATCCGGCCGTTGGCGAACGTCGGCCCGCGGACGGGGCCGGCGGCCTCGGGGCCCTCGTCCAGTGTCGCGGTCCACAGTTCCTCACCGGTTGCGGCGTTCAGAGCGAAGAGCGTCGCGCGCGAATGAAGATACATCACCCCATCGACCACCAGCGGTGTGGCCTGGGTGATGTTGTCGGTCGGTCCCACCTCGTAGGTCCACCGCGCGGTCAGGCGGTCCACGTTGGTGGTGTTGACCTCGTCCAACGGGGCGAACCGGTTGTTGTGGAGGTTGAGGTTCTGGCTGGCCCAGTCGGTCGAGCCCTGCTGCGCGGCGGCCGGTGTCGCCGCCCCGCTCGCGACAGCGACGACGCTCGCGGCCGCGAGCGCGATCACCGTGTCCGGCATTCCCGGTCGACGTCGACCGCGTCGCATTACTGCCCGCCGGCTTCCTGCGCTCGCGCGCCGCTCAGCGAGTTCGGCACCGCGAAGTTGCCCTCGTGGCACGCGTACTCGAACTGCTGGTAGGCGTTGTCCCGCTTGTAGGGGAACGCGACGGTCCACGGCTCCGCGTAGGTGTTGGGGTCGTCGACGGTCAGCTCGTAGTTCAGGGTGTTCTCGTCGACAAAGGAGAACCGTTCCACCATGCGCCGCCCCTCGTGCTGCGGCGCCCGCGACCCGGGTGCCCGCATGTTGCCCACCGCCTTGAAGTTGGTCGACTCGACGACCAGGGTGTTGCCCTCCCAGTGTCCGCGCGGGTTGCCCTCCCACTGCGTGATGTTCGAGTGGGTATGGGGGCCGGCGTCGATCGGGATGACCCGGGCGTTGTGGATCATCTCGCTGTGAATGATGACGACGCCGGGCGCCTGCACGAACAGCTTGCCGTTGTTGTAGGCGGTCGGCATCATCATGCCGAAGACACCGCGTGACAGACAGCGGTCGCCCGATTCCATGTTCGCGAAGGTATCGTGCAGGTGCTCGCGATAGTAGCGGACGCTGTCCCGCGCCTGCTCGGTCAGGTTCGGCACCTGCCCGTCGGGGGGATGGATGACCAGCGCCGGCGCGTCGCCGGCGACCGGCTCCTTCCAGAACCAGTCGAACCAGTAGTTCGCGTAGGCGCCGACGCCCCGGCTGTTCTCGTGTCCGTTCCACTCGACCGCCTTGGCACGGTCGGACCGCGCCGTGAACAGCTCGAGACGTTCCTCCGCGGTGAGCGTCTTGCCAACCAGATCGGCGGGCAGCTCGAGCGGCACGTGCGACGAGCCGACGTTGTTCCACATGCCGTTGATGTCCGGCTGTCCATCCGCGAGCCGCGGCGGCTCCCAAGTTCCGGCTGCCTGGCCGTGAGCGAGCGTCGCTGCTCCAAGCACGCACACCGCAGCAACCAATGAGACGCAGGTTCGAGACGTCATGTGCACCTCGCTTTCACTCTTTCTGTCCCGACCGGGAACGTAGGGACCTGGCGGGATTAGCTGTGCGATGCCCACCCGCGTCCTAATTGTAGCGGCGAACGCCGAGCCGACACAGGAAGATGTCACAATGAAGCCCGCGAGGGAGGCACCACAAGACTGATGCAGCGCCGGCGAATCGTGATCGGGATGCTGTCTGCCTTGGCGATCGCCTCCGTGGCGTTCGGTCAGTGGGGCTACGGACGGTCCCGCTATCTTCCCCGCCTGAAGCCACCCGGCCAGGCCGACAACGGGTTCTCGTTCTGTCGGCTCATGTATCAGAGCGGCCAGTGGGGTCGCGGGCGCTGGTCGACCGATTACCCATTCGCCGACATCAACTTCATGGTGCGGCTGTCCGAGCTGACCTCCACCTCGGTCAACTTCGATGACCAGGGCGAGCCGAACCACTGGACGGTGCCGATCACCGACGACGCGCTGTTCAGCTGTCCGTTTGTCATCGCCTCGGCGGTCGGGACGATGTTGCTGTCGGAGGAGGAAGCCCTGCGGCTACGCGAGTACCTGCTGAAGGGTGGGTTTCTGTGGGCCGACGATTTCTGGGGCACGCTGGAGTGGGAGCAATGGGTGGCGGAGATCAGCAAGGTGCTACCACCCGCGCAATACCCGATCGTCGACCTCCCCCTCGACCATCCGCTGTTCCACGGGATGTTCTACATCTGGGAGATTCCGCAGATTTCCAACATCGGTTTCTGGCGCAGCACCGGCGGGACCTCCGAGCGCGGCGCCGACAGTGCGGAGCCACACTTCCGCGTCATACAGGACGAGGACGGCCGGATCATGGTCGCGATGACCCACAACACCGACATCCAGGACGCCTGGGAACGGGAGGGTGAGGACCAGGGGTTCTTCGAGGCGTTCTCGCCCGACGGCTATGCGCTCGGCATCAACGTGCTGCTGCACGCGATGACGCACTAGGTTTTCCTGGTGACGCGCCCGCCTGGCTGCTCTCTCGTCGCGCCTTGCCAGGCGAACGCCTCACCAGGAAAACCGACCCTGGTCGTGATTCATCCGTCTGCCAGGTTTCCAGGCGGGGCATCCGTCTGGCGGCGTTGCTTCCTGCCTTCTGACTCCTTCGGCCGTCAGACCCCGGGCACCGCGTTGCCTGCGATGTAGACCGTCTCGAGCGAGTGCGTGTTCGCGATGTCGTCGAGCGGGTTGGCGCCCAGCACCAGGAAATCGGCCCATTTGCCGGTTTCCAGCGAGCCCAGGTCGGTGTCGACTTCCATGCAGCGAGCGGCGTCGGAGGTGGACGCGACGATCGCCTGCATCGGTGTCAGTCCAGCCTCGACCATTAGCGCGAGTTCGCCGTGCTCGAAGTAGCCCTGGAACCGTGCCGTCGGACCCGTGTCGGTGCCCATCGCGATCGGGATGCCGGCGTCGGACAACGTCTTCACGTTGCGCTTGGCCACTTCGAGCTGCGCCTTGTAGATCTGTGCGCTGCGGCTTCGGGACCGCTCCTGAAAGGCGGGCGCCGAGAATGCCTCGATGTCCGCGGGGTCGGCATCTCGCAGGAAGAACGGGTCATCGAAGAAGTCCGGTCGCGACTCGTAGACGAAGGTTGACACCTCGCGCATGAGGGTCGGACAGACGCAGACCCCCGAGTCGCGGAGCAGCGTGATCATCTCGTCGTCCACCTCGGCGTCACGCACGCTGTGGGCGATCAGATCGGCGCCCGCCTCGAGGAGTCCCTTGGCGTCCTCCAGGTAGTAGAGGTGCGCCGCCAGCCGCAGACCGCGCTGGTGCGTGGTCTCGATGACCGCCTGGTACACCTCCGGGGTCATCTTCGTCGAGGCACCCAGGTTGTCGTCGACCCGGATCTTCACGATGTCGGCGCCGCTGTCGGCCACGGCGTTCACGACCTCCACCGCTTCCTCGGGGGTGTCACCTGTCACGACCGGCCCGGCCACAAAGAGCCGCGCGCGGTCCAGGCCGGGTGTGTCCTGGCGATCGCGAACCGCCATCCCTTCCGGTCCATCGCCACCGAGGCTGAACACGGTCGTCACGCCGTAACGCGCGTAGAGCGCGAGCTGGCTCTCGACAGATTCCTCGGTGTAGGGAGATGGGTTGACGTGTCCGTGCGCGTTGATCAGCCCCGGCATGATGGTGCGTCCGGTGACGTCGATCTGCTCGGCGTCGGGCGGGATGTCGACCGCGTCACGCGCGCCGACCGTCTCGATCCGGCCGTCGCGGACCACCAGCACGCCATCGTCGACCGTAGCGTCGCCGGTGCCATCGATGATCCGCGCCCCGACGAACGCTTGCAGCCCCGGTGTGATCTCGACCGGCGGCGCCTCCGGCTCGCCGCCGCATCCCACCGCAACAGCCACACCCACAGCCAGCACGACGGCAAGACTTGTAGCCTTCATTCCCACTTCTCCTCGAGGTCGGTTCATCCGATGCTTGGCGGTGGAACAGAAGCTGGCGAAGCCCTCCAGCTTTCTCCCGTCCCACCGCGCTCATCCTGAGCAGTGCAACACAGTGTTGTTGTCGAGGGGCTGCCTCCTGCCTCCTTGAGCACACGCTGCTCAAGGCCCCGTGCCCAGCTGGGCGAGCACCTCACCCAGCCGTTCGATCTCCTGCCCGTACAGCGCCCAGTTGCCGTCGCGCTGCGCCTCCAGCGCGCGTTGGTAGTGCTCGCTCGCTTGCGCCACCAGCGGGCCGGTGCCGCCCGGTGCGCTCGGGGTCGCCGCCGCCGCGTCGGCCGGTCGCGGCGCGTCCAGCTGGGCCACCACGGCCCCAGCCGTCAGCGCGCCCGGCGCCGACCTGACCCCCGACCCGAACAGCCGGTCGAGCGCCTGGTTTAGCGTTGGCTCCATTACGATCTGGTTCTGATACGCCACGATTACCTGTTTCAGCTCCGGGATGCGTCCGCCGGATGCTCGCAGATAGAGCGGACGGATATAGAGCAACGCCTCCTCGATCGGGATCACGAGCAGCGTGCCCTGGATGACCTCTGATCCCTGCTGGTTCCAGAGCGTGAGCTGCGGCGAGATGACCTGGTCCTGGTTGATGCGGGCCACGATCTGGTTCGGTCCGAAGATCACCTTCTGCTTGGGGAACTGGAACACCAACATCTTGCCGTACTGATCACCATCGCTGCGCGCCACCATCCACGCCGCCAGGTTGTTCTTGCCGATCGGCGTGAACGGCAGCATCTGGATGAACTCGGCGCGGGGCTCTCCCGGCAGCCGCATGATCGTGTAGTAGGGCTGCATCTGCTCGCCGTCGACGACCGGCACATCCCACTGGTCCTCTCTGTTGTAAAAGACCGTCGGGTCGGTCATGTGGTAGATCTGGAAGATTCCCGTTTGGAGCGAGAACAGCTCCTCCGGGTAGCGGATGTGCCGGCGCAGGTCGTCCGACATCTCATCGAGCGGACGCAGAAAATCGGGGAAGATCGCCTGCAGCGTCCGGACGATCGGGTCCTCGGTGTCGGCCAGATAGAACGTCATCGTGCCGTCGTAGGCGTCGATGACGATCTTCACCGCGTTGCGGATGTAGTTGACCCCGGTGGTGGCCCGCGCCGCATAGGGATACTGGTCGCTGACCGTGTAGGCGTCCTGGATCCAGACCAGCCGGCCGTCCGAGATGACCAGGTACGGGTCGTCGTCGTAGAGGAGGAATGGGGCAATCGCGGTCACGCGGTCGACGATGTTCCGGTGATACAGGATCCGACTGGTCGCGCTGATCTGCCTGCTGAGCAGGATGTCAATGGACCGGAATCGGGCCGCGAACCACACCCGGCGCAAAAACGAGGAGATCAGGACCCCGCCGGTCCCGTCATACCGGGTCGAGACGTTGAGGTCCCCCTCGGGGTAGTGGAACTCGTCGGTGTCGGTGTTCACGATGACGTAATCGTTCGACAGCTCGCCGAAGTAGATGCTCGGCTGGTCTACGGCGACGTCCACCGACGAGGTCGGCGGCAGGTCCTGGATGAACAGCACCGGCAGCCCTTCCTCGGTGACCTGGTTGACCGGGCCCATCGCGACCCCGAAGCCGTGGGTGTATTGCAGCCGCTGGTTGATCCAGGTCGGGTTTGGCAGGCTGTTCGAGTTCAGCTCACGGCTCGACAGCATGATCTGCCGGTACTCGCCGTCGATGAAGTAGCGGTCGTTGTCGACCGACACGAAGTCGTAATACGTGCGAATCTCCTGGATCTGTCCGAAGGTGTCGAGCAGCGGTTCGTGGTCCCAGAGCCGGATGTTGTTGATCGTGTCCGTGTTGTTCTCGATGTCGGCCCGCGTCAGCGTCGCGTCTCCCGACAGCTCCCGGGCGTCGAGCAGGTCCAGAGCGAACGCCTGCCTGGTTAGCGCGATGTTGTGCTCGAGGTAAGGGGTCTCCCGCCGCAGCTCATCCGGGGTCACAACCAGCCGCTGCAGCCCGAGCGCCGCCACGTTGCCGCCCACCGCGACCAGCGCGTAGAGCCCGACGGCGGCGATGATCGGCGCGTTGCGGGAGGTGAACGCGGTCGCGGCGCTGAGCGCGGCGCTGAGCAGCGCTACCCCCAGCAGCACGCGGAACACCGGCACGCGCAGCACGACGTCCACATACGAGGCGCCGTGAAGGAGGTTGCCGGCCGGGGTCGTCAGGAGCCGCGGCACGTCGAGATAGGCGCCCCAGGCCAGCAGTAGGAAGAGCCCGGCGACGATGAGCCCCAGATGGCGCCGCGCTTCGGCGCCGACAATCAGGCCGCGGCCCGGGTCGAGCGCCAGCGTGCCCGACACCACGTAGGCGGCGGTCGAGCCGATGAGCGACAGCACGACGACTGCCAGCGCCAGATTCCGTGCCAGAGCGAGGAACGGCAGGGTGAAGACGTAGAAGCTGACGTCGCGGAAGAACAGCGGGTCAGTCTGTCCGAACGGGACCTGGTGCTGGTACTGCAGCCAGGTCAGCCACTCGTTCGAGGCGAAGATCCCCAGAACCAGCGCGACCAGCGCCGCGATCCCGGTCCCGAGCAGCTTGAACTGACGCTGATTGAGCACGATCGGCTGGATGTCGCCCCCGCCCGGGAACAGCACGTAGGGCTGGGTGACGCGCCGCAGCGCAAGGCGGAAGTTGAAGGCCAGTGCGAGGAAGGCGACCAGGAACACCACCCCGCCCACACCCGCTTTCGCGGTGAGCGTCTGGATGAAGATGTCCGTGTAGTCGACCTCGCCGAACCAGAACCATTCGGTCAGCAGCCTCACGGCAGACGGGACCACCAAGAAGAGCAACAGAACGAGGAGCAGGAAGATAAGTCTCGCTGGCATGCTTGGACCTCACACAGCGACACTGGGTCTCACCGACGCAGGTAAGACACGAGGGTCGCCGAGTTGGGTGTGAGTGGGCGCACCGCACCCACCCCGAGAGCCTACGTGACCGGGGGTCGGGACGCAACCGGAACCGGCGGGTGTCGACCGCAGGACTGGACGGCCGTTTCGTGAATGCCTATTCTGGTCCGGGTCCTCAGCGGTTAGAAGGGAACGAATCAATGAGCGTGCAGGTAGGTACGACGGCCCCCGATTTCGAGCTGGGCAGCCATCGCGGCGACAAGGTGCGGCTGTCGCGCTTCAGGGGCCGGAAGCACGTGGTCATCGCCTTTCACCCGCTGGCTTTTACCCCGGTCTGCGCGACACAGATGCGGAACTACGAAGCGGACCAGACCTGGTTCGGCGCGCACGATACCCACGTGCTTGGCATCAGCGTCGACAGCGTGCCGGCCAAGATCGAGTGGGCCAAGACGTTGGACGGTATCACCTACGACCTGTTGAGCGACTTCCACCCGCACGGCAGCGTGGCCCAGGCCTACGGCGTCCTGCGGGACGACGGCATCTCCGAACGCGCGGTCTTCGTCGTCGACAAGTCGGGCCGGGTCGTGTTCGCCAAGGTCTACGACATCCCCACCCTGCCCGACAACGCCGAGGTGCGCCAGGCGATCGAAGCGATCTAGCGCCGCTGCGCCTCAAACCGCCCAGACGACGGTCGGCTCCGCATCGCTAGCAGCCCGTGGTGAAAGTCCAGCGTTGCACCCACCGACCGCTAGACATCTCTGGCGGGCGATGAAAACCTGTTCCAAACGGGACGGTGTCACCTTTCGAAGATGTCTAGGCGGCCGTGCCGTGCGTCCCGGGCGGCCGGTTCAGTCGAGCGACTTGATGAAGATGTTGCGGAACATCGTCTTCATATCGCGGTCGTGATTCTGCAAGCCGATGTAGCCCCGGGCGGCGAAATCCTCGACCTTCCCCCGAGACTCGGCCTCCCAGTCGAGCACCGGCTCACCGTTGAGCTCCACCGTGATGTGGTCGCCCATGAAGCTGATCGTGAAGTGGTTCCATGTGCCCGGTCCCTTCGACGCCAGCGTGGTGGGGGCTTCGGCGTCGTAGACGGCGCCGGTCTGATGGATGCCCTGGCTGGCGTCGTCGATCTGGATCTCCCAGGAGTGATAGATGTAGTCGTCGCTGCTGGGCGGCCCTGGAACTCGCAGAAAAACGCCGGCATTAGCGTTCTCGACCTCCGTCATGAAGTCGAGCTCGAGGATGAAATCGCCATACTCCCGCACTGAGTACCAGAGCAGCCCCATGCCGCCGTGGGAGGTGAGGACGCCGGTCTGCTCGTCGAGCTCGAAGTAGCCCGGCCCGTAGTGGTTCCACCCCGCCTTGGTAAATGTGCCGTTGCGACGCTGCCGGAGCACTCTTTCGTACCCCTCCGACTCCAGGTTCTGCACAGTCGACGACGTGGTCGAACCGGTACCCGTCGAGGCGGCGCCGCCGCTCGCGAGCCCCAGAACGATCGCGGTCGCGAGCGTGATGAACGCACCAGACTGGACAACACGCCGTGAATTCATGGTTCTACCTCCGTCACTGCGCTGATATGCGGGCGGACCGAAACAACATGTCGGCGGACTGCAGGATCTTCTCTCGCAGGCGGCGCGGGTAGTCCGGTCCCAGCTCGTCGAGGAACCCACGAACGGTGTCGGCAACCTCGGCGGAATTGTGCCCCACCAGTGTCGCATTCAGCCAGCCCGAGGGGAAGAAGATGTCACCCGTGCGCTGGATCTCCTGTACCAGCTCCAGACTCGGGCGGACGAACCGGCGGGCGTGCGCGGCCCGCAGCGGGTGGTGCAGGTAGCCCACCGCCGCGAGCACCCAGGGCTCGCGTTCCCGGTTGGCAGGGTCGCGCAGTCCGTCAAAGAACACCTCGCGTACCCCCGGGTCCAGGGATAGGGCGGGTCGCACGAAGGCGAAGCGGGCCTGGCGGTCGGGGTTCTCGATCCGCTCGGCCTGGTGTTCCAGGATGTCCTCGGCCCCGGCGACCCCGCGAACGGCCAGCCCCTCGGCGAGCGCCATGAAGTCGGGCTCCGACAGAGGCACCCCCGGTACGTCCTCCTGTTCCGCCCAGATCCGCCGCATCCGCTCGAGGCCGGCGTCGGACAGGACCACCTGCCTCCACGCTCGAAAGTACGCCGCCCTGAGCGTGGGTGTGGCGGCATCGGCGAGCGCCGCCCAGAGTGCCGACTCGACGTGCGGGGCGTTCTCCCGACGCCGGTCGTCGTCCAGGAAAGCCCAGAATGTCGTGCCGAGATACCCGAGAATCTGCTGGGCGTTCTGCTCGACTGTCTCAGTCGCGAGGCCTCGCAGCAGGAGCTCGAACCAGGCGGTCGGCGCGATCTCTTCCTCCAGCACGCCGTCCCACAAGGTGACCCACGCGATGCCTCGCGTGAGCGGGTCCTCGAGGTCGGGCAGGTTCGACATCAGGTAGTCGACGCTCTCCGGGTCGAGACGGAAGTGCCCGTACTCGATCCCTGACGCGTTGGGCAGCACGAAATTCGGGCGTGCTCGACCTGCCCAGCCCAGGGAGGCACTGGCACCGGACAGGGAAAGGGGCATCCGGACGTCACCCTCGTCGTAGGACAGCAGCAGCTCGAGCTGCTGCGGCCAGAGGCGACCCCGGTCGTCCGGATCGTTCTGCGACACCTGCAGCCGGTCGGCGGGGTGCGTGTCGTCCAGCATCTGGGTCGTCACGACCGGCCGACCGGGCTCGTCCACCCACGCCTTGCTCCATGCCGCCAGGCCCGCGTCGGCGCGCCGGTCCAGAATGTCGATCAGGTCCGGCCAGCTAGCGTTCCCATAGCGAAACGTCTGCAGATACTCTCGCAACCCGTCACGAAACAGGTCCTCCCCAACCAGTCTCTCGAGCTGGCGCATGACGATGGGCGCCTTCTGATAGATGATCGGCCCGTACAGGCTGCCCGCCTCCTTCAGGTTCTCGAGCGGCTGCCGGATCGGGTTCGCCCCCGCCGTGCGGTCCACGCGGTAGGCGGTGTCGTGATGTGCGAGGAAGAACCGCAGGTCGTGGTTCACTTCCGGAAACGACGGGTGGACGATCTTGGCCGCCATGAAGTTGGCGAACACCTCCTTGGTCCAGACGTCGTCGAACCAGCTCATGGTGACCAGGTCGCCGAACCACATGTGCGTCGTCTCGTGGGCGATGAGGCTCGCCCGCCCGAGGTATTGCGCCTGCGTCGCCGAGGCGTCCAGCAGCAGGCTGGACTGGCGGTAGAAGATGGATCCGGGGTGCTCCATGCCGCCGTACTGGAACGGCGGAATCAGCACGAAATCAAATTTCCCGAAGGGATAGGCGATCTGCGTGTAGTCCTCGAGCCACTCCAGCGCGACGGCGTGCAGATCGAAGATCGCCTCCCGGTTGCGCGCGACCTTGTCGGCGTCGGTCTCCCGATGGAACATCCGCAGGGTTCGGCCGGCGCGCGCGGCGACGGCGATCTGGAAGTCGCCGACCGCAAAGGCGAAGAGATACGTGGGTATCGGCTCGGTCTCGGCAAAGCGGTAGGTCGTCCCCCGCTCGGCGCCACCGGAGGCGTTCACGGCGGTCTCCTCTGTCACGCCGCCGTTGGCCACCGCCACCCAACCGTCGGGCACTTCCAGCGTGAGCGAGAAACGCGCCTTGAGGTTAGGTTGATCGAAGAGGGGCAGCGAGAAATGCGCCCGATCCGGCACGAAGAGGGTGTACAGAAAGTCCTCGTTCCGATTGAGGGCCTCGTCCCCCGCCTGGAACTCCACGTTCACCCGATTCCTGTCCCCGGAGGTCAGCGCGCCGGCCGGGACGACGACGTGGTCGTGCCTCGCCTCCCACTCGACGGGGGCGCCGTTCACCCGCACTCCCCTGATTCGCGCGGCCGGGTCCTTGAAGTCCAGGACCAGGTCGTTCGCCCCCGCATCGAACCACTGGAACTGGGCCACGAGCGTGCCCTCGAGCGGCATCTCGCGGGCTCGCGGCACCCGGAGACGGTAGGTGTAGTGGATGTCGGAGAGGGTCCGAGCGCGCAACTCGGCCAGCGCCAGAGATACCCCTTCATCGAGCGGGAGCGCCGGCCCCGCGTCCCCTCCGCAGGCCAGGTGCGCGGTGAGGGTCGCCACCCCGACGGCCAGGACACCGCGGCGAGCGAAACGTATCATGGCGGCAATACTGCCGGTATGCTCCCTCGTCGCGCGTTGCACTGGCCGGATGCGGCCTGTGTACGACGCCGGACAATTTGTCCGCGACCTTCTGGCTCGGAACACCACGAGGTCCGTCCATTCTAGCCCCCGGCGGCCCGGCACACTATAATCGCGAGACCCGCGTAGACCTGAGACCAGACCCGAGACGAGCGTGCCTCCATGAGCGATCGCAGATACCGGCAGCGCGGCTACCAGGACGATCCCCGCGACCGCGAACCGCGGCAGGCGCCGAACAAGGCGCGTCGCGACGGCGCGCCGCGGTCCGTCATCAATCGCGAGCACCGGACGCCGAACATGCCCGGGTTTCACGACGTCATGCGTTGCGCACGGTGCGGGCAGACGCTGAGACGGGCGATCGGCGCCGAGACGACCTGCCCGAGCTGTGGGACAGCCCTCCACACCTGCGGTCAGTGTGCGTCGTTCGACCCCGACAGCCGTTTCGAGTGCCTGCAGCCGATCACGGCCCGGGTCTCGCCGAAGGATGAGCGCAACGACTGCACGTACTTCGAGCCGCAGATCACGGTCGAGCGTCAGACGCACTCCGAGGTGACCGGCCCGCGCAGCACGAAGCAGGCGTTCGACGACCTGTTCAAGTAAAGGAGGCAGGAGTCGGGAGGGCACTCCTCCTGTCTCCTTCGTATCTGCCATAATTGACAGATGCACGCAGACGCAGGCGAACCGGTCGATCTCGAGGCGGAGCTCGCGAACATCACGGCGCCGGTCACGCTGGTCTTCTTCACTCAGACGTTTGGCTGCGAGACCTGTCTGCCGGCGCGGCAGATCGTCGACCGGGTGGCGTCGCTCTCCGACCAGATCAGCGTCGAGGAGTTCAACCTGGTGCTCGACACGGACCAGGTAGAGGCGTACGGCATCCAGCGCGCGCCGGCCATCGCGGTCGTGGGGGAGGCCGACACCGGCATCCGGTTCTACGGCGTCCCCGACGGGCACGAGCTGGTCTCGCTGGTCGAGTCGATCCTGCTGGTGGCCTCGGGCAACTCCGGGCTGAGCGACGAGAGCCAGGCCTTGATCGCGGCGGTCGAGCAGCCGATCGACATCCAAGTGTTCGTCACCCCCACCTGACCGCACTGTCCCAAGGCGGTCAGCCTCGCACATCGCATGGCGCTCGTCAGCCCGCACATTACCGCCTCGGCAGTCGCAGCCGTCGAATATCCGGATCTGGTGCGGCAGTACCGCGTCACCGGTGTCCCGAAGACGGTGGTCAACGACCGCATCGAGATCCTGGGCGCTGTCCCCGAAGCCTCCTTCATCAGCCAGGTGCTCGAGTCGGTCGCATGACCCCGACATCGCCGTTACGCGGCATGGCGGTCGTGCGTCGCGTTGTGGGCGTGGCGGCGGTGGTGGCGTTCGGCGTGTGGCTCGCGGGGCCACGCCCCGGCGGGCAGGCCGGGGTGAACCACGCCGACGGCCCCGCGGTGCTGTATGAACTGAGCTTCCCTGAACCCGAGCATCGGTGGATGCAGGTCGAGGTCACCGCCGGCGGCCTGCCGGCCGAGCCGCTCAGCATGCGTATGAGCACGGCGTCGCCCGGGCGCTATGCCCGCCACGAGTTTGCGAAGAACGTCTTCGAGGTGCGGGCATTCGACGGGAACGGGAACGAGCTCGACCCGGTGCGGTCCAAGATGGCCCGGTGGGATGTGGCCGGGCACGACGGGACCGTCCGGTTCACCTACAAAGTCTTCGGCGACCGGGTCGATGGGACCTATCTCGGGATCGACGGCACCCACGCGCACCTGAACATGCCGGCCTCGTTGATGTGGGGCGTGGGGATCGAGCGGCGACCGGCCACCGTCCGGTTCGAGCCACCGGCTGGACGCGACTGGCGGGTGGCGACCCAGCTCTACCCATCGGATGACCCCCTGACGTTCACGGCGCCGAATCTCCAATATCTGCTCGACAGTCCGGCGGAGCTCAGCGCGTTCATGGAGCGGAGTTTCACCGTCGCCGACCCGGCCAACCCCGACCATGCCCCGACGTTTCGCGTTGCGCTCCACCACGACGGCACCGACGCCGAGCTCGACCGCTTCGCCGGGGACGTCGAGCGGATCGTGACCGAGATGGTCACCGTGTTCGGCGAGTTCCCGTCGTTCGAGACCGGCCGCTACACGTTCATCGCCGACTACCTCCCGACGGCGAGCGGCGACGCGATGGAGCATCGCAACAGCACCGTCCTGAGCTCACCGGGGGCGCTTCGCACACGGCACACCCGACTGCTCGGTGCGGTCTCGCACGAGTTCTTCCACGTGTGGAACGTCGAGCGGATCCGCCCGCGCTCGCTCGAGCCGTTCGACTTCGAGGACGTCAATCCGTCCGGCGAGTTGTGGCTCGCGGAGGGGTTCACCAACTACTACGGAGCGTTGATCTTACAGCGCGCCGGTCTGGCTGACCTGGAGAACACGCTCGCCCGGTTTGTCTCCGCCATTGACACCGTGCGCCTCGGTCCTGGACGGCAGTTCCGCTCGGCGGTCGACATGAGCCGGCTGGCGCCGTTCACCGATGCGGCGAGCGCGCTCGACCGGACGAACTGGGGCAATTTCTTCATCTCGTACTACACGTGGGGCGAAACCCTCGGGTTGGGTCTGGACCTGCTGTTGCGGGTGCGTGGCGCCACTGACGAGGACGAGGCCGCGCGCAAGGTGACGCTGGACGACTACATGCAGCTGCTGTGGCAGCGGTTCGGACGCGCCGGCGGCGCGGTGCCGGGGGTGGTGGAGCGACCCTACACTCAGGCCGACGCCAACGCGGCGCTCGCGGAGCTGACCGGCGACCAGGTGTTCGCCGACGATTTTTTCGACCGGTATGTCGACGGGCACGACGTGATCGACTATGCGCCGCTCTTCGAGCGGGCCGGGCTGGTGCTGCGGCCCCGGGCGCCGGGTCAGACGTGGCTGGGCTCGCCCTCGCTGAGCTTTGGCCGCGGCGGCGGGCGGCTCACGACGCCGGTAGGCTTCGGGTCGCCGCTGCACGACGCCGGCGTGGAGCGCGACGACGTCCTGGTCTCGCTCGACGGACGGCCGCTGTCGTCCGAGCGCAGGCTCGAGGCGGTGCTCGGAGATCTCAGCGCTGGAGCGCGGGTGTCGCTCGTCTACTCGCGGCGCGGCGAGATGCTCACGACTCAGCTGACGGTCGAGGCGGACCCCACGCTGGAGCTCGTCTCGGCCGAACAACTCGGTCGCCGCCCGACACCGGCCCAGCAGCGATTCCGCGACGAGTGGCTCGGCTCGAAAGCGGGTTTGTGATGGTTGCGAAGCCTCCTCTAGAAGTTTGCCACCATCGCCGCCGCCAGGATCGTGTCGGTTTTGCGGAAGCCGGGCACCGGCCTGTTCAGATGACTCAGCTTGTGCGACACCTTCAGTGACAGCCGGGCGCCGACGGCGGCGGTGATCGCGACCTCGTTGGTGAACCGCCAGTTGTCGCCGGTGTTCAGGTCGGCCACGAACGACGCCTCTTCGGTCAACGCGCTCGTCTCCGAAACTGCCCATCTGTAGCGGCCGGTCACGTTGGCGGTACCCAGCGACAGGGCGTCGCCGACCATCCGCTGCTCGCGGGTGAACCCGAACCCGGCCAGCAGTTGCAGCGATTGCGGGTCGGTCGCGATCACCATGTACGCGAGGCCGCCCTCGGTCGTGAGCCGGCGCTCGATGCCGGCAAACAGATCTCGCAGATAGCCGCCGCGGGCATACGCCTCGAGCCGCTCAGCGAGCGGGCGCGACATCTCGACCAGCGCACTCTCGGAGCGGGCCTTCAACTGGTCGTCCGCGTCGGTTTCTACATAGGAGATCCGCCCCAGCCAACGCCAGGCGCCGGGGTCGTAGGTTACCTCGGCGCCAAGCGCGAAGGTGCGAGTGTCGGAGTTGCCCGACGTCGCGATCAGCGAGACCTCCGCCGTGCCCGACCACGGCCCCTCGACCGGGTCGTCTGAGGGTGGCTGCGCCACCGCATCGATTGGGCCGAGGACCATGAGGACGAACACGAACCTGCAGAACCGAATCATGGCCATGAACAGTGCGTGGCGTGAAGGACCGTGAGCACGTGGTGACCTCTCGCCGACCGAGGTCTACCAGGACCAAAGCGCTATGATGGTAGATCGGACGCAGCGGAGTAAAAAGTAGCGCCCACCCTACGGTGCCTTCTCTTACATCATGACGCACACCATGCGCGACCCGGTCTGCGGTATGGAGGTCGACCCGGCGAAGAGCCGGTTCACCCACGAGCACGCCGGGCAGACCTACTACTTCTGTTGCGGCGGCTGCCAGACCGCGTTCAAAACCGACCCCGAGCAGTTCCTGGACCCCGAGTCCTCGGCGCCCGAAGCGACACCCTCCGCCTCCGCCGAGGCTTCGGCGGACACCTGGTTCATCTGCCCGATGGACCCGGAGGTGCGGGAACCGGAGCCGGGCGCCTGCCCGAAGTGCGGGATGGCGCTCGAGGCGGAGCTCGGCGCCGCCGCCCTGCTCCCGACCGTCGAGTACACCTGCCCGATGCATCCGGAGGTGGTGCGCGCCGAGCCTGGAAGCTGCCCGCAGTGCGGGATGGCGCTCGAGGCTAGAACCCTCGCCCCGACCGACCAGCCGAACCCCGAGCTCGACGACATGACCGGCCGCTTCTGGATCGGCGCGGCCATCGGGTTTCCGGTGTTCGCGCTGGCGATGGCCGAGATGGTGCTGGGAGAGCGCGTGAGTCAGACGGTCGGCCGGGCCATGTCGAACTGGCTGCAGCTGGCCTTCGCGACACCGGTCGTGCTCTGGGCCGGCTGGCCGTTCTTCGAGCGGGCGTGGGCGTCGTTCGTCAACCGCAGTCCGAACATGTTCACCTTGATCGGGCTCGGTGTGGGGTCCGCCTATCTCTACAGCGTCGCCGCCACGGTGGCGCCCGGGCTGTTTCCGGAGGGGTTTCGCAGGGCCGGTGGCATCGAACCCTACTTCGACACCGCGGTCGTCATCATCGTGCTGGTGCTGCTGGGGCAGGTGCTGGAGCTGCGAGCCCGCGGGCGGACCGGAGCAGCCATTCGCGCCCTGCTCGGGCTGGCGCCGGCCACGGCCAGGCGGGTCACCGATGGGACGGAGCAGGACGTGCCGCTGGAGGTGGTGCACCCGGGCGACCTGTTGCGTGTGCGTCCGGGGGAGAAGGTGCCGGTGGATGGTGTCGTCGTCGAGGGACACAGCGCCGTCGACGAGTCGATGGTGACCGGCGAGCCGCTGCCGGTCGAGAAGATCGAGGGTGCGAACCTCGTCGGGGCGACCATGAACGGCACCGGCACGCTGCTGATGCGGGCCGAGCGGGTCGGGGCCGAGACCCTGCTGGCTCAGATCGTCACGATGGTCGGTGAGGCGCAGCGCAGCCGCGCGCCGATCCAGCGGCTGGCCGACCGGGTGGCGGAGTTCTTCGTCCCGGCGGTGGTGACCGTGGCGGTGCTGGCGTTCATCAGCTGGTCCCTCTGGGGACCGGAGCCGCGGCTGGCGCTGGCGCTCCTCAGCAGCGTGGCGGTCCTGATCATCGCGTGTCCCTGCGCGCTCGGTCTCGCCACGCCGATGGCCGTGATGGTGGGCACCGGTCGCGGCGCCGGCGCCGGCATCCTGATCAAGCACGCCGAGGCGCTCGAGACCCTCGAGCGAGTGGACACGTTGATCGTCGACAAGACCGGAACGCTGACCGAAGGGAAGCCGGCGGTGACGGCGGTCCTGCCCGTCGACGGGGTCGCCGAACACGAACTGCTGCGGGTCGCGGCCGCCCTCGAGCGGGGCAGCGAGCACCCTCTGGCCGCGGCGATCACGGGGGCGGCCGAGGACCGCGGGATCACGGTCCCGGAGGCGACAGACTTCCAGGCCGAGGTCGGTCGGGGCGTCACCGGAACGGTAGAGGGTCAGCCGGTCATCCTGGGCACCGAAGCGTTGCTCGAGCAGCGCGGGCTCGAGACCATGGCGCTGGGGGCGCGCGCCGACGAGCTGCGGCGGGACGGACAGACCGTCGTGCACGTCGCCATCGGCGAGACGCTGGCCGGGCTGCTCGGCGTGTCGGACCCGGTGAAGCGCACGACGCCGGAGGCGATCGCGCAGCTGCGGGCCGAGGGTCTCCGCGTGGTGATGGTGACCGGCGACGACCGGGTCACGGCCGAGGCGGTGGCGTCGACCCTGGGCATCGACGAGGTGGTGGCCGAGGTGCTGCCGGCCGACAAGCAACGCATCGTCGCCGAGCGCCAGCAGGCGGGCGCAGTGGTGGCGATGGCGGGCGACGGCATCAACGACGCGCCGGCGCTGGCCGAGGCCGCCGTCGGGATCGCGATGGGGACCGGGACCGACGTGGCGATCGAGAGCGCCGGTATCACACTGGTGCGCGGTGATCTCCGCTCCATCGTGCAGGCCCGCCGGCTGAGCCGCGCCACCATGCGCAACATCCGGCAGAACCTCTTCCTGGCGTTCGTCTACAACGGCATCGGCGTGCCGGTGGCGGCCGGGGTGCTCTATCCCGTGCTGGGGCTGCTCGTCAGCCCGATGTGGGCGAGTGCGGCGATGACCCTTAGCTCGCTGTCGGTCATCTCGAACGCCCTGCGTCTCCGACATGTGGAGCTATAGCGAGCGGCCATGGTGCAGTCCGCTCGCTGGGGCTGGGGACTGGGGGCCGGGGCTTAGAGATGGGCGGGGCGTCAGGTGCAACGCGCCGGCATTGTTCCCGGGGGCCGGGGAATGCCGGATTCGTGGTCGCGGTGGCTGCGCTGATGATGTCTGGCGGGTGTGACGAGAGCCCGGTGGCGCCGACCGAGGCGGCGCCGTCAGTGGATCGGGTGGTGTTTGTGTCGAGCGCAACGTTCACCGGCGGGCTCGGTGGGGTGAGGGCGGCGGACCAGACGTGCAGCGATCTGGCGGTCGCCGCGGGGCTCGCCGGGATCTACCGTGCCTGGCTGAGCGACGATGCCGGCCGCTCGCCCAGCGTCACGTTCACCCGGTCCGATGCGCCGTTCGTGATGACCTCCGGTGTCCGGGTGGCCGACCACTGGGCGGACCTGACCGATGGCACGATCAACAACCCGATCGTCGTCGATGAACAGGGGCACCAGCCCGACACCGTTCCAGTGGTCTGGACCGGCACGGATCCATCGGGGCAGCCGGCGGCCTCGGGCGCCACGTGTCGCGGGTGGACCGACGCGTCGGGCGGCGTCAGTGGCCAGGTCGGCGTCTTCGACGCGATCGGCCTCGGCTGGTCCGTATCGCCAACGGTCGCGTGCGACCAATTGGCTCGGCTGTACTGCTTCGAGCAATGACCAGACGAGACTTCCTTACCGCCTGTCTTGCGGCCGGCGGGTCGGCCGGCTGTCTTGCGGCCGGCGGGCCGGCCGGTCTCGCCGCCCGGGCCGGCGCGTACCCGTTGCCACCCGGTCTGGCCGCGCCCGGCAGCGAAGGGTTCCCGTGGCGTCGCTTCGGTGACCTGCTGCGCGCCCGGTTTCGCGACCTCCGGCGTCATTTCGTTTTCGACTACTACCCCTGGTACGCCGCCGACCCGTTCCGGCACTGGACGCAGTGGGACCGGGTGCCCCCGGTCGATCTCGCCGCCAACACGATGCCGCTGCTCGGCCCTTATGATTCCCGGTCGCGGGCGGTCGTCGAGCAGCACGCCCGTTGGATCGCCGAGTCGGGGGTCGGTGTCATCAACATGAGCTGGTGGGGGCAGGGTAGCTTCTCGGACCGCACCGTGCCGCTGGTCATGGACGTCATGGCGGACCACGACATTCACGTCACGTTTCATCTCGAGCCCTACAGCCAGGACCGCGTCTCGCGGTTTCCGGACGACGCGCTGTATCTCCTGCGGCAGTACGGTGAACGGCGGCGGTGGGACTGTTTCTTCTTCCACGAACGTGACGACGGTTCGCAGGGACCGGTGTTCAAGCTGTTCCGCACAACCCTGCCACAGCGGCTCGAGGATTGCCACGGCGTCGTGCGGGCGCTGCCCGACTACGTGCCGGATCGCGAGTGGCGGCGCGAAACGGACCGGCTGCGCCAGACGGTGGTCGGCGCCTTCGACCACCTGACGCTGCTGTCGGACACGTGGGACGCCGAACGGGTCGCCGCGGCCGGGCTGGACGGGATCTCGGTCTACGACCCGGTCGAAACGCCGGATCGGTGGCTCGACCATGCCCTGGTGGCGTCGCGGGTGGGGATGGTGTTCTCGTTTCCGATCAACCCGGGTCTGGACGAGATCGAACGCCGTGTCGTGGAGCCGGGGTCCTGCTATAGCCCCCGGCCGTTTCTCCCACGCACGTCCGACCTCCGGTGGTCGCGGGCCGCGGACCGCGAGACGGCGCGGGCGCTCGCCGAGCAACGCACCGAGGAAACACTGCAGTCGAATCTGCTGCTCCAGACCCATCCCTGGCTGGGCAACGTCGACAAGGGCTTCTTCCTGGTGCACATCACCTCGTTCAACGAGTGGCACGAGGGACACCAGTACGAGCCGATGAAGGATGACTCGGCGCTGACACCGGCCGAGCGCGCCATCGGGTATCACAACCCGGAGGACGGGGCGTATCGGCTGCGGCACCTCGCCGATCTCCTGGCACGGCTGTGAGACGGGTTGTGTGGCCGACGGACTGCTAGGGCCCGCCGAACCGGTAGACCGCGCCGGTCGAGAACCGCGACTCGTTGACGCCGCCGTCGGTGAACACGCGCCGGTAGTCGGCACCGACGCGCAGGGCGAGACGGTCTGCGATCGGCACCTCGAGGCCGCCACCGACCTGCAGCGTGGAGTAGGTCGCGGCGTCGTCACCGGCAGCAGCGACCGGGATCGATGTGCGGGCGACGACGTCGAGACGGGTGGCCCCGGCGAGCAGGTGCACGAACGGCGTGAACCGTGTCGTCGGCAGCCAGACCCGGGGGCCGGCCAGCAACGTCTGGAACGTCACGTCGATGTCGATGAAGCCGACGTCCTGCGTGCGGCGATGCCGGCTCACCTCGGCGGTCAGACTCAACCAGCGCGTGGTTCGCCATCCGCCCTCGGCGAACCAGCCGAGGCCGAATCCATCGACCAGCTCGCTGTCACCGAGAAAGCTGTAGCCGCCCGCCACCTCGAGCGAGCCCGGTTCCTGCGCCCACACGCTCGTGGGCAGCGCGAGGGAGACCAGCACACCGCAGACGGCGGCGACGACCACCCTCATCCCCCTCCCCCAGTTTCCTCCCCGCTCATCCTGAGGGTCCGGTCGAGCATGAGTTCGCATCTTTGTGGGCGTCGAGATCGACGCCGCGCACGGTCCCAGCACGGCGCGAGGAGGGTGCATACCTGGCGTTCAGGAACCCCACCGCCCGTCGCGGTGGCGGTGCACGTCGACCACGGCGGAGCGCCCGGTCGTCTTGTCCCGGCGGCTGCGGAAGATGCCGATGAACCAGGAGATGGCGCCGACGACGAACGCGCCCAGCACGGCCGTGAAGAACGATGCGACGCTGAATCCGGGCACCAGGAAGGCCGCGAGGCCGAAGGCAATGCCGTTCACGATGAAGTAGAAGAGACCGAGCGTCAGCACAGTGAACGGGAGCGTCAGCACCACGAGCAGCGGTCGGACGATGGCGTTGACGAAGCCGAGGACCAGCGCCGAGACCGCAAGCGCTGCAAGCGAGTCGACCCGCACGCCGGGCAGGATCCACACGGTCACCCCCAGCGCGGCCGTCGTCGTCAGCCAGTGCGCCAGGAACCCGGCGTTCATGGTTCCTCCCGGCCCGTGTCCGGCGTCACAGGAAACAGCACCCCCGGCGACAGCTTCCCCAGTGGGTCGAGCGCGTGCTTGACCGCGCGCATCTGCTCGATCCCGGCGTCGCCGTAGAGTTGTCGCAGCAAGGCCTGTTTGGTCGGGTTCCGGCCGACCCCGTGCTCGGCCAGCGGACAGCCGCCCCACCGGATGATCTCGCGGCCGCACCCGAGGATCGCGTCCTGGCCGAGACGCACCTCGTCCGCCGTCCGCGGAAGTAGGTTCGGGTGTAGGTTCGCGTCCGAGATATGCCCCCAGATCGCGTAGTCGAGCCCGCGCGACTCGAACGCATCGCGGAACAGGCTGAGGCTGTCGGCGAATCTGGCGTAGGGCACAATCATGTCGGCGGCGGTCTTCTCGATTGTGTCATCGACCGTGCGTTTGGCGAGACCCACCCGGCGGTTGACCGCGTCCGGCACCGCTTCGCGGAAGGCGAGCAGCTCCGCCGCACGTGTGCGGTCGCCCGGCGCGGCCAGCTCGGTCGTCTCGAGTAGCCCTTCGGCATCGAGCAGACGGCACAACCGCACCATCGGCGTGTCGGGGGCATCGGCGGCGGCGGCGCGGCCGACCTCCTGGTGCACCTGTGCCGCGGTCGTGCCGGGCGGCAGCTCGACCTGTGCCAGCAGGACGACGCCCGCTGTTTCCGCTATCGTCACCCGCGTCCGTCGGTCGGCCCCCTCGTGGCGCAGCAGCTCGAGACACCGCCGGTCCATGTACTCGACGGCGACGATGTCGAGCCCGGTGCGCGTTCTGGCACGTCTCGTCTCGACCGACGCGTCGCGCAATCTGGTGGCGACCCTGACCGCCCGGGCTTCGTCGTCAAGCGCGACCAGGATGAGACTGATCTCCGGGCGGTGCGGCAGGATGTCCAGCGTGACCGACGTCACGATTCCCAGGGTCCCCTCCGACCCGACAAACAGGTCGATCAGATCCATCTCGGGGGCCGCGTGATATCCGGCCGAGTGCTTCGGCACATCAGGCATCCGATAGGTCGGGACCGGAACGATGATCGTGCCTGTCGACGTCTCGACCGCGAAGCGGCCGTCAGCGGCACGCACCTGACCGCGCTCCAGGTCCAGCAGCTCGCCACAGGCCAGCATCACACTCAGACCCCGGACCCAGTCGCGTGTCGTCCCGTATTTGAAGGTCGTCGCGCCGGCGGCGTTCGTCGAGACGATGCCGCCGATGGTCGCGCCCTCGAAGGTGGGCACCGGCGGATAGGCCTTTCCGGCCGCCGTCAGCGTGTTCCGGAGGCGCGTCAGCGTGACACCTGGCTGGACCGTGATGTGGGTCGGGGTCGGTTCGGCGATGACGGTCAGCTTCGACAGGCTCAGTACGACCTCGCCCCTCGGGGTGGCGCCGCCGGTCAGCGACGACTGCGCACCGATTGGCAGGACGGCGGCGGCCTCTTGTAGTACCGACACGAGCTGGGCCTCGTCGCGCGGGAAGACGACCGCCGGTGCGTGACCACCCGGATAGTGTGCCGCGTCCTCCAGGAAGTCCGCCACTCCCTCGGTGGTCGTGATCCGTGTGACGGGCGTCTGGGCGCTGGCGTGGGCTAGGCGCGCGCGGATTCGATGGGTCGGCATGGGGACCGGATTATAAGAGGAGACAGAAGTGAGGAGTCAGGAGTCAGGGGAAGCGGGAGGCTGACGCAGCCTTCAGTTTGAACCATGATAGAGTGCTTTCTGCGTCTACCAGCCGGGTCAGGCGAGCAGAGCCGGGTGGTGCGTTCGCCGGGTTCCTCCTGTCTCCAGCGCCGAGAAAGGTGTTTCTCATGTTCCAGCGGGTCAGCGGCGTCTGCGGCGCTCTGGCACTCTCGATGGTCTTCACCGTGGCTCCGGCGTGTGCCCAGTCCAATAGCGAGGTCGTGGGACGGGTCGGCGACCGGCCGGTCACGATGGCGGACCTGGATGACGCGTGGCGGAAGAACGACGCGGCGGCCCGGATCCGGATGCTCCAGGATCTGTACGACACTCGCCGCCGAACGCTCGATATCGTGATCGGCGACATTCTCGTGGAGCGCGAGGCGGTGACGCGCGGCATCTCGCGCGACGAGCTGCTGGCGCAGGAACTGCCGGCGAGAACCCTACCGGTCACCGACGAGGACATCGCGCTGCTCTACGGGCAGAACCAGAACGCGTTCGGCGGGCGTACGTTGGAGGACATGAGACCGGAGATCCGGATGTTCCTCGATCAGCAGCGCCCGACACAGGCGCTACATGCCTTCATGAACGAGCTGCGGGCGGATGCCAGCGACGTGCGGATCGACCTCGAACCGCCGCGAACCGTCATCGAGGTCGAGGCTGACGACCCGGTGTTCGGCCCCCCCAGCGCGGCGGTCGAGATCATCGAGTTCTCGGACTTCCAGTGTCCGTTCTGTCAGCGGTTGACCGACACGCTCGAACAGTTGAAATCGGAGCACGGCAGCGACATCCGGCTGGTGTTCAAGGACTACCCGTTGCCGAACCATGCGCAGGCGTTCAAGGCGGCCGAGGCCGGCAACTGCGCCAATCAGCAGGGGAAGTTCTGGGAGCTGCACGACACGATGTTCTCGCGGCAGAGCGAGCTGGGAGTCGATGACCTGAAGCGGCACGCGGGTGAGCTCGGCATGGACCAGGCCGCCTTCGATGCCTGTCTGGACAGCGGTCGCTTTGCCGAGCAGGTCAACGCGGACCTGGCGGCGGGTCAGCAGTATGGCGTGTCCTCGACACCGACGGTGTTCATCAATGGCCGCGCGGTGATGGGTGCCGCGCCGTTCGAGAGGTTCGACGCGATCATCCGCGAAGAACTGGACCGCGCGCAGCGATGAGTCGGCTGCCCTCGGAAGCCCGATGCCGAGGACAGCGAGGACAGGCTTATAGCGGTGACACGAGCAGACGCAGCGTCTCTGAGGCGGAGCCTCGTTAGGACTAGTCGGCCGCCAGTTGGGCACCCGCTTCCGCGAGGAACGACTGGTAGTCCGTCTGACTCATGATGGTCAGGGCCCCGCGCATACGGTAGTGACCCAGGCCACATAGCTGCGAGCAGTTGATCTCGTACGCGCCCACCACCGTCGGTTCCCACCAGACCGGAATCTCCATTCCCGGGATGGCGTCCTGCTTCACACGCATCGACGTGATGCCGAAGCTGTGGATGACGTCCATCGTCGTCAGGTACGCGATGACCGGGATGTCGACCGGCAGATTCACCTGGTTGATCGTGTGAATGTCATCGGCGCCATTCGGGTCGCTCCGGTCGAGACCGATTGCGTTGGTCGAGGTGATCAGACTGGCGTCGCGACGGCCGAAGCGACCGTCGGGGCCCGGATACACCGAATGCCATTCAAACTGCTTCGCGATGACGTGGATGACCGTCGCGCCGTCCTCGGGTGGAACCGCGTTGACACGCACCGCCCAGGCCGGGATGGCGAACCCGAGCAGGATGACCGCCTCGACGATGACGACCGCCACGTCGAGATAGTTCGTCGTGGTGTGGCTCTTGACGCCCACGTAGTCGGCCTTCGGGTTCGCTGATGCGCGGAAGCGGATCAGGGTGTAGATGAAGAAGATGCTCCACCCCACGAACAGCACCAGCATCAACCAGTGCAGCATCACGATCATGTCGTCGATCTGGGCAGCGTGGGCCGAGGCCTGCGGCGGCAGTCCGAGTAACTCGAGCATCTAGACGTCTCCTGTGCGCTAGCGGACCGCCGGCGTCCGGGCCGGCTCGCTCCGTTCGCCAAGCACCATGCGTGACCGCTTCATCAGATACAGAAAAAACCCGGCGAAGGCACTGAGCACGCCCGCGGTCACTCCGAACAACAACAGGATGCCCCAGCTCGCGCCGATCGCCATCGGGGAGTTTGGGTCCCCGAAACAGATCGGGCACGCCCACGTCAGGCGCGGCGTCATGAGTATGACCGCCATCAGCACCGTCGCCGTCCGCATGCATCGATGTGTCATCGCTCTGGCCCCGATCTCTCGTGTCCCGCAGATCTGACTCGGGCTGCTAGTTCCATCCCATCTCACGGGTCTTGCGAACGAACTTCACGACATACACCGCAAGCAGTCCGGCGGTCAGCAAGGCGCCGACAACGGTCACCAGGTGCCAGATGGTGCCGCGGTCGGTACCGTAGGTCACCCCGCCCCACACCGCCATCATCAGCGACAAGGTGATCGACGCGATGATGAACAGCAGGTGGAAGGCGCGCAGCGACATCAGTGTTCTTCTTCGGCGTGCATCGCCGCCGCGTCCGCGTTTGGCAGCGTCTTCGGCACACCGAGCTGGTCCCACTGCCCGAGCAGCGGGAGGGACATGAGGAAGACCCAGAAGGCCGCCGTGACCGCCAGCGCCCAGAAGATCATCTTGCGCTCGCCGGTGAGGTGCATGAAGAAGCTCGCCACCATCGAGCCCTTCACCGAGGCGATGATCAGAGCGATCCCGATCGCCACCGGCACCGCGACCGACAGGTACGACACCGCCACCGTGAGGATGGTCAGGACCATGAGCCCCCCAAACACCTTCCAGTAGACGGCGATGTGTTTCTTGACTTCTTCAGTGCTACCGCTCATGACCCCTCCGGCGTTTCCGTGGCTCGTGCTGAAGCAAAAGACGGCCAAGCCCTCCCGCTTTCTCCTGCCTTCTGCCTTCTGCCTCCTGTCTCCTCGGCAGCGTCATCAGAGCAAGTACAGCACCGGAAACAGGAAGATCCACACCAGGTCGACGAAGTGCCAGTAGAGACCGGCGGCCTCGACCCGGTTGATGAACTGTTCCCGCTTCGTGCGCCACATGGCGCTCCCGGGCCCCCAGAAATACGAGTTCACGATGATCCCGCCGACGATGTGCAGACCGTGCAGCCCCGTCAGTGTCCAGTAAATCGCCAGATACGTGTTCTGAGCCGGCAGGTGATCGTGCGTGATCTTCTCCCAGTATTCGTACCCCTTGACCCCGAGGAAGGTGAACGCCAGGAGGATCGTCAACCCCATGTACAGCCGGAATTTGTCGAAGTTGCCGAGCTTGAGTGAAGCATGCGCCATCACCATCGTGACGCTCGAACCGATCAGGACGGCCGTGTTGAACGTGCCGATCGGGACGTTCAACAGGGTGGAGCCAAGCGGCCATTCGGTGGCGCCCATCCGGAGCAGGATGTAGGCCGAAAACAGCCCGCCGAAGAGCATGACCTCGGAGGCCAGAAACAGCCAGATGCCGAGCTTGACGTTGTTCAGGCCGGTATCGGGCCGTTCAGCTACGGTATAGGGGATTTCCATCGATGGTCACACCTGCGCGGGTTCCGGGTCCGGGTCTGACGCTTGGCCTTGCATGGTGAAGTCGGTCGCCGCGCCGGGGACGCTGTACTCGTACGGTCCGCGGTGCACCTCGGGCGGTGTGGTGAAGTTCCCGTGCGGTGGCGGCGACGGGGCCTGCCACTCGAGCGTAGTCGCTTTCCACGGGTTGTCGTCCACCTGCTTGCCGTGCCGGATGCTCCAGAAGAAGTTGAAGATGAAGAAGATCTGGAAAAACCCGAGTGCCCAGGCACCGTAGGAACTGACGACATTCCACCCGAGTACGTCCTGGGCATGCGCGTACTCCAACCCGCCGTCGTAGAGCCGCCGATTCACACCCGCCAATCCCGTGATGAACATCGGCATGAAGACGACGTTCATGGCGATGAACGAGCCCCAGAAGTGAATCTTGCCGAGCAGCTCGTTCATGACGCGGCCGGTCGCCTTCGGATACCAGTGGTAGATGCCGGCAAACAGCGCCAGGATCGTGCCGGGTGCCACGACGTAGTGGAAATGCCCGATGACGTAGTACGTGTCGTGGAAATGCAGATCCGGCGCCGACAGACCGAGAGGCAACCCGGTCAGCCCGCCGATCCCGAACATCGGCAGAAAGGCGAGCGCGAACAGCATCGGCACGGGGAACCGGATCGAGCCGCCGTAGAGCGAGATGAACAGCGCCGACAGGATGACCACCGATGGTATCGAGATGATCATCGTGGTCGTCTGGAAGAACGAGCTCATCGTGGTGCCCATGCCGGTCATGAACATGTGGTGGGCCCAGACGACGAACGACATGAAGCCGAGGAAGACGAGCGAGCCGACCAGCGCCTTGTAGCCCCACAATGGCTTCCGGGTGTTGGTGGCGACGATCTCGGCCACGATGCCCATCGCCGGCAAGATCAGCACGTAGACCTCCGGATGGGCGAGGAACCAGAAGAGGTGCTGCCACAGCAGCGGGCTGCCACCGCCGGAGTACTCCAACGGCTGGTCGGTCACGACCAGCCCGGCGGGCATGAAGAAGCTGGTGCCGACCAAGCGGTCCATGAGCTGGAGGACGCCCGCCGCCTCAAGCGGTGGGAACGCCAGTAGGAGCAAGAACGCGGTGACCAGCTGCGCCCACACGAAGAACGGGAGCCGCATGAAGCTGAGCCCCGGGGCGCGGAGCTGGATCGCGGTGACGATGAAGTTGATCGCACCGAGCAGGGACGAGGTGATCAGGAAAATCATCCCGATCAGCCACCAGGTCTGACCCTGGGTCGCGATGACCGAGAGCGGCGCGTAAGAGGTCCAGCCGGAGTTGGCGGCGCCGCCCGGCGCAAAGAAGCTGGCGATCATGACCACGCCGCCCAGGAAGAACGCCCAGTAGCTGAACATGTTCAGCTTGGGGAACGCCATGTCCGGCGCCCCGATCTGCAGCGGCAGCACGAAATTGCCGAATCCACCGACCGCCAACGGCACGACACCCAGGAAGACCATGATCGTGCCGTGCATCGCGCCCAGCTGGTTGTAGAACTCCGGCAGCATGATGCCGCCCGGGGCGTTCGTCTGGCCCAGGAGGTTGCCGATCACCGGGAGCGACGCGCCTGGGAAGGCGAGGCTCCACCGCATGAGCATCATCAGGCTGAAGCCGAACAGCAGGAACAGCATGGCGGTGACGGCGTACTGAATGCCGATCACCTTGTGGTCCTGCGAGAAGACGTAGGTTTGCAGGAAGCTGAGCTCGTGTTCTTCGTGCCCGTGTTCGGCGTGCGCAATCTGTTCGGCGGTGGTCACGTTCTCCAAAGTCGTGACTCCTTTCTGGAACCACCCGGGAACCGACCGAGCCTTGGGACCGTGGCGCGGTCGGGACGTAAGCGGGATTCAAGGGCACCGCGGCGGGGGATCGAGGACACGACACCCCCTACGTGCATAATTTCACAAGCTGACCAGTACCCGCGCAATTCTATCGGTGCCGCGCCGCGGTTGCAACCCTCTCCTGTGGCGGATGTCCGGCGCGACCGGGATCGCTGCCGCGTCCCGCAGGGTACCCGCTGTCGGAAGAAACGTCCCGACGGTTTCGGGCTTCAGGCTTCAGGCTTCGGGCGCTCTGACACGGGTTCAAAGCGCGTCCTCGTTGCCGCCGGCCTCTCGGAGCGCCCGGCGGGCGGCGCGGGTGACCAGGGTGGAGACCGCGATGGTCGCGAGCAATCCGAGGACCAGCACGGTGTAGCCGGCCGGACCCCGTTCGACGACGGCTCCCCCGGCTAGCCGTGCCACATCGCCGGCCAGGACGCCGTAGTAGGCGTAGAGCAGTGTCCCGGGGAGCATGCCGATCGAGGCGAGGGCGTAATCGGTGAAGCGGACGGTGGTCAACCCCAGCGAGTAGTTCAGCAGGTTGTAGGGGAAGACCGGCGACAGTCGCATCAGCAGCACCATCTTGAACCCCTGCGTGCCGACGGCCCGGTCGATGGCGGCGAACCGCGCGTTCCCGGCAACCCGCGCCGCGACCGCCTCTCGCGCCAGGTGACGGGAAAAGAGGAACGCGACCGCCGAGCCGAGCGTCGCGCCGGTCAGGACGTAGGCGGTGGCCTTGGGCAGCCCGAAGACCGCGCCGGCCGCCAGCGTCATCACCGCGCCGGGGATGAACGCGACCGTCGTCACGACGTAGCCGGCGATGAACACCGCCGGGCCCCAGAACCCGAGCCCCTCGACCCATTCGGCGAACCGCGGCAGCAGCCCGCCGAGCGGGCGGGCGAGTAGGACCAGCGCCACGAGGCCGACGCCACCGGCGGCGATCCGTCCGCCAGTGACCCGGCCACCGGTTGCCTGCTTCGCCTTGTTCTCGTTCGTCATCGTCTTGCTGGGGCCGTGCTCAGGGCCGGCGGGTCGTCCACGTGGCGTTTTGCCGGGCGGTTATACTGCCAGACGAGCATGACACAACCAACCGGCGGGCCGTCGGCCGCGCCGCACTTCATCGACACCAAGGGCGATGCGAGCCTCACGGCCGTCTACGCGGCGGTGGTCCTAGTCGAGGTGGCCGTGCTCGCCGCGCTCTGGTTCTTCTCCCGGTATTTCGGAGCGTGAGCCGCGCTCGCCCCCCATGCATCCCATCGACTGGGCGATTGTCGCCGGCTACCTCACCTGGGTGATCTACGACGGGCTGAAACGCTCGAAGGACACCGATGCCATCGAGGGGTACTTCCTCGCGGGGCGCTCGTTGCCGTGGTGGGCGGTCGGGTTGTCGGTCATGGCGACCCAGATGAGCGCCATCACGCTGGTTGGCACCACCGGGCAGGGCTACTCGGATGGGATGCGGTTCGTGCAGTTCTACTTCGGGCTGCCGGTCGCGATGATCATCCTGTCGGTCACGCTGGTCCCGTTCTTCTACCGGGCCAAGGTGTTCACCGCCTACGAATATCTGGAGCGGCGGTTCGACAAGAAGACTCGGGCACTCGCCAGCCTCTTGTTCCTGGTCTCCCGCGGACTCGCCGTGGGCGTGATCATCTCGGCGCCGGCCGTGGTGCTGTCGATTGTCCTCGGCTGGAACCTGGTGTTCACGGCGCTCGCGATCGGTGTGCCGACCACTCTCTACACCATGTTCGGTGGCGTGCAGGCGGTCACCTGGGTCGACGTGAAGCAGATGGTAGTCATCGTCGGGGGGGTCCTTGCCGCGGTGACCATCCTGATACTCGGGTTGCCCGACGGTGTCGGTCTGGGTGACGCGCTGCATCTGGCCGGTGCGGCCGGCCGGCTGACGACGATCGACTTCAGTCTCGACCTGAACGAGACCTATACCTTCTGGTCCGGTCTGCTGGGAGGGGTGTTCTTCATGCTCGGCTACTTCGGGTGTGACCAGAGCCAGGTGCAGCGGTATCTGACGGCCCAGTCGGTCGACGCCGGGCGCCGGTCGCTGATGATGAGCGCGTTCTGGAAGATTCCGCTGCAGGCGCTCATTCTGTTGACTGGTGTGCTCGTGTTCATCTTCTATCTCTTCACCGAACCGCCGATGCTGTTCAATGGCGCGCATGACAGCCAGATCCGCATGGGTGCCCGGGCGACCGAGTACGTGGGCCTGGAGACGCAGTTCCACCAGGCGTTCGAGCAGCAGCGGGAGGCTGCGGACCGGATGATGGCCGCGCGGCGGAATGGGGACGTCGCCGGGAGCGCGGACACCCGAGTCGCCTTTGCCGCGAGCCAGCAACGGGTCGCCGACGTCCGGGCCAGCGCGGCTAGCCTGGTCCAGGAGGTGAGTGGGGACACCGCCTTCACCGACGTCAACTATGTCTTCCCCTCATTCATCACCACACACCTCCCGATCGGGCTCACCGGGCTGTTGATCGCCGCCGTGTTCGCTGCGGCGATGTCGAGCATCGCGGCCGAGCTCAACGCGCTGTCGGCGGCGACCGTCATCGACTTCTATCGCCGGCACCTGAAGCCAGGGGCCAGCGACCGGCACTATCTGTTCGTGTCCAAGCTGTCGACCGCCTTCTGGGGCATCTTCGCCACGGTGTTCGCGCTCTACGCCGCAAACCTGGGGTCGCTGATCGAGGTGGTGAACCGGGTCGGCTCGTATTTCTACGGGTCACTGCTCGGGGTGTTCGTGCTGGCGATCGCCGTGCGCCGCGCGACCGCGAACGGCGCGTTCTGGGGGCTGCTGGCGGGCATGACGCTGGTTGGCGTCGTGGAGGCCACGACCGATATCTCCTACATCTGGTACACCGTGGTCGGGACCGTGGCCGTCGTCGCCGTCGGCATGGGAATCAGCCTCCTGCAGCCCGTTCCGGCTCGGTGATCCAACTCTGCCAAGACCTGGAATCGGGACCGAAAACCAGGGCACCCCACCCCGAATCCCATGTCCCCAGTCTCCAGCCCCCAGGCCGCTTATCCGGAGCAGGGCAACCGCGTGGACTTGTCGAAGGACGGCCCCCGGTTTCTTGGACTCGGAAGAGACGCTGCCGGGGCGCGGTGAAGCTTGGCTGCAGCGCCCCCCCGTGATATGTTGATATACGACCATTTTGGTCTGGAATAGAAACAGGCCTTGCCTCCCACATTCGGGGGCGGCAAGACGGCACGAAACGCAGGAGCGTCAGGAGTACGAATGAGTACCGCGACCCAGACCGTCGAAGAGCTTGCCAACCAGGAGTACAAATACGGGTTTGTCACCGAGGTCGAGACCGAGACGATTCCGAGAGGCCTGAACGAGGACGTCATCCGGTTGATCTCGGCCAAGAAAGAGGAACCGGAGTGGATGCTCGAGTGGCGTCTCAAGGCCTTTCGGGTCTGGTCCACCATGACCGAGCCGACCTGGCACAACGTTCGCTACAACCCGATCGACTACCAGGACATCAGCTACTACTCGGCCCCCAAGAAGCAGGCACAGCTGGAGAGCCTGGACGACGTGGACCCGGAGGTCCGGGCGACCTTCGACAAGCTGGGTATCTCGCTCGACGAGCAGAAGCGGCTCTCGGGCGTGGCCGTCGACGCGGTGTTCGACAGCGTCTCGGTCGGCACGACGTTCAAGGATACGCTGGCGAAGCTCGGCATCATCTTCTGCTCGTTTTCCGAGGCGGTGCGCGAGCATGGGGATCTCGTCCGGCAGTACCTGGGCTCGGTGGTGCCCTACTCGGACAATTTCTTCGCGGCGCTCAACGCCGCGGTGTTCAGCGACGGGTCCTTCGCCTACATCCCCAAAGGGGTGAAATGCCCGATGGAGCTGTCGACCTATTTCCGGATCAACGCCGCCAACACCGGCCAGTTCGAGCGCACGCTGCTCGTCGCCGACGAGGGGGCCGAGGTCAGCTATCTGGAGGGGTGCACCGCGCCCATGCGAGACGAGAATCAGCTGCACGCCGCCGTGGTCGAGCTCGTGGCGCTCGACAACGCCACCATCAAATACTCGACCGTGCAGAACTGGTACCCGGGCGACAAGGACGGCAAGGGCGGCATCTACAACTTCGTGACCAAGCGGGGCAAGGCGTTCACCAACGCGAAGCTCACCTGGACCCAGGTCGAGACCGGCTCGGCGATCACCTGGAAGTATCCGAGCTGCATTCTCCAGGGCGACAACTCCGTCGGCGAGTTCTATTCGGTGGCGGTCACCAACAACCACCAGCAGGCGGACACCGGGACCAAGATGATCCACCTGGGCAAGAACACACGCAGCACCATCGTGTCGAAGGGGATCTCCGCCGGGTTCGGGCAGAACACCTACCGCGGGCTCGTGCGCATCGGGAAGGGGGCGCGCGGTGCCCGGAACTTCTCGCAGTGCGACTCGCTGCTCATCGGCGACCGTTGCGGCGCGCACACGTTCCCCTATCTCGAGGTGAAGAACAGCTCGGCCCAGGTGGAACACGAGGCGTCGACCGCGAAGATCGACGAGGACCAGATCTTCTACTGTCGCCAGCGCGGGCTGTCGCCCGAGGACGCGGTCAATCTGATCGTCAACGGATTCTGCAAGGAAGTGTTCCGCGAGCTCCCGATGGAGTTCGCCGTCGAGGCGCAGAAGCTGCTAGGCATCAGCCTCGAAGGGAGCGTGGGGTAGGACAAGAACGAAGGAGACAGGAGGCAGGAGGGAACTTGAAGGCTTCGCCAGCATTGGCGTAGCGGTCTTCAGTACCTGCGCTGCCAGTTCTGTTGAACCAGACGCCGGCGGAAGCCGTCCGGCTTCCTCCTGTCTCCTGTC
>DQNS01000071.1 GCA_015659035.1 Acidobacteriota bacterium | reverse complement strand
CGCCGCCGTCAGCGTCGTTTTTCCGTGATCAATGTGCCCGATCGTCCCGATGTTGACGTGCGGCTTCGATCGATCAAATTTTTCCTTCGCCATGGCTCTAGCCTTTCTACCTTCCCTGAATCCGCGCCATGATCTCTTCGCTGACGGTCTGCGGCACCTGCTCGTAGCGAGCGAAGTGCATGGTGTAGGTTGCGCGCCCCTGCGTCCGCGACCGCAAGTCGGTCGCGTACCCGAACATCTCGGCCAGCGGCACGCGCGCGTTCACGATCTGCGTACCGCCGCGCGCCTCCATCGACTTGACCTTGCCGCGACGGCTGTTGAGATCCGCGATGACGTCCCCCAGGTACGCTTCGGGCACCACCACCTCGACCTTCATGACCGGCTCCAGCAGAACGGGCGATGCCCGTCGCGCCGCCGCGCGGAACGCCATCGACGCTGCGATCTTGAACGCCAACTCAGACGAGTCGACGTCGTGCGACGACCCGTCATACAACGTCACGCTGACGTTCTCAATCGCATACCCGGCCAGCACGCCGGTGGTAATCGCTTCCCGGACACCATCCTCGATCGACCCGATGAACTCCTTGGGCACCGCGCCGCCGAAGATGTCGTTCGTGAACACAAACCCGTCACCCGGCTGGCCCGGCGCCACACGCAGCTTCACGTGCCCGTATTGGCCCCGGCCGCCGGTCTGCTTGACATACCGGCCGTCGGCCTCGGCGGCCTTGGTCAGCGCCTCGCGATAGGCGACTTGCGGGCGACCGACCGTCGCCGCGACGCCGAACTCGCGACGCAGCCGATCGACGATGATCTCCAAGTGCAGCTCACCCATCCCCGAGATGATGACCTGCCCGGTCTCGTCGTCGGTCTTCACCCTGAATGTTGGGTCTTCGCGGATCAGCTTCGCCAACCCCTGTCCGAGCTTCTCCTGGTCTGCCTTCGTCCTCGGCTCGATCGCGAGCGCGATGACGGGGTTCGGAAACTCTATCGCCTCGAGCACGACCGGATGCTGGTGGTCGCAGATCGTGTCGCCGGTCGCCACGCTCTTGAGCCCAACCGCGGCGGCGATGTCACCCGCATACACCTGTTTGATGTCTTCCCGCTTGTCCGCGTGCATCTTCAGCAACCGCCCGATACGCTCCTTGCGGCGCCGACGCGGGTTGTAGATCGTCGCCCCCGAGGCCATCACCCCCGAATACACACGAATGAACGCGAGCTGACCCACATAGGGATCGGTCATGATCTTGAACGCCAACGCGGAGAATGGCGCGTCGTCCCGGGCCGGCCGCTCGACCAAGGACTCCTCGCTGGCGTCGGGGTCGGTACCGGTCACCGCCGGAATGTCGGACGGCGACGGCAGATAGTCGACCACCGCGTCGATCAGCGGCTGCACCCCTTTGTTCTTGAACGCGCTGCCGCACAGCACCGGCACGAACGGCGGGTCCTCCTGACGCGCCGATTCGATCGTGCGTCGACGCAGCACCGCCATGATCTCTGCCTCGCCGATCGGCTGGCCGTGCAGATACGTGTCCAACAGCCGATCATCGACCTCACAGACCTTCTCGATCAGCGTCTCACGCAGGGTCGTCGCCTCCTCGATCCGGTCGGCGGGAATCTCCTCCAGCGTCGGGTCGGCGCCAGGCGTCTCGTCGTCGTACCGCACCGCCTTCATGCGCACCAAGTCGATGACACCGGCAAACCCCTCCCCCACTCCCAGCGGCAGCTGGACCGCCACGGGGTTGGCCTGCAGCTTGTCGCGAATCTGCGTGATCGTGCGCTTGAAGTCGGCGCCGACGCGGTCCATCTTGTTGACGAAGCAGATCCGCGGCACGCGATACTTGTCCGCCTGACGCCACACCGTCTCAGACTGCGGCTCCACCCCGGCCACGGCGTCGAACACGGCCACGGCGCCGTCGAGCACGCGCAGCGACCGCTCGACCTCGGCCGTGAAGTCGACATGTCCTGGTGTGTCGATGATGTTGATCCGGTGGTCCCGCCACAGGCAGGTGGTCGCAGCCGAGGTGATGGTGATGCCCCGCTCTTGCTCCTGGGCCATCCAGTCCATCACCGCGGTGCCGTCGTGCACCTCGCCGATCTTGTAGGTGATGCCAGTGTAGAACAGTATCCGCTCGGTCGTCGTGGTCTTCCCGGCATCGATGTGGGCCATGATGCCAATGTTGCGTGTCCGCTCGAGCGGCACTTGTCTCGGCATCACACTGTCCATTCGCGACTTCTTGCCTGGAGCGACGTCGGCGCCCAGGCTCTCGATCTCCAACTCGGCGATATCCACTTGTCTGCTTCTACCTACCTGTCAACTCTGGACCACAGCAATGGGGCTCAGCCCCGTAGACAGCCGTTCAAACAATCCCCGCCGAAGGCGAATAAGGCCTACCACCGGTAGTGAGCGAACGCCTTGTTCGCCTCCGCCATCCGGTGCGTGTCCTCGCGCCTCTTCACTGATGCGCCACGTAGATTCGAGGCGTCGATGATCTCGTTCGCCAGCTTCTCCTTCATCGTCTTACCGTCGCCCCGAGACCGCGCGCAGGAGGACAACCACCGGATGCTCAATGACAACCGGCGGTTGGGGTTGACCTCAATGGGCACCTGGTAGTTCGCGCCGCCAACACGACGGGACTTGACCTCGAGACTCGGCTTCACGTTGTCGAGCGCCTTGTTGAACACCTTCAGCGGATCGTCGCCGGTCCGTTCCCGGATAATATCGAGACTCCCATAGAGAATGCCTTCGGCTGTGCTCCGCTTCCCGCTCTTCATGATGCACCGCACGAACTTGGTGACGAGGGTGCTGTTGTACATCGGGTCCGGCGGCACCTCGCGCTTGGCAACCTCACGTCTGCGTGGCATGGCTTTCTCTCTTATCTAACGTGGGGCTCTACCCCACACCCCGGCTCGGTCGCTCGCGGGGGCCCGACGCCCCGCGCCGCTTCCTCGCGCGCACATACACACACGGCGCGCGCGCCGTGGCCGTCACCGACGGTCCCGAACGAAGACAGAACTCTCAACACCGCCTGCGTCACTTGTTGCTCGTTCTACGCCTTGGGTCGCTTGGCGCCGTACTTCGAGCGACTCTGCTTCCGCCCCTCCACCCCCGTGGTGTCGAGCGTGCCGCGCACGACGTGATAGCGAACACCCGGCAGGTCCTTCACGCGACCACCGCGGATAAGCACCAGCGAATGCTCCTGGAGGTTGTGCCCCTCCCCCGGGATGTAGGTGCTGACCTCGATCTGGTTCGTCAACCGCACACGCGCCACCTTGCGAAGCGCCGAGTTCGGTTTCTTGGGTGTCTGGGTGAACACCCGCACGCAGACCCCCCGCCGCTGTGGACACCCTTGCAGGGCCGGGCTCTTGCTCTTGCTCTTCTCCCGGTATCGGCCTTTTCGGACGAGCTGACTGGTCGTCGGCACGAATACTCCCTGCGTCGATGACGCCATAACGCCCAGGCCGGGCGAGCCAGGACGCCTACGAACGAGTTGCCCCAAGCCTAGAAGCCACTGGCTTGGCACCTGAGGCGAATTGACCCTATTAATGTATGCGCGCCGTGAAGGAGAACCGCACCCCAGACGGGCCGATCACTCCCAAGCAGGAAAGAGACGAGTTGCGCATTCTCGTGACCACCTCACCATTGATCACACGGCCTCTTTCGGACGGATCGGAGCCAGATAGGGTGTCCTAACTCCGACAAAACCTTACAAGGTTATCACGTGCGGTGCCGTCTACGCAACATCCTCGCCAGCAAGCCGGGCGTCATCCCCCCCGGGGGGGACTGGTGCGGCGGGCCACAGCGGCATCGAACAGGAGGGTTCGCGCTCACGGGGCAACGCTCTACTTGGTCACCTCGTCGCGTCCCTGCGCGACTTCCGGCTCCACCAGATACTCCATCTCCCGCTCGAGCTCCAACTCTTCGGCGGTCGGCGGCGGCAGCGGCGGCGGCTCGTCCGGCTCAATCTGTACCCTTCGGTAGTAAGCGAACCCGGTACCGGCCGGGATCAGCCGCCCCATCGTCACGTTCTCCTTCAACCCACGCAGGTGGTCCACCTTCCCGGAGATCGACGCCTCGGTGAGCACCCGGGTCGTCTCCTGGAACGACGCGGCGGAAATAAACGACCCGGTGGACAGCGAGGCCTTGGTAATCCCGAGCAGCATGGGGCGCCCGGTCGCGGGGCTTCCGCCCTCGCCGATGACCCGCTCGTTCTCCTCGAGAAACCGGAGCCGGTCGACCTGCTCGTCGATCAAGAACTCGGTGGTGCCCACGTCCTCGATTTTCACCCACCGCATCATCTGCCGCGCCACCACCTCGATGTGCTTGTCATTGATGGTGACGCCCTGCAGGCGATACACCTCCTGGATCTCGTTCACCAGGTAGCGCTGCAGCGCCTTCTCGCCGAGCACGCTCAGGATGTCGTGCGGGTTGCTGGGACCATCCATCAGCTGCTCGCCGGCCTGGACGCGGTCGCCGTCCTGCACGTTCACATGGACACCCCGCGGCAACGAGTACTCACGCGGCTCGGCGCCCTCTTCGTCCGGCACCACGATGACCCTGCGCATCCCCTTGACGATACTACCGATCTTCACCGTCCCGTCAATTTCGGTGATGACGGCGGTCTCCCGCGGCTTTCGTGCCTCGAAGAGCTCCACCACCCGCGGCAACCCACCGGTGATGTCCTTGGTCTTCGTCGTCTCGCGAGGGATCTTCGCCAGCACCTCGCCGGCCGTCACCGACTGCGCGTCGACCACCATGAGATGCGCATGCGACGGCATGTTGTACTTGCGCTCGACCTTGCCGTTCGGGCCCCGGATCTCGATCAACGGTTGCTTCTTCTCGTCGGGCGAGTCCACGATGATCAGACGAGACAACCCGGTCACCTCGTCCACTTCTTCGTGCACCGTTACGCCCTCGGCGATGTCCTTGAAACGAACCACGCCCGGCTTCTCGGTGATGATCGAGAACGTGTAGGGATCCCACTCGACCAGCCCCTGACCCTGGTCCACCGGCTGCCCATCGGAGACCCGCAGATGCGCGCCGTACACGACCGGATACCGTTCGCGGTCGTGGCCCTTGGCGTCCTGCACCACAAGCGACCCGGTCCGGTTCATGACGACAAGTGTGCCGTCCTTTGCCTTGACCCACTTGATGCCGTTGAACCGGGCGGTGCCGTCGTGCTTCGCCTCCAAGGTGGACTGGGCCGACACCCGCGACGCCGTGCCGCCGATGTGAAAGGTCCGCATCGTCAACTGCGTGCCCGGCTCACCGATCGACTGGGCCGCAATCACCCCCACCGCGAGACCGAGCTCGGTCAGCTCGCCCGTGGAGAGGTCGCGACCGTAGCACTTCGCGCAGACCCCGCGTCTAGCCGCGCACGTCAGCACCGACCGAATCTTCACCTTCTCCACACCCGAGTCCTCGATCAGCGAGGCCAGGTCCTCGGTGATGAGCTCGCTACCCTTCGCGATCGAGTCGCCGCTGAACGGGTCGTTGATGTCCTCGAGCGCGACGCGACCCACGATCCGGTCGCGCAACGGCTCGATGATCTCACCGCTCTCGACGATGGCCCGAGACTCGATGCCGTCGAGCGTCCCGCAGTCAATCGCCGAGATGATGACGTCCTGTGCCACGTCAACGAGCCGCCGGGTGAGATACCCCGAGTCCGCCGTCTTGAGGGCGGTGTCCGCCAGCCCCTTCCGGGCGCCGTGCGTCGAGATGAAGTACTGCTGCACGGTGAGCCCTTCGCGGAAGTTGGACGTGATCGGGATCTCGATGATCGCGCCCGAGGGCTTGGCCATCAGCCCGCGCATTCCGGCCAGTTGTCGGATCTGCTGCTTGCTGCCGCGCGCGCCCGAGTCGGCCATGATGTAGACGGCGTTAAAGTCCCCTTCCTCATCCTGGTGATGCTCCATCTCATCGAACATCGCGTCGGCAACCTTCTCGGTCACATCCGACCAAATCGCAATGACTTTGTTGTAGCGCTCGCCGTTCGTGATCGCCCCTTCCAGATACTGCTGCTCGACCCGAAGCACCTCGTCGCCCGCCCCTTTGACCAGCGACGCCTTCTGAGCCGGCACGATGAGGTCGTCGATGCCGATCGACAGACCGGACCGGGTCGCGTAGGCAAACCCGAGGTTCTTGAGACCATCCAGCATCTCGACCGTCTTGGTCACGCCGTGTCGGAGATAGCAATACTGGACGAGCTGACCGAGCCCCTTCTTCTTGAGTAACCCGTTGACATACGGCAGCCCGTCAGGCAGCGAGCTGTTGAAGATGGCGCGCCCGACGGTGGTGTTGATCACCTTCTTCTCGATCTGCTGCACCTCGGTCCGGAGCACATCTTGGTCATCACGGGACGCGGTCAGGTCCATGAACTCGCCGCTCACCCGCAGACGGATCGGGCTCAAGGTCTCGACCTCGCCAGCCGCGAGCGCCAGCTCGACATCGTCTGTGGTGCCGAACACCCGCCCCTCGCCCTTCGCGTGGCTCTTCGCCTTCGTCAGGTAGTAGCAGCCCAGCACGATGTCCTGTGACGGCACCGTGATCGGCGCGCCGTTGGCCGGCGAGAGGATGTTCTTGGACGACTTCATCAGCACCGAGGCTTCGATCTGCGCCTCGGGCGCCAGCGGGATGTGCACCGCCATCTGGTCGCCGTCGAAGTCGGCGTTGAACGCCGTGCAGACAAGCGGATGAATCCGGATCGCCTTGCCCTCGACGAGCACCGGTTCGAACGCCTGGATCCCGAGCCGATGCAGCGTCGGCGCGCGGTTCAACAGCACCGGGTGCTGGTGAATCACCTCTTCGAGAACGTCCCAGACCTCGGGGAGCTGCTGCTCGACCATCTCCTTGGCCTGCTTGATGGTCGCGACCAGCTCGCGCTCCTCGAGCTTGTTGTAAATGAACGGCTTGAACAGCTCGAGCGCCATCTTCTTCGGGAGTCCACACTGGTGCAGCTGCAGCTCGGGACCGACAACGATGACCGACCGGCCCGAGTAGTCGACCCGCTTGCCCAACAGGTTCTGCCGGAACCGCCCCTGTTTCCCTTTGAGCGTATCGGACAGCGACTTGAGTGGACGGTTGTTGGCGCCGCGCAGCACGCGACCGCGGCGCCCGTTGTCGAAGAGGGCGTCGACCGCCTCCTGCAGCATCCGCTTTTCGTTCCGGATGATGACATCGGGCGCCTTGAGCTCGATCAGCTTTTTTAGCCGGTTGTTGCGATTGATCACCCGGCGGTACAGGTCGTTCAGGTCCGAGGTCGCGAACCGGCCGCCGTCGAGCGGCACGAGTGGACGCAGCTCAGGCGGAATGACCGGGAGGATATCCAGAATCATCCACTCGGGCCGGTTGTTCGACTTGCGGAACGACCCGACGACCTTGAGCCGCTTGGCGACCTTCAGCTTTTTCTGTACCGAGGTCTCGGTGCGCATCCGGTCACGCAGCTCCACGGCGAGCTCCTCGATGTTAGAGCGCTTGAGCAGCTCCTTGATCGCCTCGGCGCCCATCTGTGCCCGGAACTTGGGACCGTTGTCCGCCCGGGCCTTGCGAAACTGCTCCTCGTTCAGCAACTCGTTCTGCTTGAACTCGCCCTCCCCGGGGTCGATGACCACGTAGGCCTCGAAGTAGAGGATCCGCTCGAGGTCGCGGAGCGAGATGTCGAGCAGGTGACCGATCCGACTCGGCAAGCCCTTGAAAAACCAGACATGGCTGACAGGGGTGGCCAGGGTGATGTGCCCGAGACGCTCGCGCCGGACCTTGGCCTGGGTGACCTCGACCCCGCACTTGTCACAGATCACCCCCCGGTGCTTCATGCGCTTGTACTTGCCGCACAAGCACTCCCAGTCGGTGACCGGACCAAAGATCTTCGCGCAGAACAACCCATCCCGCTCCGGTTTGAACGTCCGGTAGTTGATGGTCTCCGGTTTGGTGACCTCGCCATGGGACCACGATCGGATCCGTTCGGGCGAGGCCAGGCTGATCCGGATGGCATCGAAATCAGCCGTCAACGAGCTGTGTTCCGAGAAACTAGGTCTCATGGATTACCTTCACTCCTTCAGGCCTTGTCGAGCGCGGGCACGGTCTCGGTTTCGGCTTCCTCGGACGCTTCGGGTGTCGCGTCCGGCTCAGGCACCGGCTTCGTCGGTCGCGTCTTGAGCAGCTCCACATCGAGGCACAACGCCTGGAGCTCGCGGATCAGCACGTTGAAGGACTCGGGTAGCCCCGGCGTGAACGACGCATCGCCCTTGACAATCGCCTCGTAGATCTTGGCTCGTCCGGTCACGTCGTCCGACTTGGCGGTCAAAAGCTCCTGGAGGATGTACGCCGCGCCATAGGCCTCGAGCGCCCAGACCTCCATCTCGCCGAACCGCTGTCCGCCGAACTGCGCCTTCCCGCCCAACGGCTGCTGGGTGATGAGCGAGTAGGGGCCGATCGACCGCGCGTGGATCTTGTCATCGACGAGGTGGGACAACTTCAACATGTAGATATAGCCGACCGTCACCCTCTGCTCGAACTCCTCGCCTGTCAGGCCGTCGATGAGCCGACTCTTGCCGCTGGTCGGCAGACCGGCCTTCTCGAGCCACCCCTTGATCTCCGCCTCGCTGGCGCCGTCGAACACCGGGGTCGCGAAATGCAACCCGAGCGCCGCGGCGGCCCAACCGAGGTGGGTCTCTAGGATCTGCCCGACGTTCATGCGAGAAGGCACACCGAGCGGGTTGAGCACGATCTCAACCGGGGTACCGTCTGGTAGATACGGCATGTCCTCTTCAGGCAGCACCCGGGCGATGACGCCCTTGTTGCCGTGACGCCCGGCCATCTTGTCGCCAACTGACAGCTTGCGCTTCATTGCGACGTAGACCTTGACGAGCTTGATGACCCCAGGAGGCAACTCGTCGCCGCGACGAATCTTCTCCTTCTTCTCCTCGAACATCTTGCGGATCACGTCGACCTGCCGCTCGGTCCGCTCCTCGAGTGTCCGCAGCTCGGTCTCGAGCTGTCGGTTCCGACCGACGAGCCGGATCCGGGTGATCGCCTGATACGGGAGCGTCTGCACCCCGTCCGGTGTCAGCGCCGCGCCCTTGGTCAGCAGCTTCTCGCGGCCGTAGTCGTCGAACAGGTCGGCCCCGAGAGTCTGGCCGTCAAGCATCACCGAAACCCGCTTCTTGACCTCTTCGTGCAGGATCCGAATCTCGTCCTGGAGATTCCTCTCCATCATGTCGAGATCTTCGGCCTCGATGGCCTTGGCCCGGTCGTCCTTCTCGATCCCCTTGCGGGAGAAGATCTTGACGCCGACGATGATGCCGTCGATCCCGGGCGGGCACAGCAGCGATGCGTCCCGCACGTCGCCAGCCTTTTCGCCGAAGATGGCCCGCAGCAGCTTCTCCTCCGGTGTCAGTTGGGTCTCGCCTTTCGGAGTGACCTTGCCGATCAGGATGTCAGCGGGCTTCACGTAGGCCCCGATCCTGATGATGCCGCTGTCGTCGAGATCATTCAGGAATCCCTCCGAGACGTTGGGAATGTCCCGGGTGATTTCCTCAGGCCCCAGCTTGGTGTCCCGCGACTCGGTTTCGAACTCCTCAATGTGAATCGAGGTGTAGTAGTCCTCCTTGACCATCCGCTCGGACACCAGGATGGCGTCCTCGAAGTTGTAGCCGCGCCACGGCATGAACGCGACCAGCACGTTCCGGCCGAGCGCCAACTCACCCAACTCCGTGCAGGGCCCGTCAGCCAGCACCTGCCCCTTGGCCACCTTCTGCCCGACCCGCACGATCGGCTTCTGATTGATGCACGTGTTCTGGTTCGACCGGCGGAACTTGGTCAGGTTGTAGATGTCCGCGCCCATCTCACGAGACATCTCGCCGGCTTCGCCCTCCACCCGGACCACGATACGCTGGGAATCGACATAGTCGACAGCACCACTCCGGCGGGTCACAACGACGGCGCCCGAGTCTCGGGCCGTGATGTACTCCATCCCCGTCCCGACGAACGGCGCGCGCGCACGCAGCAACGGCACCGCTTGACGCTGCATGTTCGAGCCCATCAGCGCCCGGTTGGCGTCATCGTGCTCCAGGAACGGAATGAGCGACGCGGCCACCGACACCAACTGCTTCGGCGAGACGTCGATGAAGTCGATCTTCTCGCGCGGTGCGAGGATGAAGTCGCCCGCCTGGCGCGAGTTGACGCGCGCGTCGACCAGGTTGCCGTCCTCGTCGAGGCGGGCGTTCGCCTGCGCGATGATGTACCGGTCCTCTTCCCACGCCGAGAGATAGAACGGGTAAGGCGCGTATTCGGCAGCCTTCTTCTTGCGGCTCTTGGCGGCCGCACTCTCCTTCTCCGCCGCCGCCAGTTCGACCACATCGCCCAGCTTGAACCGGGTGCCCCCACTGTTGCTGATCTGCACGAAGTCGACAGCACGGTTCTCCATGACCCGGCTATAGGGCGACTCGATGAACCCGAACTCGTTGATCCGGGCATAGCAGGACAACGACGAGATCAGCCCGATGTTGGGACCTTCCGGCGTCTCGATCGGGCAGATACGACCGTAGTGTGTCGGGTGGACGTCGCGCACTTCGAATCCGGCCCGTTCACGCGACAACCCGCCGGGGCCCAGGGCCGAGAGCCGACGTTTGTGGGTCACCTCGGACAGCGGGTTCGTCTGGTCCATGAACTGGGAGAGCTGGGACGAGCCGAAGAACTCCCGGATCGCCGCCATGACCGGTTTGGCGTTGATCAGGTCGTGCGGCATCGCCGTCGCCATCTCCTGATAGACGGACATCTTCTCCTTGATCGCCCGCTCCATCCGGACCAGCCCGATGCGAAACTGGTTCTCCAGCAGCTCGCCGACCGACCGCACCCGCCGGTTCCCGAGATGGTCGATGTCATCGGCATTCGTCGGGTTGCGACGCAACCCAAGCAGATACTTGATGACGGCGTAGAAGTCCGGCGGATGCAGCACCTTCTCGTCGAGCGGCGTGTCGAGCTCCAGCTTGGTATTGAGCTTCAACCGCCCGACCCGTGAGAAGTCGTATTTCTGCGCGTTGAAGAACATGTTCTCGAACAGCGAGCGTGAACTGTCGAGCGTCGGCGGATCCCCGGGACGCAGCCGGCGATAGATCTCGATCAGCGCCTCCTCGTGTGTCCGGACGGTGTCCTTGCGCAACGTCATCGACAGCACAGTGCCAATCTCGTCGCGTTCCGGGAAGAAGAGCTCGAGCTCATCGACCTGCTTCTCCTGCGCCATCGACACGACGCGCGGCGTTAGCTCCTCATTGGCTTCGAGGATGACCTCGCCCGTTGACGGGTCGACAACATCGGTCGCCGCGTACGCGCCCTCGAGCTCGGCGTCGGACACCGCCACCCACCGGACCCTCGCCTTCTGCAAGGCGGCGACCGCCGACGCGCTGATCTTCTTGCCGGCGCCGATCTTGTGCTTCGGATCCACCACGATCTGGGTGGCGGCCCGCCGCCCCACGAGGGTCGTGCTCACCGCCCACTTGGGCGGCCCGTCACGAAGCGAGATCCGCTCCACGTCGTAGAATGTCCGGATGATCTCGTCGTCGCCACGCAGCCCCAGCGCACGCAGGAAGACCGAGGCCAGGAACTTTCGTTTCCTGTCGATCCGGACATACAAGAGGTTCTTCGCGTCGTACTCGAACTCGACCCAGGACCCGCGATAGGGGATGATCTGCGCGATGAAGAGTTGCCGGTCCTCCGAGTGAAAGAACGCGCCGGGAGACCGATGCAACTGGGACACGACGACACGCTCGGTGCCATTGATGATGAAGGTCCCGTTGTCGGTCATCAGCGGGACGTCACCAAAGTAGACTTCCTGCTCCTTGATGTCCCGGATCGTCTTCACTCCGGTCTCGGGGTCTTTGTTCCAGACCACTAGCCGGATCGTCACTTTGAGCGGCACGGCATACGTCATGCCGGCCTCCTGGCACTCCTCGACGTCGTACTTCAGTTTCAGCCCGACGGTGTTCTCACAGATGTCGCACACGACACCGCGGGCGTTGTTGGCGGTCCCGCACCGCAGGCAGACGACCTCGTGCCCGCCGTAGGGGTCGGCCACAAGGGTCGTGCCGCACGAGGAGCACGGCTGGCGGAGTTGATGCAAGCCGGTCAGACCACCACACTTGCACTCCCAGTTCCCGATCGAGTACTCGATAAACTCCAGGGAAGAGTTCTCGCGAAAGTCACTGATCGGAAACACCGACTTGAACACCGACTGCAGCCCTGCGTCGCCCCGCTCGGACGCCAAGCGGGTCATCTGCAGAAAGCGTTCATAGGATTTCTTCTGGATCTCGATAAGGTTCGGAATCGGGATCGTCGTCCGGATCTTCGAAAAATCGATACGCTCCCGGTAGACGTTCTTGGACTGACTCTGCATTCTGCAACACCCTCGGAGTAACGAGGTTTCGCCGTAACCGGCGAGCCCGGCGCGCTACGCTTCGTTACTAGTTTGCGCGACCGCCGAAGCGGTCTCGCCTAAGCCGGGCTTGCACGGAAAAGTCGACTTGTACACATTCTCAACCGTGCAAGCACGGCTACGACTACTTCAGCTCGGCCTTTGCACCCGCATCCTCGAACTTCTTCACGATCGCTTCAGCCTCATCCTTGGGGATGCCTTCCTTGACCGCCTTGGGCGAGCTCTCGACCAGATCCTTGGCCTCCTTGAGACCCAAGCTGGTCACCTCGCGGACCGCCTTGATCACGTTGATCTTCTTGGCACCGAAGTCGAGGAGCATCACCGTGAACTCGGTCTGCTCCTCGGCCGCCTCACCAGCCGCGCCCGGTGCAACGGCGCCCGCCACGGCGACCGGCATCGCCGCGGCAGCCGAGACGCCGAGCTCCTCCTCGAGCGTCTTGACCAGCTGGGACAGCTCCAGCACCGAAATTCCCTTGATGTATTCGACGACCTGTTCCTGCGTCACGTCAGACATAACAACTCCTTCGATGAAAGATCAGGAGTCAGGAGGCAGGAGGCAGGAGACAGGAGAAGACTGGATGGCTCTGCGGGCACTTCTAGAAGTTGCGTAGCCACCGGTCTACTCCTGCCTCCTGCCTCCTGTCTCCTGACTCCTTGCATCTACTCCTCCGATTCCGATTTCTTTTTTTCCACCTGGACGAGCACACTGAGGAAGTCACGCGGCACGGCGCTCAGCACCCGCACCAGCTGCGTCGCCGGCGCCTGCAGCAGCATCAACAAGGTGGCCTGCAACACCGGCTTGCCGGGCAGCTTGGCGAGGTTCGCGACCTCGGCGGGCGCGAGCTGCCGCCCTTCGACCATGGCGGTCTTCACCCTGAGCTCGGGCGCATTCTTCTGGAAGGCGACGAGCGCCTTGGCCAGCTCCACCGGGTCGTCCTCGCTGAAGGCGATCGCCGTCGTGCCCACAAACGCATCCCGCAACGGCTCGAACGCCGTGCCCGTCACCGCGCGTTTGGCGAGCGTGTTCTTCACGACGCGGTAGACACCATGCGCCGCATGCACCTGACGCCGCAACTCGGTTACTCTCGGCACATTCAGGCCGGTGAAGTCGAGCAGAACCATGCTCTCCGCGTTGGCCACGGCCTCGCCGAGTGCTTTGACTTCTTCTTCCTTGGCGCTTCTACTGACCGGCATCTGACTTTGTGTCCTCTAACGACCCGGCACCGCCGCTGCGAGCCCGATCTCTGGAAGGCAACAGGCTAAGTGGCCCGTGTCATAAATACGCCCGCATTCGGCCGCCGATGCATCCCGTCCCCCTACGTTGCTCGTTGGTCGAATACTGCCGATATGCTCCCTCCTCGCGCACGGCGGACCGACCGCAGCTTGGTGCAGCGGGCCCTCGGTGCGTGGCCGTATTTATGACACGGACCACTAAGCCCAGGGCTTCACCTGACTCCCGTCCGCTCTCGTGTACGTTCCCTAGCTCGACACTACGCGTTCGCCGCCAGTGCATCCACGTTGGACGCATCGACCTTGATCCCGGGACCCATCGTCGACGACACAGTCAGGCTCCGAACGTATTTGCCTTTCGCCGCCGACGGCTTGGCGCGAACGACGCTGGCGATCAGCGCCTCCGCATTCTCGACCAACCGGTTGGGCTCGAACGAGGACTTGCCGATCGGCGCGTGCACGACACCCGCTTTGTCGACGCGATAGGCAACCTTGCCGGCTTTGATCTCCTTCACGGCCTGGGCTACGTCGAAGGTCACGGTGCCAGTCTTCGGATTCGGCATCAGCCCCCGGGGCCCGAGCACCTTGCCCAGCTTGCCGACCACACGCATCATGTCGGGTGTGGCAACAACGGCGTCGAACTCCAACCAGCCACCCTGGATGCGCTCGACGATCTCCTCGCCGCCCACGACATCGGCGCCGGCGTCCTCGGCTTCCTTTTGCTTCTCGCCACTGGCCACCACCAGCACGCGCCTGGAACGCCCAAGCCCGTGCGGGAGAATTATCGTGCCCCGCACCATCTGGTCGGCGTGCTTGGGGTTTACGCCCAACCGGAGCGCCAACTCCACCGACTCGTCGAACCCGGCGAAGCGCACCCTCTGCACGAGCGGGATCGCCTCGTCGAGGCGGTAGTATCGATCCTCGATCTGTTCAGCTGCCGCCCTGAATTTCTTACCGTTTCTTGCCATCGTCACTTCCACGGGGCTACGCCCCGAACCCCCGCGGACGCTACGCGGGGCCCCCAATGCCCCACTCTGCGCCCGCGAGGCGCGCATGTGCGCGCCTTAGCCTTCGATCTCGATTCCCATGGAACGAGCGGTGCCAGACACAACCTTGACCGCCCCTTCCACGCTGTTGCAGTTGAGGTCGGGCATCTTCGTCTTCGCTATCTCCTCGACTTGCGCCACCGTCACCGTGCCGACCTTGGTGCGGTTCGGCTCGCCGGACCCCTTCGCGATGTTCGCGGCGCGCTTCAGCAGCACCGCGGCGGGTGGGGTCTTCGTGATGAAACTCAGTGTCCGGTCCGCGTAGATCGTCACGACGGCCGGGATGATGAGCCCTTCCTGACTGCCGGTCTTGGCGTTGAAGGCCTTGCAGAAATCCATGATGTTCACGCCGTGCGGGCCGAGCGCCGTTCCGACCGGGGGCGCGGGTGTCGCCTTGCCCGCAGCGATCTGGAGCTTGACCATGCCGATGACCTTCTTTGCCATTCAGTACGACCTCTATGAAGCTGATGAAAAACGGGCCCTCACAGACACGTGATCGGAAGCCGGCGAAACCATCCCGCCTTCGCCCAGGCTTCGGCGGGCAGGCCGACTCCCTCCTGCCTCCTGACTTCTGACGTCTGACTTCTCGAGCATGCGCTTCCCCTACAGCTTCTCGACCTGCAGGAAGTCGAGTTCGACCGGGGTCGACCGCCCGAAGATCGTCACCATCACCTTCAACGTATTCCGGTCCAGATTGACGTCATCGACGACGCCGTTGAAGCTGGTGAACGGCCCTTCGTTGATACGCACCTGGTCGCCCTTCTCGAACGAATACTTGGGCTTCGGCTTCTCGGCGGCAACGGTCACTTGATGAAGGATCTGGTCGACCTCCTCATGTGTGAGCGGGGTCGGCTTCGACCCGGCCCCGACAAACCCGGTCACCTTCGGGGTGTTCCGCACCACGTGCCACGCCTGGTCCGACATCTGCATCTCGACCAAGATGTACCCGGGAAAGAACCGCTTCGAGCTGACCACGCGCTTGCCGCCGCGCATCTCGACGACGTCCTCGGTCGGGATGAGAATCTCGCCGATCTCGGACTGCAGACCATAGGCCTGCACGCGCTGCTCGAGTGACTCGGACACCTTCTTCTCGAACCCCGAGTAGGTGTGCACGATATACCACTGCTTGGTGATGACGTCGGTCATTGCATCTTAGGGTCTGGTCAAGAATAACTTCACATTTCTGGCCGCCGATTCATCCCACTCGGGGTGGCGCTGCCACGTCGAATCGGCGGGGTCGAATACTGTCGGTATGCTCCCTCCTCGCGCCTTGCCGGAACCGTGCACAGCGTCGATCCCGACGGCCCACAAATGCGAACCTATTCTTGACCGGACCCTTAATCAAACGCGTCGAAGAGAAGCCCGGCCAGCCGGTTCAGGACCAGGTCAATGCTATACAAATAGAGACCAAAGAAGATCGACGTCAGGATCACGACGAGCGTCGTCGCATAGACCTCCTTGCGAGTCGGCCAGGTGACCCGCTCCATCTCGTTCTTGACCTGCGCGAGGAACACCCGCGAGCGACCGATCCACCCGGTCACGCTCGACGAGGCGTCCCTGACGTGTTCGAGCCGTGCTGTCTTCACCGACTAACCGGTCCCTTCATCACGTCCGAGATTGCGGAGCGCGGCACATCCGGTTGTCGCGCCGAGCGTACCTGGCAGGCCAGGAGGGAATCGAACCCCCAACCCCCGGTTTTGGAGACCGGTGCTCTGCCAATTGAGCTACTGGCCTGTGCCAATGCGCCGCGCGCGCCCGGTGGCCGGCCGGGTCTCGGTGCGGCGCTCGACTTCACTACGAACTGCATGGCCCTTGTATCTATTTCGACTCCCGATGCACCGTGTGCGTGCGACACCACCGGCAGTATTTCTTGAACTCCAACCTACCTGTCGTCTTCCGCTTGTTCTTGGTCGTGCTGTAGTTGCGCCGCTTGCAGTCGGTGCATGCCAGCGAAATGATGGTCCGCATAGTCCTGGTTTGGTGCTCGTGTCGTGGACGACGGGAATTGTCGAACCCGGTCTGACATCTCCGGTCGGGCGCTACTCGACGATCTCGGTGACGGCGCCGGACCCGACCGTGCGACCGCCTTCTCGGATGGCGAACCGCAGCCCCTTCTCGATGGCCACCGGCGT
>DQNS01000112.1 GCA_015659035.1 Acidobacteriota bacterium | reverse complement strand
GTGTCCTAGAACCGGTCATGGAGGACTCAGGATACCAGCCAGGCATGCAACCGGCAGGACCTGCGAGGCACGACGGCCCTGAAGGAGCCTTGCTACCAAAGCGGCACGAATACCACCACGACGCCGACTCGGCGGCGTCGTGGTTCAGAGCGCCCAAAGCTTACAGCCTATAGCCTAAAAGCCTGCGAGCTGTCGTGAGACGAAGACGACAGCGAGCACCGTCTCACCCGCCGTAGCTGATCCGGTAGATCGCGCCGACGCGGTCGTCGGTGACGAGCAACGCGCCGTCCGGCATCACCTGGATGTCGGTCGGGCGACCCCAGGACCTGTTGTCCGGGTCGAGCCAGCCCTCGGCGAACACCGCGTAGTCGGTCACGCGGTTCCCGTCGAGCGTCGCGACGGTAATCCGATACCCGGTGTGACCCGCTGTGGGGCTGCGGTTCCACGAACCATGCTCGGCGATGAAGATCTGGTTCCGGTACGAGTCGGGGAACATCGACCCGTTGTAGAACCGCATGCCGAGCGACGCCACGTGCGGGCCGAGGGTCTGCGCCGGCGGCGTGAACTCGTCGCAGCCGCGCTGCTCGCCGAACTCCGGGTCTGGGATGTCGCCCTGATGACAGAACGGATACCCGAAATGCATGTCGATCTGCGGGGCGTGGTTGAGCGTATCGCCCGGATTCTCGTCGCCAAGCCGGTCCCGCCCGTTGCTGGTGAACCAGAGCTCGCCGGTCACCGGGTGCCAGTCGAACCCGACCGAGTTGCGGACACCGTGCGCGAACACCTCGTGGCCGCTGCCGTCCGGATTCATCCGGGTGATCGTGGCGAACCGCTCGTCCTCATCCGTGCGGTCGCAGATGTTGCACGGCGCCCCCACCGGCACATACAGCTTGCCGTCGGGCCCGAACCGGATGAACTTCCACCCGTGCATGCGCTCGGACGGTAGCTCGTCGTAGACCACGACCGGGTCCGGCGGGTTCCGGAGACGCGCCTCGATGTCGTCGTAGCGGAGGATCCGGTTCACCTCGGCGACGAACAACGCTCCGTCGCGAATCGCCACGCCGTTCGGCGTGTTGAGACCGCTCGCGATCGTGATCACCTCGTCGGCCATCTGGTCTTGGTCGCGGTCGACGACGGCGTAGACGTCGCCGGCCCGACGCGTACTGACGAACAGTGTGCCGGTCGGCGACAGCGCCATCGAGCGCGCGTTCGGCACGTCGGGAGCGTACACCTCGATGGTGAACCCGTCCGGTACGGTGATCTTGTCGAGTGGGATCTCCTGGGCGGTGGCGGCGCCGCTCCAGATGGCACACAGGCCGATCACGATAACGGAGATGAATCGGAGCACGGGAACCTCCATGGGAACGAGAAGTCAGGAGTCAGTACCGAAACAGATACGAGATCTTCATGAAGAACGCGCGGTTCGTGCGCTCGAAGTCGGTCGTGAAAAACAGCGGTTCGTCATCGTCGTCGAAGATGAGGTGGCCTTGCTTGTAGCGATCATCGTAGCCGATGTAGAACACCGAACCGGAGTTCACGCGATAGGTAACCAGCAGGTTCGCGCCAAACGTCCGGTTGAACGTGTTGTACTCCAGGATGTTGCGGAGCAGGAGCCGGTCGGTGAACTGGTAGGTCGTCTGCGTGCGGAAGATCTTGACGTCGAACACCTCGGTCTGATCGCCCGGGTCGATGAGCCGGCTGGTGCTCATGTTGAGCGACGCCTGGAGCCGGCTGAACGGACGCAGCGACATGAACATGTTCCCGCTGGTGCTGTCGCCCAGGAACGGCGTGCCGCTGAAGCGCACCTGCTGGCCCCAGTTGAAGCTGCCGCCGAACGACACGGCCCGGCTGGTATTGATGTTGCCACCCAGGGAATAACGGTTCTTGAAGAAATCGACCCCGCCGAACCGCTCCATCTCGCGACGGACGCTGCCGTTGAACCGGATGTTCTTCGCAAACGAGGCGTTGAGACGGATTTGAGTTGACTCATCCTCCAGCACGTCGTCGAAGTTCCAGTTCTTGCTGTAGCTGAGGCTCGGTCCCCAGTTGATGATCCAGCTCTCGGGCCACCACCGGTACGACACGTTGCTCGAGGCGCGTCTGATGTCGCGCCGCCGCACGAAGCCGACCTCGGTGTCGAACTCAGGGTCGAGCGAGTAACCCGAGATGCTGTAGCCGAGGTTCCGCCCGTTGTGCCGAAGCCCGAGGTCGAACATCGGCCCCGAGCTCTCGGTGCCGTCGAGCGCGCGGTTCTGCGATGTGACCGCCATGAAGTCGGCCGACGTGGTGGGATTGAGGCGGAAGCGGCCGTCAACCCCAACCAGCCGGCTGTAGCTGTCGAGAAACTCCCGGTCGGTGACGATGGCGCCGATGTGCGACTCGGAGTACAGGTCGTAGCGGGCCCGGCCGATCAGCACGTTCGCGGTCCGGCCAAACGCACGGTCCGTCGCGTCAACCTTGCCCGGTGCCTCGTCGTTCGCGATGAGCACGCCGAGCGTGGCCTTGCCGACCTTCCCGGTCAGCTTGGCGCCATACCGCGGGTCGACGATTGTCCGGGTGTGGATGAAGTTCACCGGTCCCCGCACGTCGAAGACCTCCTGCCCCTCCAGAAAGAACGGACGCAGCTCGGAGAAGAACAGCGGGAACCGCCGGTTCACCTCGATCTGGGGGCGGTCGGACTCGATCTGCGAGAAGTCGGGATTGTACGTGAAGTCGAGGACCAGATTCGACGTGACGCCATACTTCAGGTTGACGCCACCCTCTGGCTGCCGCTCCTGGTCAAAGCCACCAGTGGACCTGTCGAGCGAGCCGGCCTGTATGGCGGTGACCGTCGGCTGGATCTCGAGGTTGCGACTGGTGGACAGGCCGCGCAACCCGTCGAGCAGCCCCATCTGCGGCAGGAACCCGGAGACGTCGCGTGAGACCGGCGCCCAGACCACCGTCTCGTCCTTGCCCCGGATCGACCGGGCAATCTGAAACCCCCAGCGGTGCGTGTCGTTGGAGGGGTAGCGCAGGCTCTTGAACGGAATCGCCATCTCGGCGGTCCACCCGTCCTCGACCAGCGTGCCGCCCGAGTCGAATAGCACGTCCCATGACCGGTCCCCCCGCGGAACCCCGCTCGAGCCCCCGCGAAACCCGCCGCCGCCCCTCCCGCTCCCCATCAACGAATCGCCCTGGACGCCGTAGCCGTTGAGGGTGAACACGAACGCCCGCTGCTGGTCGAGGAACGTGTCGAGGTAGATCGAGATCGTGTCGTCGCTGAACGAGGCCCGGTCGCGGTCGACACGGTTGGCACGTACCATCCCGGGGTTCGAGTAGTGCGCGTGCATGCCGAAATAGAGATGGGTGCTATCGAACACGACCCAGACCTCGGTGTTTTCGGTCGCCGGCGCCCCCTCGACGGGACTGATCTGGACGAACTCGGTGATCCGGGTCGCCCGCTGCCAGATCGCGTCGTCGAGCTGGCCGTCGACCGTCGGCGGCACATTGGCCCGGATCGCGGTCACACTGGGGCGGCCCGTGAGAATACCGGCCGACACGGCCGGCGCTGCCGCAGGAGCGCCGCCGCGGGCGACGGCCCCTCCAGCGCCTGGACCATCACGGGGATCTCGCCCCGCTCGGTCTGCGACATCTAGCCCGGGAAGGACGATCCCGCCACTGACCGTACCCCGCCCCGCTCGGGCCAGGGCGCCCCCGCCGCCGGTGCCAACGTTGCCAGCGCCGACGCCGCCGGTCGGAGCGTCCCCATTGTCTCCGCTGCCTCCGGCGACCGTGGGTGCCACCGCGGAGGTCGGCATCCTGGTGCCGCTGACCCCCGTCGTCGTCGTCATCATCAGACCGGCGACGATCCGGTCCTGGAGGGCGAAGATTTCGTCGAGGGTCCCGTCTGCGATGAGTGTCTCGGCCACCACGCCGGTCCGCACATCGACCAGCCGCGCGGTGATACGGAGCCGCTGACCGACCCGCTGGTAGCCGCCCGTGACGACCCATCCTGCCCCCAGGTCACGCCCCAACCGGGTGGCCGCCGCTGCGTCCGGCGACGCCAGCGCGCCAGCGCCCAGCGCCGACGCGACCGCTTCCCGGCCGATGACCACCATGTTGCCCAGCGACTCCAGGTCGGCCGCGACCGTCTCCGCGATCCCGTCACCGATCCAGTCGTCCGCGGCGTCGCGCGAGATGTTCGAGAACGGCACCACCGCAACCGAGCGCGTCGGCCCCCGGTCGACCGCGGCCGTTGCTCCCTCACCCGATTGACCGGTGGGTGCCGCCTGGGCGGCCGGCATGACGGAGAACGGCGGCGGGACCCCGTGTACGGCCGCAGCCGCGCCGGCCGGCAGCAGCAGAAGACAAAACAGCAGCACGGGCCGGCGGATGGTCATCAGTAGTCGATTGGCGGGCACTCCGTACGTTGTGTCTAGCGTGCCGCCGGTCGGCAGAATCTCAAAGAAAAAGTAATGTGGACGCAGCGGAACGCGGCCTACCGGAAGCTTAGCAGCCCGGAAGCCTAGTATCTGAACAGATACGAGATCTTCATGAAGAAGGCCCGGTTGGTGCGCGCGAAGTCGGTCGTGAAGAAGAGCGGGTCGTCGCCGCCGAAGATCGGGTCGTCCTCGCCGAAAATCCGGTCGGCCTGCTGGTAGCGATCGTCATAGCCGATGTAGAACACGGTACCGGAGTTGACACGATAGGTGACCAGCAGGTTCGCACCCAAGGTGCGGTTGAACGTGTTGTACTCCATGATGTTCCGGAGCAGCAGTCGCTCGGTGAACTGGAACGTGGTGAAGTTGCGGAGGATCTTGACGTTGAACACCTCCTCGAGCGTCGACGGGTCGACGAGCCGGCTGGTGCTCAGGTTCAGGTCCATCTGGAATCGCGAGACCGGTCGAAAATTCAGGAAGATGTTGGCGCTGACACTGTTCCCGAGAAACGGCGTGGCGCTGAACCGAACCTGGTCACCCCAGTTGAAGAACCCGCCGCCGCCGAACCGCCGGCTGGTGTTCACCCCGCCGCCCGCCGAGTAGCGCATCTTCATGAAGTTGATGCCGCCGAACCGCTCCATGTCGCGGTTCACATTGACGCTGAGGTTGATGTTCTTGGCGAAGGTCGCGTTCAACCCGACTCTGGACCCTTCGTCCTGCAGGATCCCCTCGAAGTCGTAGTTGCGGTCGTAGCTGACCCGCGGCCCCCAGTTGATGATCCAGCTCTCGGGATACCAGCGATACCCAACGCTGGCCCTCGCCTGCCGGGTGTCGACCCGACGCACGAACCCGGTATCGGTCCTGAAGTCGGGGTCGAGACCATCGGTGCTGAACGAGTAGTTCAGGTTGCGACCCCGGTTGTTGTAGTTGAACGACCACCCTGGCCCGCTGCGCTCGACACCGGCTGAATCACGGTGCTGCGCCTGGAAGAACGACATCGCGACAGACTGGGAGCGTCCGAGACGGAAGTTCGCATCGACACCGCCGACGCGACTGTAGCCGTCGAGGAACTCCCGGTCGGTGACGATGGCGCCGATGTACGATTCGGCATACAGGTCGTAGCGCGCCCGCGCGACCAGGAACTGCGCGGTCCTGCCAAAGGCGGGATCGAGCTGGCCAACCTCGTCCACCACGCCATCCGTTCCCAGCGTTCCCGGGGCGACGAGATACTCCGCCACCTTCCCGGGCGCCTCGTCGTTGGCGAACAGCAGACCGATGGTGGTCTTGCCGACCTTGCCCGTGATCTTGCCACCATAGCGGGGGTCGACGATTGTCCGGGTGTGAAGGAGATTGGCCGGGCCGCGTGCCTGAAAAATCTCCTGGCCCTCGAGGAAAAATGGCCGGAGCTCCGAGAAGAAGAGCGGAAACCGCTGGTTCACCTCGATCTGCGGCCGGTCCGACTCGATCTGCGAGAAGTCGGGGTTATAGGTGAAGTCGAGCGTCAGGTTCGAGGTGATGCCGTACTTGAGGTTGAGAGCGCCCTCCGGCTGGCTCTCCTCGCCGAAGCCGCCGGTGTTCGTGTCGAGCGAACCGACCTGGACCGCCGTGAAGGTCGGCAGGAACTCGAGGTTCCGGCTGGTCGACAGCCCGTTCAGCCCATCGACCAGACCCATCTGTGACATGAACGTGTTGCCCCGCAGCACCGGCGACCAGACCACGGTCTCGTTCTTGCCGCCGATCGAGCGGACCACCTGGAACCCCCAGCGGTGACTGTCGTTGGACGGGTAGCGCAGGCTCTTGAACGGAATCGCCATCTCGGCGGTCCACCCATCGGCCACCAGGGATCCGGCCGAGTCGAACAACGCATCCCAGGAGGAGTCTCCGCTCGGGACCCCGCTGAAGCCACCGCTGTAGCCACCGCTGTAGCCGCCACCGCCACGGTACCCGCCACCGCCGCGACCGCCGCCGCGAGACGCCATCAGCGAGTCGCCCTGCACGCCGTAGCCATTCACCGAAAAGACGTAGGCACGCTGCTGGTCGAGGAACGTGTCGAAGTAGACCGAGATGGTGTCGTCGCTCCGTGTCTGGTCGCGGTCGACACGGTTCGCGCGCACGATGCTGGGGTCGGTGTAGTGCGCGTGCATCGCCAGGTAGAGGTTGCTGCTGTCGTAGGCAATCCAGACCTCGGTGTCCTCGGTGGCGGGCGCGCCTTCGACTGGCCGCACCTGCATGAACTCGGTGAGGCGGACCGCACGCTGCCATATCACGTCGTCGAGCTGCCCGTCGATCCGCGGCGGCTCATTCGCGCGGACGGCGGTCACACTCGGACGACCAGTGAGGATACCGGCCGACGCGGCGGTGCCCACCCCGCCCGGCGGACCACTGGGTCCGCCCCGACCGGCAGCTCCGGGCCCACCGCCACGCGCGCGGTTCGCTGTGTCGCCGTCCGGCAGGATGATGCCGCCGGTCACCTCCCCAGGCCGCAACCTTCCGGCAGCCGACGCACCGTTAGACCCGCCGTTGCCGCCGTTGCCGGCCACAACCGTCTCAGCGCCCTCGCCCTCCGTCGCCACCCCTATGCCGGGGCCGGGCCGACCGCCCCCGCGCGACCCGCGCCGGGCCATCGTGCTCGACCGCACATCGGTCGTCAGCTCGGTGGCAATCCGATCCTGCAGGTCGAAGATGTCGACCAGCGCCCCGTCCGCCTTCATGGTCCTGGCGACCAGGCGGCTGGTCGTGTCGACCAGCCGCGCCGTGATGCGCAGCTGGCTGCCGAGACGCTGGTAGCCGCCCGTGACGACCCAGCGCGCGCCGAGCTCACGGCCCAGCGCCGTCACCGTGACGTCATCGAGCTCCTCGGCGCCGTGACGAGCCACGGCGGCGCGAACGTGCTCCTGCGCAATCACTGTCAGGTCGCCCAGCGACTCGAGATCCGCCATGACCGTCTCGGCGATGCCGTCGCCAATCCAGTCGTCCGCTTCGTTCCTGGAAATGTTGGTGAACGGGACCACTGCGACCGACCCGGACATGGTGGCGTCGTCAGCCCCGGTCGACCCGGTTCCGGCGGGTGGGGCCGCCTGGGCCTGCGGCCGGCTCGCCGACACCGGCACAGCGGCGGCGGTCGCGGTGGCCGCGAACGTCATGAGGACTAGGATGGCTAGCAGCCCGCGGCAGCGGATGCGCATAGAGTGTCGTTCTGAGGCAAGGGGACCCACCCTGTCGACAGGCAGGTAGTCCGCATAGTTGCCTAGAGTATCAGCCCTGGACGCCGAAAAGGCGCGTGTCTGGCTCTCTGACCCGATGGGCATCCTCCGGTTTCCACGCCGCGGGAACCGAACGGAACCAAGACACCTCGATTAAAAGACGGTTACCACCGAGCCGGCGTTTACGCAGAATTAGGCAGCCCGTGAATCCGCAACGCGGTCGAGGATCGCCTGCGCCATGGCGGACCCGGGCAACGGTGTCGCGTCCCCATCGGCCACCAGGTCGGCGGTGCGGTGCCCGGCGGCGAGGCTGTCACCGATTGCCCGCTCGACGGCATCCGCCTCCGGGTCTGCACCGAGCGCGTGTCGCAGCAGCATCGCGGCCGAGGCGATAGCGCCGATCGGATTCGCGATGTCCCGACCGGCGATGGTCGGCGCCGAGCCGTGCACCGGCTCGAACAGACCGGCGCGACCCCCGATGCTGCCCGACGGCAGGAGCCCGAGGGACCCGACCACCGCGCCCGCCTCGTCCGAGAGGATATCGCCGAACAGATTGCCGGACAGCACCACATCGAAGTGCTTCGGGTTCGTGGCGAGCAACAACGCGCACGAGTCGACATACTGGTGCTCGAGCGTCACGTCCGGATACCGCGTCCCCACCTCGGTCACCACCTTGCGCCAGAGTCTCGAGGTCTCGAGCACGTTGGCCTTGTCGACCGACGTCACGAGCCCGCGACGGGTCGCGGCGCTGCGGAACGCGACCTCGGCGATCCGCTCGATCTCCGGCCGCGCGTAGCGCATCGTGTTGTAGGCAGACCGACCATCTTCGGCCACACCGCGGGGCTCGCCGTAGTAGATGCCACCGGTCAGCTCACGCACGATCAGCATGTCGACGCCGGCCACGACCTCGGGTTTGAATGCGCCGCAATCCTCCAGACTTGGCCACACGCGCGCCGGCCGCAGGTTCGCGAACACCCCGAGCGCCTGTCGCAGCTGCAGCAACGCCGTCTCGGGACGCCGCTCACTCGACCCTGTGTCGAAGGCGGGGTCGCCGACCGCGCCCAGCAGCACGGCGTCGGCGGCCAGACAGGCCTCGCGTGTCTCGTCCGGCAGCGGCGGCTGTCCAGCGTGCAGCGCCGCACCCCCGATGCGGTGGGATGTGAGAGTGAAGGAGTGCCCGAACCGCCCGGCGACCGCGCGCAGCACCCGTTCAGCCGCGCCGGTCACCTCGGGGCCGATGCCGTCGCCCGGCAACAACACGATCGTTGCGTGCATCAGGCGCTTTGCCCGGCCGACTGGCTCGCGCTGGGAGACTGCTGGGCGCGCACCTGTTCGACGATGGCCGACAGGTCGGCGTCCTCTACCGTCTTCTGTTTGTCGGCGAGGTCGATCATCGCGCGATAGACCCGGTCGAGCTCGAGCCGGCTCAGCTCGACGCCGAGCTGTTCGCACCGATGCTTCAGGGCATGGCGTCCCGAGTGTTTGCCGAGCACCAGCGTGGACTGTGCTACACCGACGTCGGCTGGCCGCATGATCTCATAGGTGCGCCGGTCTTTGATCACCCCGTCCTGGTGAATACCCGCCTCGTGCGCGAAGGCGTTGCGGCCGACGATCGCCTTGTTCGCCTGAACCGGCTCGCTGGTCAGCTCGGTCAGTAGCTGACTGGTGGGGAAGAGCGCCGTCGTCTCGATCTGCGTCACGTAGGGCATCAGGTCGCCCCGCACCCGGGTGACCATCACGATCTCCTCGAGCGACGCGTTGCCGGCTCGCTCGCCGACCCCGTTGATCGTGCACTCGACCTGGCGGCACCCGGCCCGCACCGCCGCCAGTGTGTTCGCCACCGCCAGCCCGAGATCGTCATGACAGTGCGTGCTGAAGACCGCCTTGTCGGCGTTGGGCACCCGGCTGATGATGTCGACGAAGAACCGCTCGATCTCCTCCGGCGTGCAGTAGCCGACGGTGTCGGGCAGGTTGATCGTCGTGGCGCCCCGCGCGATCGCCGTCTCCACGATGCGACACAGGAAATCGACGTCGGTCCGGGTCGCATCCTCGGCCGAGAACTCGACGTCGTCGGTGTAGCCGCGGGCCAGCGTCACGTTGTCGACGACCGCCTGCAGACAGTCCTCACGGGAGATCCGCAATTTCCGTTCGAGATGCAGGTCGGACGTGGCGATGAAGGTGTGGATGCGGGCGCGCTCGGCCGACGTCACCGACTCGGCGGCGCACTCGATGTCGGCCTGGTTACACCGCGCAAGCGCCGCGATGATCGGCCCCGTGATCTCGGCCGCGATCAGCCGCACGGCCTCGGCGTCGTCACTCGACGCGATCGGGAAGCCGGCCTCGAGCACATCCACCCCGAGCGTCTGGAGCTGGCGTGCGAGCCGCAGTTTCTCGGGGGTGTTCATCGAGAAGCCGGGCGCCTGTTCGCCGTCCCGCAAGGTCGTGTCGAAGATGATCAGCCTGTTGTCCGCCACGGTGTCTCTCCCTGTCTGCCCGTCCCACCAACTCAACCAGGCCGGCCCGCCGGGCCAGCACTCCTCCCTACTTCACGACCAGTTGGATATTGAGTCAAGGTTATAATTATTACAACTTCATAAACAACGGTTATAGTGATGCAGCGCCGTGGAATTGAACGAGCTACAGGTGTTACAGGCGGTGGCCGCGGAGCGCAGCTTCTCGCGCGCCGCTACCCGTCTGCACCGCACGCAGCCGGCCGTCAGCCAGGCGATTCGACGGCTGGAAGATGAGCTTGGCGAGCGGCTGTTCGACCGGTCGTCCAAGGGGGGACGGCTGACCGAGGCGGGCACGATCCTGCTCGACTACGCGGAACGGTTGACGCGCCTGAAGGATGCAGCCGAAAGCGCGGTGCGCGAGCTGCAGGAGCTGCGACGCGGCCGCGTGGTCATCGGCGTGAACGAGGCGGCGGTGCACGTGCTGCTGCCGATCGTGGTGCAATTCCGCGAGGCCTATCCTCACGCCCAGGTCGAGATGCGACGCGTGCAGTCGCGACAGATCCCCGGTGAGGTGCTCAACCGCAGTCTCGACTTCGGGCTAGTGACGTTTCCGCCTGGCGAGCGCGGTCTGCTGTCGGTGCCGCTCGGCGTGGACGAGTTGGTCATGCTGACGCACCCGACGCACCCGCTCGCCCGCCGGCGCCAGGTCACGATGGAGGAATTCGGCCGGCAGACGGTCATTGCGCACAACGATCCGTCGCCGAGACGAGAGCGAGTGCTGCGGCTGTTCGAGCAGAAACATGCGCCGATCAACATCCAGATGTCGCTGCCGAGTCTCGACGGCATCAAGCGGGCGGTGGAGATGAACCTTGGGGTGGCGCTGCTGCCGCGTCGCTGCGCGCTCTCGGAGATTGCCCGCAAACAGCTCGCTGCCGTCCGGGTCCCGCAGCTGCGGGTGCCGCGAAGCCTGCGGCTCCTCTATCGTCAGACGGGCGAGTCGTCGCACGCCGCAAACGCCTTCCTCGAGGCCGCGCAGGCTCACGCCGCGAAGGACTGAGGGAGAGCAGGCCGCCCCCGGGGCCTCGGCCTGGCTCGTCGGCCATGAGCGCGGGCGAGTCTAAAACCCGCGGATGTAGGGGATACGCGATGCCACACCACGAACGACGTCGAAATCGTCGACCAGCATTCCTGTAGCGTCCCAGGTGCCGGTGAGGAGCGCGTCACGAACGGAGCCCTCGATGCCGACCGGCACCTGCCGACCCGCCGCCTCGAGCGTCCGGTCCCGCAGCGAGAGCACCAGGCGCATCGACGGCGTGCGCTCGACCGCCGCCATCAGCCGATCGACCTCCTCGTACGTGACGGTGACACACGCCAGCCCGATGGCCAGCGAGTTGCCTCTGAAGATCTCGGAGAACGACTCGCCGACACACGCCTCGATGCCCCAGCGCTTCAGCGCCTGCGGGGCATGCTCGCGCGACGAACCGGACCCGAAGTTCTCGTTCACCAGCAGAACGCGCGCGTGCTGATACGCCGGATTCGAGAACGGGTGCTCGGCCGTCACCGCCCGGTCGTCTTCGAACAGGTGGTCGCCGAGACCGTCGAAGGTAATCGCCTTCAGAAACCGCGCCGGGATGATCCGATCGGTGTCGATGTTGTCCCCGCGCACGGGGATGCCGGTGCCTTCCACCCGGTCAACACAACTCGGCACTACGCTCACCTCGCTTCGTCGCTCGAAGGAGGCAGGAAACAGGAGGCAGGAGACGCTTGAAAGCATCGCCTGCCCTCTCTTTAGCTGAACGGAATGCCATCTTCCGGTCTCCTCCTGACGCCTGACTTCCGACGCCGAGGCGCTCAGGGCTGAACCGCGAGCGCTTCGCGAACGTCGGTCACTTCGCCGGCAATGGCAGCCGCGACGACCATCGCCGGGCTCATCAACAGCGTGCGTCCGGTCGGGCTGCCCTGGCGCCCCTTGAAGTTGCGGTTCGAGGAGGAGGCGCACACTTCGCGGCCCTCGAGCCGGTCCGGGTTCATCGCCAGACACATCGAGCAGCCGGCGCCGCGCCACTCGAACCCGGCGTCGCGAAACACCTGGTCGAGCCCCTCGCGCTCGGCCGCCGCCCGCACCGCCTGGGACCCCGGTACCACCAGCGCTTTCACGTGCGGCGCCACGCGCTGTCCCTTCGCGACACGCGCCGCTTCACGCAGATCCGACAACCGGGAGTTCGTGCAGGAGCCGACGAACGCGACGTCGATCTTCGTACCGTTGATCGGCGCACCACCGGTGAGCCCCATGAACTCCAGCGCCTCGGCGACCGCGCCGGTCGACCCGGCCGACGGGATTCGTTCACTGACGCCGACCGACTGCCCGGGGTTGATGCCCCAGGTCACCCGCGGCTCGATCGCCGCCGCGTCGATCTCGACCACATCGTCGTAGTTCGCATCCGCATCCGACGCGATCGACCGCCACCACGAGACCGCCCGGTCGAACGCGTCGCCGGCCGGTGCGAACGGACGCCCGCGCAGATAGTCGAACGTGGTCTGGTCCGGGTTCACATAGCCGACCCGCGCGCCACCCTCGATCGACATGTTGCAGATGGTCAACCGCTCGTCGATGGTCATCCCCTCGACCGCCGAGCCGCCGTACTCGTACGCGTGGCCCACCCCGCCCTGCACCCCGAGGCGGTGGATGATCTCGAGCACGACGTCCTTGGCGAACACCCCGGCGTCCAGCTCGCCGTTCACCGCGATACGCCGCACCTTGAGCGGGTCGATCGGAAGACACTGCGACGCCAGCACGTCCCGGACCTGCGAGGTGCCGATGCCGAGCGCCACCGCGCCGAGCGCGCCATGGGTCGACGTGTGGCTGTCGCCGCAGGCGATCGTCATCCCCGGCTGTGTCAGCCCCAGCTCCGGCCCGATGACGTGCACGATGCCCTGTTTGTCGCTGTCGAGATTCCACAGCGGGATGCCGAACTCCGCGCAGTTCCGCTCGAGCGCCGACAGCATCGCCTCGGCCAGCGGGTCCTGGAACGGCCGCCCCTGGTCGAGGGTCGGGACGATGTGGTCGGTCGTCGCGAACGTCCGGTCCGGGAACGCCACCGTGATGCCCCGCGCCCGCAACATGTCGAACGCCTGCGGCGTCGTCACCTCGTGGACCAGATGCAACCCGATGAAGAGCTGTGTCTGCCCGGTCGGCAGCCGCCGCACGGTGTGGAGGTCCCAGACCTTCTGGAGCAGTGTCTTGCCCATGCGGGCATTAATGTACCAGATCGACGGGGAGCGCTGATGTTGGTGTGCAGCGGCGCTCAACGCCATTCGCACCGCCGCCGGTCCAGAGCCCTCGGAGCCTGATTCGGCCGGCGCGTAGGAACCTTGACCCCTCTCGGGGTCGCCCGTGTCTGTCCGCCGAAGCCTCGGCGAAGGCGAAAAGGGCTTTGTGACGGGGTGGGCACGACGGGCTATGCGGGCGGCTCGACCGGCTCCTCGTCTTCTTCTTCGATCTCCTTCAGAAAATCCTCGCGGGTCTTGTGGACGCGGTTGTAGCTCCCGGCGGAGATCACGTAGTACCACTTCGCGAAGCGGGTGGAGAGCTCCTCGGCGCGACGCTGGCCGGTCTCGGTGCGACGCTCCCACTGGGCGTAGAGGTCCGCCCGCTCCTTGTTCTCGCGGTCGGCGTCGGTCCACTGCCCCTCCGCCTTGTTCTCGAAGTCACGGTTGGACGGCCGTGACGGCTCGGGCAGACCGGACGGATCGAACTCGGCGGTAATCAGCACGTAGCGGTTTTCGCCGACCCCGGTCTCCTCGTCGTCGCTGGTCTCGTCGCCGATCGCGACGGCGTTGCCACTGCCATAGAGGATCTCGCCGAACCGGAGCGTGTAGAGCACCGACTCTTCGGTCCGGACCAGCAGCTCGCCCTCGTTCGAGAGCATGTCGCCGGCCTGGGTCGGGTAGAACCCGCGTGACTGCATCGTCTGCAGGTCGGCGTTGGTGATCGTCCGCTCCTCGAACGCCTGCCGCAGGTTGCCGGACAGCCCTTCCGGCTTCGGCCGCACACCGACAATCTCGAGCCCCATGATGCCGCCGACCAGCAGGTTCATCTGGACGTAGTCGACCTCCATGCCCGCCGGCACGTCGTTGGCGGTCCATTCATAGTCCTCGACCCAATCGACGATGAACTCGCCACGTCGCCGCACGGCGCCGGTCCGCTCGTCGATCTCATACTCGTTGAGCACGGTGCGCTTCACGTCGTCGCGCTCGACCCCGAGCAGGTTGGTCTCGATCCAGTCGTTGAACCGGGTGGAGATGTTGATGTCAGTGCGCGCGGCGTAGACCCGGTTCTGGTCCGGCACCCGCACGAAGTTGTAGCCGGGTCGCCCCTCCACCCGACCGCCGATGATGAGGTCGGCCAGCACCTGCTCGCTCGCGCCCTTGAAGGTCACCCGCCGGCCACGGCCGCGGAGCGTGCTGACGCTCTGGTCGAGCGGGTCGATCACCCCGAACGACTCGTGGTCGGTCACGTTGTCAGAGCGGAAGTCGTCCTTGGTGATCGCGATGACGCCGGCGGCGGTGTTGGCGAGCCGCTCCTTGCCGTCGGCCGGATAGTCATGGTGCGACGGAATCGTCCAGAGCCCGTTCCGGTTGGTCACCCGGAAGGTCGCGGCCGCTGCGGTGTCCTCGTCGAACTCGACCACCTCGAGGCTGGTGGCGGTCGCCGGGTCGGTGAACTCCGAGAAGAAGGTCTCGCCGACATCGGAGAAGTCTTCGGGGACGGCACGTCGCGGTACGGTCAACAACGCCAGCGCGACCAGCAGTATCGCCGCGCCGCCGAACATCGTGGTCTTCTTCAGTTCGCTCATGGGTCGTGTCCTTCTTCTCCTGACTCCTGCCTCCTGACTCCTTGGGTGCTCTCCTTACTCCCGCAGCCGCCTGGCCGCGGCGGCGCCTTCGCGTTCGCGCCGCTGGCGTCGCACGAAGGTCCACATACCCCACGCGAACACCGGGACCGGCGGCAGCAGAATCGCGAAGGTCTTGATGGTGCTCTGAATCCGCCGGACCTGGGTCTCCATCCGCTCGAGACTGGCCCGGTTCTTTGTGTCCTTCTCGGTTTCGATGTTGGTCGACAGCACGCTGAGGCGCCGGTTCTCGACCTCTTCGAGGTTGCGCGCCATGATCTGTTTGGCTTGCGCGTCGATATCGGTCCGGTTCTGCACCTCGGCCACACGCTCGTTCAGCCGGTTCTGCGCATCGGTCAGCGCCTGCTCCGCCTCTTCCTCCGCCTGTTGCTCGTCGAGCGTCCGCTGCTCGACGAACTCGGCGGTCTGCGCCTCGACCCGCTCCAGGGTCCGGTGGCGGGCACGGCGACTGCGAAGCCCGATGAACGAGTCGTCCTCGAGCAGCGAGTCCATCGCGTTGAGGAAAAAGGTGACGTTGTCGAAGTTCAGGTTGCCTGGCGCCACCTCGCGAATCTGGAAGAACTGCTCGCTGATGAAGTCGAGGTCGGCAACGACCACCAGATTGAGCGGGCCCTCGGTGACCCAGGGCGACTCTGGAGTGTCGTCCTCACCCTCTTGGGACTCTTCGTCTTGGGTCTCTTCGTCTGCGGTCTCTTCCCCGTCGGCAGTCTCGTCCGATTCGGGCTCGACCGAGTCGGGCTCGTCCGATCCGGTCGGTGGCGGGTCACTCCCTGCCGGGCCAGCCGAGCGGACCCGCGCGGCGAGGATGAAGTCCAGCTCGTCCTGCTGCCGCGTCGGGTTGGGCACCATCGACGGCCCGAAGAAGGTCTGCTGGACCAGCGTGAAGTAGCCGCTCTGTCCCGAGACGACACCGGACCGCAGCAGCGGCTCGAACTCGATGCCCGCGTCGTCGTCATCCACCGGCAGCAGGAACCCCGGATACAGAAACACCAGCTCCTGCAGGTCCTTGGTGACGTCCACGTCCGGGTTGAACGTTGCCTCGTTTTCGTTCCCGGCGCCGAGGAACACCACCTCGAACGGCATCTGCGACAGGTCCGGGTGCGGGTTGTAGCTGTCCCAGACGATGCGGGTCGGCTCCCAGTCGACCCCCAGGTCGCGGACCCACTGCCGCACGTTCCCGCGCGGCCCGGGGCGCGGGCTGCCGGGCGGGTAGGTGAACGGGTTGCCGTCGCCCACCCACTCGGTCGGCGACAGCGTCGGATTCACGGCCGGAATCGGGTCGACCAGGATCATCGCCGGCTTCCCCTGACGGATGTAGTCGGCGACGTTGGACATCTGGTCGGTCTGCATCGACGACGGCAGCGCCACCAGGATCGCGTCGATGTCGGGGGGGATCGGGAACTCGGCGTTGACCTCCACCACCTCGTATTGCTTGCGCAACTCGTTGACCACCGACCACTGCGGCAGTTGCTGCTGGCTGGTCAGATTCTGGCCACCGAAAATCTTCGCCATCGTGTCGACCACGCCCACCCGTTTCCGCTCGCTGCCGGCGACGACCCGGATCGTGCGGACGATCTCGTACTCGGTCGACAACCCACGGTCGAAGAACCGGATCACCTGCTGCTCGGCGCCGGCGGTGAACGCCACCCCGAGAAACACCTCGGCGATCGACGACCGCCCACCACTGAGGTCGCGCATCGCGCGCGGCAAGATCCCGAACTTCTCGCGCGCGCTGACGGCGGCGTCGGTGAACGGCTCGGTGTCCTGGATTAGCACCTCGACTTTCGGCCCCCCCAGCGCGTCGATCTCCTGGAGGATGCCGATGAGGTTCGACCGCGCCTGCACGAACGGCTCCGGCACCACCGGGCTCAGGAACGCCTGAATGAACACCGCCCGGTCGTCCGGCAGCGCGGCGATCAGCCGGCGGGTCTCGTCGCTCAAGGACGACAACCGCTCGGCGGTCACGTCGAGCCGCAGGAACGTGACGCGTGCCACCACGGCGTTGCCCGCCACGAGCGCCACCGCCAGCGCCACCGCGCGCACCGTGTGGTGCGACCACATCGGGTAGCCGTCGGCCTCGCGCGGCCAGTGGCGCCGGCCGGCCATCAGCGTGTTCAGGTAGAGGAAGAAACCGGCCACCGACACGAAGGCGAGCAGCCCCGAGACGGTCAGCACGCCCTTCGAGAAGTCCCAGAACGGGTTGAAGACACTGAGCGGCGCCACCAGCCGGCTGGCGTCAGCGCTGAACGACCCCACCAGGGTGTCGATGAAGATGACCGCCCCGCAGAACACCGCGCCCAGGATGAACGCCACCGTCATGTTCGCCGTCAGCAGCGACGCCAGCATGCCGACCGGCACCAGCGCGGCACCCACCAGCCAGTAGCCGACATAGTTGCCGAACATCAGCCCAAGATCCGGGCTCCCGAGGAACCAAAGGACGAGCACGTACTGCACCGCCAGCACGAGCGCTGCGCTGTAGATGCCGAGCGTCGCGGCATACTTGCCGAGCACGATCTCGAGGTCGGTCGCCGGCAGCGTGAAGAGCAGCTCGGCGGTGCCGAGCCGCTGCTCCTCCGACCAGACCGACATCGTGAGTGCCGGAATGAACAGCAGCAACAAGAACGGAAACAGCCGGTTGAGCTGGTCGAGGTTGGCCAGGTTGTCGAGAAAGAACCGGTCCTGCCAGAACGCGGCGGCCGCGCTCAGGAAGATGAACAGCGTGATGAAGACGTAGCCGGACGGGCTGTTAAAATACAGTCGCAGATCCCGCTTGGCCAGCGCCCGCACGAACGCGAAGTTGACCCTGCTCCCCATCGTTGGTTCGTCGTCTCCCGTCATTGGTCCGGACCGCCCGGTGGCGTCGCGTCGCCCGATGCGACCGGCGGAGTGCGAGCCTCGGCGTCAGGCGCCGCGTCCGCCGCCGGCTCGCGTGTCAACCGGTAGAACGGTTCCTCGAGCGACCCGTTCTGCTCGAGGTCGACGCGGGGACCGTCGTAGAGCAGACGCCCGTCATGAATCAGCAGGACCCGGTCGGCCACCGCCTCGACCTCCTGCAGAATGTGGGTCGAGATCAACAGGGTCTTGGTCCGCCCCAGCCGCTGGATGTTGTCGCGGAACTGCTTGATCTGGTTCGGGTCGAGCCCGGCGGTCGGCTCGTCCATGATCAACACCTCGGGGTCGTGCAACAGCGCCTGCGCCAGCCCGACCCGCTGTTTGTAGCCCCTGGAGAGCTTCCCGATCGGCTTCTCGAGCACCAGCTCCAGCGCACAGATCTCGACCACCGCGTCGATGCGCCGTTTCAGGGTGCCCGGCGACAGCTCCCGCGCCTCGCCGAAGAACCGCAGCAGCTCGAGCGGGGTCATGTCGGGATAGAGCGGACCACTCTCCGGCAGGTAGCCGAGCCGCTTCGAGGCCTCGATGCGTTGCTCGCGGACGTCGAAGCCGGCAATCACCGCCCGGCCGGCGCTGGGCGCCAGGAAGCCGGTGAGCATCCGCATCAGCGTGGTCTTGCCGGCCCCGTTCGGCCCGAGAAACGCGACCACCTGCCCCTGGGGTATCGAGAACGAGACGCCCTGCACCGCGACGAACGGACCGTAGTATTTGCTGAGGCCGTGCGCCTCGATCATCGTGACCGGCGCCGAGGGCATGGGCGCCGGCCGCACTTCCGGATCCGTGCTCACCGCGGTATCCTGTTCCACGTCGATTCGCTTTCTTCGGACTCCCGCCCGCCTTCCTGTCAGAGACGCACTGGAGACACAAAAGGCCGGATGAATCCAGCCGCACCCAGCCCCATACAACGAAACAAACACAGAGCATAGCCAAACAGGCGGGTTGGCATCAAGTTGCGCGCGTCCGCCGGTCCGAGGCCAGCATGGCGCCCCCTAACCTCATCGCGCTCAGCAACATGTGAAGTTATTCTTGACCGGACCCTGACGCCATGACCCACCCCCGCCATCTCGTGCTCGCCGTCATGATCGTGACCGGGGTCGCGGCCGGACAGGCACAATCGAACAGCGACATGAACGACCTCGCCGAACGCTACGTGAAGCTGGTGCTGGCAATGGGGCAGCACGATGGCGACTACGTCGACGCGTACTACGGTCCGGAGGCGTGGCGCGCCGAAGCCGAAGGGCGGCCGCTGACGCTCGACCAGATCGGCGCCGAGGCCGGCGCGCTGATCACGGAACTGGATCGGACCGCGACCGTCCCGGACCCGGATGAACTGGTACAGCTGCGGCACCAGTATCTGCGCCGGCAGCTCGACGCGCTGCAGGCACGGGTCGGGATGCTGGGTGGGCGGTCGCTTGCGTTCGACGACGAATCGAGCGCCCTCTACGACGCGGTCGCGCCGCGCCACCCCGACTCGCACTTCGAGGACACCCTGACCCGGCTCGCACGGGCGCTCCCGGGGCAGGGCACGCTGGGCGATCGGTACGGCGCATTCCGCGTGGACTTCGTCATCCCATCGGACCGGCTCGACCAGGTGTTCGAGGCGGCCATCGCCGAATGCCGGCGGCGCACACAGGAGCATGTCGAGCTGCCCGCCGGCGAGCGCTTCACCGTGGAGTACGTCACCGACAAGTCGTGGAGCGGCTACAACTGGTATCAGGGCGGTTTCCGCAGCCTGATCCAGGTCAACACCGACCTGCCGATCTACATCGACCGCGCGATCGATCTGGCGTGTCACGAAGGCTACCCAGGGCATCACGTGTACAACGTGCTGCTCGAGCAGCACCTGGTCCGCGAACGGGGATGGCCCGAGTTCTCCGTCTACGCGCTCTTCTCCCCACAGTCGCTGATCGCGGAGGGCACCGCCAACTACGGTATCGAGGTCGCGTTCCCGAACGAGGAACGGCTGGCGTTCGAGCGGGAGGTGCTGTTCCCGGCCGCGGGGCTGGACGCATCGCGCGCGACAGAGTACTACCAGGTGCAGGCGCTCGTCGGACAACTCGACTACGCGGGCAACGAAGCAGCGCGCCGGTATCTGAACGGCGACATCGACCGAGCCGCCGCCGCCGACTGGCTGACGCGATACGCGATGATGGCGCCGGCGCGGGCCGAGCAACGCACCCGGTTCTTCGACCAGTACCGGAGCTACGTCATCAACTACAACCTCGGCAAGGATCTCGTCGCCGCGTTCGTCGAGGCGCGGAGCCTCGGCCGGCCCGAGAATCGATGGGCGGCCTTCGCGGGGCTGCTGGCTTCGCCGCGGTTGCCGTCGGGATTGCAGGATTGAGGAACTCCCGAGGAGACAGGAGACAGGAGAAAGCCTGAGGGTTTCGCGCCTTCTGCTTCGTCGTCGCAGTCGCGGGGATCCTGATTCTCTCGGTGGCGGCCTGCGCGCGGACCGACGGCCCGGCAGGCTCGGGCCAGAGTCGAGTAAGTGCCTTGAGTCGCACAAGGCGAATCACCGTTGATACATGACCCGCCCACCGACGATCGTGTAGACGACCTCGGTGGACGGGATCTCTTCTTCGGGAACCGTCAGGATGTTCTTCGACAGCACGGTGATGTCGGCCAGCTTCCCCGGCGTCAGCGATCCTTTCAGGTCTTCCTCGAACGCGGCGTACGCCGCATTGATCGTATAGGTCCGCAGCGCGTCGAGCCGGCTCAGCCGCTGGTCGGGATAAAAGATCGACCCATCATCAAGCTTGCGTGACACGGTGGCGTAGTAGCTGGCAACCGGGCTGACGTTCTCGACCGGGGCATCGGTGCCGTTGCTGACGACGGCGCCGGCGGCGAGCAACCGCTGCCAGACATAGGCCCCCTCTTCAGACCGGCGGTCGCCAAGCCGGTCCGGCACCCATGACCCGTCCGACGTGGCGTGCTTGCCTTGCATCGACGCGATGACGCCGAGCTCGGCGAACCGGGGGATGTCGTCGGGGTGCAGGTGCTGCGCATGCTCGATGCGCCACCGGAGATCCTGCGCGCCGAGGGTCGCCCGGAACGCCCGCTCGAACAGATCGAGCGTCTCGCGGTTGGCGCGGTCACCGATGGCGTGGACGCAGAGCTGGAAGCCGTATTCGAGCGCCAGACGCGCCGTCTCCTCGATCGTCTCGATCGGGGTGGTGTTGAGCCCGGCGCTGTCCGACAGGTCGGCGTAGGGCTCGAGCAGCCAGGCCCCGTGGGAGCCGAGCGCGCCGTCGATCTGATGCTTGATCGCCCGCACCGTCAGCCGGTCGTCCCCAAAGCCGATGATGCGGTAGTCGGCGAGGCGTGCCGCCAGCTGTGTGTTCGACGCACGTAGCATCACCCACAACCGCACCCCGAGGCTGCCGTCCTCGACCATGTCCTTGTAGAGATCGACGGCGGCGAACGACGCACCGGCGTCCTGAAAGCTGGTGATGCCGTTCTCGAGCAGCTCGCGGACCGCCAGCTCCGCCCGCCGGCGCGGGACCCCCGGCGTGGCGTCCCGCCTGGCGGCCGACAGCAGACCGGCCGCGGTTTCCCGGAACGCCCCGATCGCGTTACCCGCGGCGTCGCGCACGATCTCCCCGCCAGAAGGGTCGGGCGTGTCGGCGGTGATGCCGGCCAGCTCCATCGCCTTCTGGTTGGCCAACGTCGCATGCCCGCTGGCGTGCCGCAGCAGGACCGGGTTGACGGGCGACACCGCACTAAGCGCGTCGTGGAGCGGCAACCCCTCGACACTGGGCGATGGCGGCGGGTCCCACTTGTCCTGATGCCAGCCGCGACCGCGGATGAGCTCGCCGGGGCGGGCGCGAGCGGCCGCATCCTCGACCAGCGCTACGACGTCCGCCCAGCTCGTGGCGCCCCTCAGATCGAGCTGCAGCGTCGCGTCGCCGATTCCCAGGAAGTGGCCGTGCCCCTCGATGAACCCCGGAATCGCGAGGCGGCCGTCGAGATCGATGACCTGTGTCTCGTCGCCGATGTAGCGGTCGAGCTCGGCCGCGCGGCCGACCGCCACAATGCGGTCGCCGCGAACCGCCAGCGCGTCCACCTCTGGGATCAGATCGTCCACGGTGACGATGGTCCCATTCCGCAGCACCAGGTCGGCGTGCTCAACTGGAGGTGTGGCGCAGCTCGCCGCAACTGCAACGCCGACGAGGGCTATGGCCGCCAGCCTAAGCCGTGCCGTCATCCTGCTCAACCGCATCGTCCAAAGCTTACAGCAGAGCCTGGCAGGTGAAGCGCGAAGGCCATGATTGGCGCCATTCGGCCAAGCCATGTCCCCTGCCGCCGACGAACTAGCCCGTCTCACTCTTTGGACCGGGGCAGTCCCAGCACTCGCTCGAGTCGCGCCTCGATGTCCGGCCACGTCCGCTCGCCCAGCAACTGTAAGACCTCGCACGCGACCCAACTCGGGAAAGAGAGTGTCGATGGCTGCCTGTTAGGATAAGCTGGCTGAGTCGCCCGGAGTCACCCGCCATGAAGCATCTCGCATTCCGGCTCCTCCCTGTCGCCCTGCTGGCCGGTGTGGCCGCGCTGTCGGCCTCGACCGCGCAACCGGATCCGACCGACACCGAGGTACGCGCCATCATCGACAGGGCGCTCGAGCGCTCCACCTGGGCGGAGGAGCAAGCCTTCGAGGCCCGCTATCGCCACGCGATGGTCCAGCGCACGAGGAAGTTCGACAAGCAGGGCGAGGTCGAGGAGGACGAGAAGCGCCTGTACAGGGTGGAACCGGTCCGCGGCGTGCAGTACGCCCGGTTGGTGTCGAAGAACGGCGGACCGATCGAGGGCGACGATCTGAAGACCGAGCGCGAGCGCTGGCGAGACTTCCTGGAATATCTCGCCAAGGACCCGGATGAGGACGAGGACGAAGAGGACGAGAATGTCGTCTTCAACGACGAGCTGCTCGACCGATACACGGCGAGGCTCGACGGCATTCGCGATCTGCGCGGGCGACCGAGCTACGTCATCTCGTTCGAGCCCAAGCCCGGAAAGCTCCCGGTGCGCCGGCAGATCGACCGCGCGCTGAACAAGTCGCGCGGCGAGCTCTGGATCGACCAGGCCACCTACGAAATCGCGCGCGTCAACTTCGAGCTGATCGGGCGGGTGCGGCTCTGGTGGGGCATCCTCGGCAGCATCTCGGACGTCACGGGACACTTCGAGCGGGAGCCGATCGCCGACGACGTCTGGGTGCCCACCGAGGTCGACATCTACTTTGACGTGCGGGTGCTATTCAGCACCACGCGGCGTAGCGAGACGACGCACCGGAGCGACTTCGAACTGGTCGCCGAGTAGGGGCAGACGGTTCTACTGCACCAGCTCCCGGATACGCGCCACGGCCACTTCGATCTTGCCGTCGATGAACTGTTGACCGAGGTTCGCGGAGGCCACGGCAGCAATGTCGGGGGCGAGCTCGTCCGGGCGTACCCACCGGTTGCCGCGGTCGAGCGCCATCATCTCGGATGCATCGTCGATCGGCGTCGTCCGGTCGCGCGGCACGTCGCGCGCCGCCAGAATCTCGCGCATTCGATCCTCGCCCTCCTGGTAGACCGGGATAAAGAACACCCGGCCGCCCTTGGCACGCCATTCGGCGTCCAGCGCCTCGGACACCTCTCGGATGACTCCCTGCGTGGCACCATGGTCGCCCAGCATCACGACATGCGTGAAGCCGACCGCCAGCGCGCTGATGGCAACCTCGCGTGACACCGCCGCCAGCGTCTCGCTCGAGATGCTGATGGTCCCGGCGAACGCCATCTGTCCGGTCCGCTCTATGGCGTTGCCCGCCGGGGCATACGGATTGGGTGGATAGGCAAGCGCGTCGCCCAGCGTCTCGGCCACCCGCCGGGAGAGATGCGCGGCGAGCAAGTTGTGCTTGCCCAACGGTACCGCCGGACCGTTCTCGTGCGTCCCGCCGACATAGTAGATGGCGGTGGTCTTGCCACCGTCGATCGCGGCCTGGACCTCGTTCGTGGTCAGCTCATCGATCATCACGGAGGATTGGGCGAGCACGGTCGCGCTCGACAGCAACAGTGCGACGACGACGGTCAGATGTCTCATGACAGCCCCCTTGTGTTTGAGGCGAATCATAGCAAGCGCGGACGCCTGGGGTAAGCTGGACCAGTTCTGCTCCCGTGGCGTCTAGTTGTAGTGATCGAGGGGCTCGCGTCGTAGGTCTCACCCGGCTTCTTCGACATGATGCGGAGCCCCCTTCCCAGTGCACCCAAGGAGGCATCTCGTGAAGCGCACTTTCTCTCTCGTCGCGGCCGTGCTCGTCACCTCGGCCCTGCTGGCCGGCGTCGCCAGCGCGCAGACTCACTACGTTCGCTACTCGCAGAACGGCGGGGACATCTCGTGGGGCGTCCTGGACGGCTCGACCATTCATCAGTTGAGCGACGCGCCGTATCTCGACGCCACGCGCACCGGCCAGACAGTCCAGCGGTCGTCCGTCAAGCTCGAGGCCCCGGTCGACCCGAAGCTGGTCTTCATGACGGCGTTCAACTTCCGCAGCCACATCAGTGGGGAACCGGCCGAGTATCCGGGACTGTTCCTGGTGCCAGCCAACTCGATCGTGGGGCCGGAAGACCCGATCATCCGACCGGCGGAGTCCACCAACCTGCACTACGAGGCGGAGCTGGTCATGGTCGTCGGCAAGCACGCCGAGAACGTGTCGATCGCGGATGCGCCGGACTACATCTTCGGGGTGACCGCGGGTAACGACGTCAGCGAGCGCCGGTGGCAGGGCGGCGACATCCAGTGGGTGCGTGCCAAGGGCAGCCGGGGCTTCAACGCCGTGGGCCCGGCGCTCGTCACGGGGCTGGACATCACCGACCTGGAGATCGTGGGCCGCTTCAACGGCGAAGAGACCCAGCGCGGCAACAGCTCCGACCTCATCTTCAACATGGCCCACATGCTGAGCTACGTCTCGACGTACTTCACCCTCGAGCCGGGCGACCTGATCTGGTCGGGCACGATGGGCAGCACCCGGGCGATGGAGCCGGGTGACACGTACGAGATCGAGATCTCCGGCGTCGGCACCCTCAGCAACAAGGTCGTGCAGGGCAAGTAGATCGGTCCCGGGCGGAGGCGGATCCGATCACTCCGTACCAGGGTCAGGACCGCCACGACTGTGAACGACGAACGGCGTCGGGCGTGCGGCACGGATGGGGCGTCTCGCAACGGATCCAGCAACGGATCCAGCAGATGTTGCAGGACGTGCTCCAGGTAAACCAGGGATCGCTCTATCTCGCCCTCCATCGGCTGGATCCGCGCCACCTGGGACAAATCGGAGCACAACCGTCAGGCGAAGTTCTACGAGCTGACTGCCCGGGGACGCCGTCAGCTGCAGGACGAGACCGCGCACTGGGTGCGACTGTCGGCGGCGGTGGCCGGCATCGTGGAGGCCTGAGGGAACTGGCGGTAGCGGCACCGGGCGGCGTCTCCGGGCTTGGCGGCGGCAAACCTTCGCGGGCGCGCCTGCGTCTAATCGGTCTGTCCAGCACTCGAGAAAGCTCCGAGCGCCGACCGCGTTCGGGTAGCATGAGGACAGTTCGACAGCGTTAGGATCCGGGTCCTAAAGGAACGAACTCATGGACATAGCTCGTCCCGACATCGCGCGAGCCAAGAAGATCCGCCGCATCGTGTACGCCAGCGGGTTCGCGGGCGTGATCCTCCTGATCACCGTGGGTGTGTCGCGCCTGGAACCGGCCGCGCCGCGCGTGGACAAGGACACGGTCTACATGGACACGGTGGAACGCGGCGACATGCTACGAAATGTCCGCGGCACCGGCACGCTGGTACCGGAGCAGCTCCGCTGGATCACTCCGATCACCAACGGGACGGTGGAGCGGCTCGTCTTACGACCGGGGGCCTCGGTCAGGCCTGACACGGTCGTCATCGAGCTGAGCAACCCCGAGCTCGAGCAGCAAGCGCTCGAGGCCCGGTTACAGCTCGATGGGGCGCTGGCGCGGTACGAAAGCCGTCGGGTGGAGCTGCGGAGCCAGGAGCTTACACAACAAGCCTCTTTGAAGACGGTCGAATCGGAGCTCAGCCAGGCGGAGTACGAGGCCGAGCTCGACGAGAAGCTCTTCAAGGACAACCTGGTGTCGGAGCTGCAGGTGCGGCAAAAGCAGTCCAGGGTGAGCGCGCTCCGCATTCGGCACGAGATCGAGCAACAGCGGCTCGCGATCCAGGCCGACTCGACGAAAGCGACACTCGCGGCCGAGCAGGCGGATGTGGACCGGCTGCAGACGATGTATCAGCTCCGCCAGAGCCAGGTGGCCGACCTGCAGGTGACCGCCGGGATCACCGGCGTGTTGCAACAGGTAGAGGTCGAGGAGGGGGCGAGCGTCACGCCGGGCACGAATCTCGCTCGCGTCGGCGACCCGACCCGCCTGATGGCGCAGCTCCGGATCGCCGAGACGCAGGCCAGGGACATCGTGGAGGGCCAACCGGTCGCCGTGGACACGCGGAACGGTGTCATCCCCGGGCATGTAATCCGGATCGACCCGTCGGTGCAGCAGGGCACCGTCACGGTGGATGTCGCGCTCGACGGAGAGCTGCCTCGGGGCGCCCGGCCGGATCTGACCGTGGACGGGACGATTGAACTCGAACGGCTGGAAAACGTCATCTACGTAGGGCGCCCGGTGTTCGGACAGGAGCAGAGCGTGGTCATCCTGTTCAAGCTCGATCCCGACAGCGACGATGCGGTGCGGACACGGGTCAGCCTCGGCCGCGCCTCGGTAAGCTTTATCGAAGTGCTCGACGGGCTGCAGCCGGGTGACCAGGTCGTGCTGTCGGACATGTCCCAGTGGGACACGTTCGATCGCGTTCGGCTGAACTGATGGTGTATGCGAGGACCGATTTCATGAACGATGCGACACAGCCACTGATTCATCTCCGGAAGGTGACCAAGGTCTTTCTGACGGACGAGATCGAGACACACGCCCTCGAAAGCGTCGATCTCGAGATTCGCAACGGCGAGTACGTCGCCATCTCCGGACCGTCTGGCTGTGGGAAGTCGACCCTCCTGTCGATTCTCGGGCTGCTCGACACACCGTCAGATGGGGACTACGAGCTGAACGGACAACCGGTGGCGAATCTCAAGATGTCCGAGCGTGCCCGCACCCGGAACCGCGAGATCGGCTTCATCTTCCAGAGCTTCAATCTGATCGGCGACCTCTCGGTCTACGAGAACGTCGAGCTGCCGCTGACCTATCGCGGCATGCGGCCCGCCGAGCGGAAGGAACGGGTGACCGCGGCGCTCGAGAAGGTGGAGATGGCCCACCGCGCGAAACACCTGCCGAGCCAGCTCTCGGGTGGTCAGCAGCAGCGGGTCGCCGTCGCCCGCGCCGTCTGTGGGCAGCCGTCGATCCTGCTCGCCGACGAGCCGACCGGGAACCTCGACTCGAAGAACGGCTGGGCGGTGATGGAACTGCTCGCCGGGCTACACGCCGAGGGGTCGACGATCTGCATGGTGACCCACGACCCGCGCTACGCGGAGCACGCCGAGCGCGAGATTCACCTGTTCGACGGCAGGGTCGTCGACGGACCGCAGGACGAGAGCTAGCTCCGTCCACTGTGTCTCCACGTCACCGGATGTAGCCCAGGCTGCGCAAGCGCTCGAGCTCTTCCTGGCTGAGCCCTGCGGCGGCCTCTGTGTCGTCGGGGAGGCGCGCCTGCTCGGCGATGCGGTGCCAGCGATCCAGGTCGCGTGCCAAGCGTTCGACGACCTCGGTCTGGCCGCTGGCCACGTTGGTCAGGTTCAGTGGGTCGGTGGCCACGTCGTACAGCTCGAACTCCGGTGTGTCATCGCCGCGGGCCCGGTTGTGGATCAACAACCAGTCGTGGTCGATGACGGCGTAGGACTCCGTGTCTCCGGGGGGCGGCGCGGCGGCGCCACTGGTCGGGGCCTTCTCGGAGAACGCTGGACGTGGGGTCCACGCTCCACTCGTTCCGCTCCCCCCGGACACGAATGGGAGCAAGCTCCGTCCCTGGAGCCCGTCGGGATGGGGCAACCCGCTCAGGTCGAGCAGCGTCGGCATGATGTCGATGAGCTGGACGTTCTCGTCCACAACAATCCCGGACGGAATGGCGCCGGGCCACCGCATGACGAGCGGCACCTGCGTCAGTTCGTTGTAGACCGTTTGACCATGAAACATGCGGCCATGTTCGAGGAACTCCTCGCCGTGGTCACTCATGAAGACGATGAGCGTGTCGTCGTCCAGCCCCAGCGTCTGGAGCCGCTCGACCAGCCGGCCCAGCTCAATGTCCATGCCACGGATCGAGCCGTCGTACCAGTCCTGGTCATAGCTCACGTATGTCTCGGCATCGATCTCGGCCGCCTCGAACGCCCCTCGGTCCGGCATTCCGAACTGCCGCAATATCGGGTTCTCGATGTGTGCCCGCAATGCCTCAAGCTGCTCTTCGTGCTCCGCCTTGTGCGCCGGGTCGGCCCACATCGTCGCGTAGGGCTCGCGGGGCTCGAACGGATCGTGGGGATCGAACACGTGGAGGAAGACAAAGAACGGCACGTCGCGGTGCGTGCCGAGCCACTCGCTGAGGCGGTCGACATACTCGCGCGCCGTCTTGCTCGACGGGGTCGAATCAGCTGACCCAGATTCGTGGAACTCCTCGAACCCCTGGTGCAGGTTACTGAACTGCCCCGTAAACAGGACGGACGAGTAGGCCAGCGTCGCGTAGCCGGCGGCGCGGTACAGCTCGGCCAGGGTGTCGGCACCCGCCGGCAGCCGGTCGGCAAAGTCGCGCACGCCATGCGACAACGGGTACAGCGATGTCATGATTGACGGGGTCGATACCTTGGTCCAGGTAGCTTGGGCCGTGGTGCGCTGGAACGTCGCGCCTTCGGCCGCCAAGCGACTCAGGACCGGTGCGGTCTCCCGCTCATAGCCATAGACATCGAGATGGTCACGCCGCAGGGTGTCGACCTGGATCAGGATCACCCCGCGCGGTCGGACCCCGAGTGACCCGGCCGATGAGGCGGGCTGCTCCCGAGGTACCGTCGCGGGACTCGCCTCGTCGTTCCGCACGACCGGTGAGCCCCACAGGCCGATGGCCCCGTCGGCGTCGGCCGCAAGCGACAGGGAGACGCGAACCGTTTCTCCCGCACGGTTCGCGAGATCGATCCGCCGCCGCTCCCACCGCTCCGCCGTGGTGACCGTCTGCGCGAGGAGTCGCGTCTGGTCGGTGCCGTCGGGCCGGCTCACATCGACCCGGAACGTCACCGGAAGGGGGTCGATGGTGCCAAGCGTCAGGTCGAGCCACGGGCGGGCGCCGAGACTGACGTCGAAGCTGAGCGTCTCGGGCGACCGGGACACCAGCGACTCGAGGTAGACCTCGTCCAGCCCCTGCCAGCCGACGCCGGATGGGATGTTCGCCAGATGCTCTTTCCGGAACACCACGCGCAGAGACTCGATCTCGAAGTCGGCGCCCTCGACATCGGTGGGTCGGACCACCAGGTGACGCACTGTCGAGGCAGGGACGGTCTGCGGCGGGGGCAACGTGTAGGTTTGCAGGTCGTCGCCCGCCACGATCGGGGTCCGGATCGCGAATGGCCCCGACATCGCACCCCGCAGCGCCGCGAACTCAACTGTCTCGTTGCCGGAGAAGCCGACCTGCAGGTTGGCACCCTCCGACGCGCGCATCCGTATCTCGATCGCGTGCACCTGGTCGTCGGGGTCGATGTCTCCAACGCGCTCGACCCGCAACAACGGAAAGTCGCTCGTCGTCTGTCCGACCAGGCGACCGTCACGGATGTCCAACCCGCTCACACCCGGCCCCGCCTCGACACCGCCTGTGTCGGCAAAGTCGACCTCATCCGGTCGCGCGTCATCAAAGCGCCACTCGGTCCGCGGCGGTGGATCCACCATCGGCGACCCGGCCACCATGTCCGGCTGGAAGAGATCGACCAGCCGCACCGCTACCGGCTCGGACGCAGAGCCGCAGGCAACGGTGAACGCCAGCGCGGCGGCGGTGATCGAAAGCGTCGATGTGGTCCGCATCGGTTGCTCCTTGGAAAGAGACGGGACGGCAATTGCTGGCGACGAGTCTCGGTGCCACGCTGGACTTTCACCGCCGGTTGCTAGGCACGATCGGGCTCCGCTCGACGGTGGTGTAGTCCAGGTAGGACCTCCCATCGACGATGGACGACACCGCCGTCAACACGTAGGAACCGTCCCCATTCTCGACACTGACTGCCATCGTCTCCACCGCGACTGTGCGCGGGTCCGTACCGTCCCGCAGCGCTTCACCGAGAACCCGCCCTTGCATCGAGGAGGGGATGTCGAGACCCAGCAGGTGCAGAAAGGTCGGCGCGAAGTCCACGTTGCCGCTGGGCACCTCGATTGCAACGCCCTCCTTCAGGTCCGGGCCAGCCGCGACGAGCGTGTTGTGGATATCGAACGGGCTCGAGCTACCGTGCCCGGCCACGCCACCCTGGGCCGAGGTGCCAGGGTACCCGTACGTGCCAACGGCATCGGTCCAGTCCGGCGAGTACAGGATGTGCGCGGACCGATCGTGGTCCCAGTGGGCCAGGTCGAACGACAGCGTGCCCGGTACCCACCCGTTCGCGCCAGGACTCGCGGCGCGGGTAAAAACCGCCCCCACACCGTCGGCCCGCTGGAGGGCGGCCACGATCTCGGCCACCGTCGTCTGGTCGTCGTCCCGGACGTAGATCGCACCCGCGCCGGCCACAATGCGTGGCGACCCGTCATCGAGGGTATCGGCGAACGGCGCGAGCAAGGCACCCAGATCGATGCTCCCGGTATGCTGCGAGAACCCGTGGTCGGACGCAACCCAGATGTTGGTGATGTCGAGCAGCCCGGCGTCGGCCAGACCGTCCTGAATCCGCTGGATCTCGGCGTCCAGACGGGTCAACGCCTCGACGGTCGTCGGGTGCCCGATGCCGTGCTGATGCGCGGTGGTGTCCGGGTCGCTCAGCCACATCAACGTCACCGCCGGTTCGATTGCGGCCAGACCGACCTGGAGAAACGCATCGACGATCCAGCGGTTTCTTGCATCGTTCGGGGTCCCCGTAGCCGGCACGTCGCCAAGCCGCTCCAGCGCCTGGGCGTGGAGCGTCTCGGGAAGCCCGTAGTCGTAGTGGAGGATTGCGCCGCCGGCCACACGATGGTTCAAGAGATACGAGGACCCCGTGGAGCCGGAGCTCGCCACCAGGACCCGCTCGCCCGCGGCCTGCAACACTTCGCCCAATGTCGTCGCAGTCAGGAGCGGACGGCCCGTCGCCTCCTCCACCCGCAGCAGGTTCGCGCGGTCGCCGGTGTTGAGGAACCGGCCCGGGTCGACGGTGGAGAAGAAGATCGAATTGCCCATCAGCCCGTGCACTTCCGGATAGGCGCCGGTGGAGATTGATGAGGCGTTCACCCGGGTCACCGTCGGGTACACGGCGTGGTGGCGGGTCATGACGACCCCCCGCTGACCGAGGGCATGGAGGTTGGGCATCAGCTCGGGTGTCACGTAGTCGGGCCGCAGCCCGTCGAGCACGATGAGCAGATGTCGCCGTGGAGGCTCGCCCTCTGCCGTGGTCCCGCCACGGCCGGCCCCTCCGCACGTCGCCGTCGTGACACTGACCAGCAGGAGGACACCGACCACAGTCTGGTGGATGTATCGCATGATCCTTTGGCGGTCCTGAAATTCGGAATTGCCTGGTCAGCCGATCTCCTCCCCCGCTAGACTCCTTGAACAACGTGTATCGTGACAATTGAGTCACGTTTTGATCGTGTTGTTTTCACGTTCATCACGACAGCCTCCGTTCAAGGAGTCTGGCCCCCACGTAGCGGGCTGTGAGAAACGCTCGGCTAGCTAGCGAGGCGAGGCCTCGCTAGCTAGCCGCTTCAGCACCCATCCGTCCGGGTCAACGCGCACGGAGCGTGCCGGGCCCTGGGCGGCGAAACGGAACACGTGGCTCCGCTCGGTGAGCTCTATCGGGTGGCGCTGGGCGCCCCCTTCCCCGTCGACGATCTCCAGATCCACCGGCAGCCGGAAGGTCGGCCAGGACGGGTCCTGGACCTGTCGCACGGTCACCGCGACCTCCCCAGCGGCCGCATCCCACCCCTGCTCGACGTCGAGTACGGGGTACCCGGGCTCGTGAAGCCACTGTTCGAAGAACCAGCCCCGATCCTCGCCGTCGGCACCCGCCATGTCAGAGGCAAAGTCCCCGGACGTCACAGCGGTGCCGGCACGGTTCGCATAGTAGTCGCGAATGCCGCGGAAGAATGCGTCGTCGCCCATGATCCCCCGGAGCATGTGGAGCACCCACGCACCCTTCGCGTAGTTGTTGCGGTTGAGCTGGTCGAAGAGGTCGTCGTACCGGGCTGCGACCGGACGTCCGGTCACGGCCGACTCCAGATAGCTCCACCGGCTCCCGTCCAGGCGACGACGGAAGTCGTCCACGCCGTCCCGGCTCTCGAAATAGAGGTGCCCGAAGTAGGTGGCGAAGCCCTCGGACAACCAGAGCTCGGTCCAATCCCGCTCGGTCACGGCGGCCCCGAACCACTGGTGCGCCGTCTCGTGCGCAACGGTCGCTTCCATGCTCGACCCGGACGCCAGCCGGCGCTCCGAATAGAAGATGGCCGATGCGTTCTCCATGCCCCCGAAACGGGTGACGGACTGGACGTGGGCCAGCTTTTCGAACGGGTACGGACCGATCACCTCCGCGTAGAAGTCCACCATGTCGGCGGCGCGCCCGAACGAGATCGACGCCTGGTCCGTGTCCTCCGCGAACAGCCAGGTGCTCACTTCCACACATCCGTCGTCCCGGTGTGACGCGGGGGCTCTTCCGCAGGCGGCCAGACCGACCGGCACGACCGTCATCTCGGCAGCGCCGAACACCAGGTTGTAGGCCGAGACCGCGACATCCGTTCTCCAGCGCCATGTCCTCGTCCCGGCGGCCCCGGTCACCGGCTCACCGAGCTGTCGGCCGTTCGCGACGACCACCCATGACTCCGGGGCATGGACGGTGAGGGACGCTGTGGCCTTGTCGCTGGGATGGTCCACCGACGGAAACCAGAACCGGGCCCGGTTGGGCCAGTTGTCGACGAAGGCGCCCGGGCGTCCGTGGACGTTCTGGCCGAGGATGAGACCGTCGTCTGGGGTCCCCGCGTAGACGACCTCGACGAGCATGGGACCACCGGAAGCGCCCCCCGGATCGAGCGCGATACGGAGGATGCCGTCGGCGTAGCTCACCTGCGCCTCCCGACGGTCCACCGTCACCTCGCGGATCGCGAGACCGGTAAAGTCGAACACGGCCTCCGCCGCCGGTCCGGGCGCGAGCGTCAGCCTCGCCCGGCCCTCGATGCGTGTCTCGCCGGGGTCTGGGAGCCACACCTCCAGGTCGTAGTCGAGCACATCGACCGTGTCGTCGTACCAGCCCACCGCCGCGGCGGCCCCCGCGATGATCGGCGGAGGTTCCGCACCAAAGTCGATCCCCGGGGTCTCCCGTGGAGCCGGGGAGCATGCGCCGGCGACCAGGAGAGCCGCCCCGGCGAGACGTCTGGTCCACGGTGACGAGCGCCTCACTCTGGTGGCACCTGCGGGGCGCTGATCATCGACCGATACCGCTTCGAGTATCTGGACGAGCTGGGCACGGGGGGGAGCGACGACGGCGTCGGCCGTCGTCAGCGTTTGACGAGACCAATGACGAAGCAGACGAGGACGACCGCGAACGGGAGTAACGCTCCAACGATGAACAACAGGGTACCAAAAGGGCTTGGCGGGGTCGGCATGCGTGACGCCTCCTATCCGGAACAACATCCTGACAGACCTGCTGATTATAGCTGACCGGACAGATCACGAGCCCTCCTGGGTGCGAACTTCAGCACACCAGTGAGAAGACCGTCCGGGGAACCCGGGTCGAGCTACACTTCGCGCGTGACGCTGCTGGCGCGGGTCGACGGCGACCCGCTGGCCATGCTGCCGGCCGTGCGCGCCGAGGTACGGGCACTGGACCCGACGCTCCCGATCTACGGCGAGTGCACCCTCGAAGACCGCTAGTGCACTGGACAGTGCACTAGTGCGACCCGAACGGAAACGCGGTGAGCCAGGCGCGGGCGTGGTCGAGATCGTCGGTGCGCAGCGTGTCAGGGTCATAGCCACGCTCGACGCCGAGATAGTAACCGAGCAGCTGAAACGCGATGGCCGCCAGCGGCGGCATCAGCATCTCCCCGAGCGGCTCGGGCACCGCGATCACGAAGGTGGCGTCCGGCGCAATGGCACCGTCGCCCTCGACGACCAGCGCCAGGGTGGATGACCGTGCGGCCCGAGCGGTGCGCACGGCATCATGCAGCCGCGCGTACGCCTTGCCGGGCGGCGCAATCACGACGGTCGAGACCTCGTCGGACAGCAGGGCGATCGCGTTGTGCGCGTACTCGGCCGGCCGATACACCTTGCACAACAGGCTGCTCTCTTCCTCGACCTTCAACGCCCCTTCGCGGGCGGAGAACCAGTTCGGCCCACCGCCGACCATCATCAAGGCGCGCTGGTCCTTCAGTGCGTTCGCGATCTGCGAGACGTTCAGGTCTTCTTCCTGCAGGAACTGGGCGGCAGCGTCCGGCAGCTGCCCGATGGCGTGGCCGAGCGCGTCGGCCTCGTGGGCGCTGAGCGTACCGGTCGACACACCGACCTCCAGCGCCAGCAGATAGAGCAACACGAGCCGGGTCGTCAGCACCGACACGTCCGGGCCGCACCGCTGGCCGGTCGGGAAACAGATACCTTCGTCGCACAGCTCCTCGAGGACGCTGCCCTGGGTGTTGGTCATCGAGACGGTCAGCACGCCGAGGTCGGCCGCATGTCGGGCGGCGTCGAGCGTCTCGATGCTGGCACCGGTTGCCGACTGCAGGATGACCGCGGTCGGCTCGTGCCCCTGGGCCCAGTGGTTGGTGAACTCCAGGGACTCGTGACTCTCGGTGGTCCATCCGGTCCACTGCCGACAGAGAAACGACCCGAACTGCGCACCGTTAAACGCCGAGCCGCATCCGGTGAAGACGAGGTGTCGAATGCCTTGCTCGATGAGACGATGGGCCAACGCCGCCAGCTCGGAACGCAGCTCGAGCACGTGGCGCATCAGGTCGGGCTGACTCCGCACGTCCTCGATCAGGAGATAGGGATGATGCTGGCGAATGTCGTCGGTCCCGCGAATGCGGGCCCACAGCGGCACCCGCGCGAACTCGGCCTCCAACCAGGCGGGCATCGGATCCTCGGGTGTCGGCGTGGTTGCTTCCGGATTCCGTGCGAGCAGCTCGCGGGCCCACGACGGCAGCTTGTTCGTCATCGATTCGTGTCCGTGTGGCGGGCTTGAAGCGACAGAGCGCTGTCAAGCACGTGGTGCGTCATCTGTGATCCAGTGTAACGACCTGCTCGGCGCCCGACGCGTCACGCAGCACCACCGCGTCACGGTAGCCCGCCGAGCAGGACCCCCCGAAGCAGATAGTTCCCCAGACTGGGGCTCTCGCGTCGTCGCGTCGTCCTCGAGCCGGGGGCCCAGCCGTGGCCCACCGGCGGGCGGTGTCTGGGGAGCTTCCCGGTGACCCGGTGCGTCGTGAAGCCGGCTTCATCCCTGCCATTGTCTCTCAGGACGTTGCCGACCGGTGCCCCTGTTACAATTCACCCGTCCACCCGCCTGGTTCGGGGGCGGCTGGTGCCCACCGCCATGGCACAGAACAGCATTCAGAAGCGCGTCAGCATCCACACCGAAATCTGGCGGGGGGAGGACGGCATCTTCACGCGCGGTAACGAGCGGCTGGCCGACCTCAGCGTGGGCGGCGGCATCCGGAACATCCGTTCACCGCACAGTCTGAAGCGACTGGCGTTCGTCGACGGGAACTCGTGAGCCTCGCAATCCCCACCTACGCCGCCTCCGGTCCCTTCGGCAGTCTGACGCGGTTCCGGCGCGATCCCTTGGATCTGTTGATGAGCGGGTTCCGGGAGCTTGGCGACGTCGTGCGCTTCCGGCTGTTCACGCGCGACCTCGTGCTGGTCGCCCACCCGAACGATGTGCGCCGGGTGCTACAGGAGCACACCGGCAACTACAACAAGCAGACACGCGGCTTCGAAGTGCTCCGGGCGTTTCTCCGCAAGGGGTTGCTCACGAGCGAGGGCGATCACTGGCTGCGGCAGCGCCGGATCGCCCAACCGGCGTTTCATCGCACCCGGATCGCCGGGTTCGGGGGCACGATGGCTCAGGCCGCTAGCGAGATGGTCGACCGCTGGCTGGCCGCGTCGGCACCCGACGTGGTCGACGTCACGGCCGAGATGATGCGTCTCACGTTGCGCATCGTCGGTGAGGCGCTGCTCAGCACCGATGTCAGCCACCAGGCGGACCGCGTCGGGCAGGCCCTCAACATCACGCTGCGGCAGGCCAACAACGCGATAGGACGGATCGTCCCGCTGCCCGAGTGGTGGCCGACCCCGGCGAGGCGACGGGTCCGCGCCGCGATGCGAACCCTCGACGACGTCATCCTCGAGATCATCGCCGGGCGGCGGGCGGGCGATTCGGACCCGGACGACCTGTTGTCGATGCTGATGCAGGCGCGGGACGAAGACACGGGCGAGGGGATGAGCGACGCGCAGCTGCGCGACGAGGTAATGACGGTGTTTCTCGCCGGCCAGGAGACGACGGCCATCGCGCTCGGCTGGACCTGGTATCTGCTCTCGCAGCACGAAGCGGTGCGGCAGCGTCTCCACACTGAAGTAGACACGGTGCTGAGCGGCCGGACACCGACGGTCGCTGATCTGCCGCGGCTCGGCTATGTCGAACGGGTCGTCAAGGAGTCGATGCGGTTGTATCCACCGGCCTGGGTCATCTCGCGCTGCGCGATCGAGGATGACATCATCGGCGGATACCGGATTCCGGCCGGCTCAATCGTGCTGGTGAGCCCGTATGTCACCCATCGCCACCCCCGATTCTGGGTGAACCCCGAAGGTTTCGACCCGAGCTGCTTCGAGACCGCTCGGGAGGCCGATCGCCCTCCCTTCACGTACTTCCCGTTCGGCGGCGGTCCGCGTCAGTGCATCGGGAACAGCTTTGCGATGATGGAGCTCGTCCTTGTCGTCACGACCATCGCGCAACGGTGCGAGCTGGATCGGCTCCCGGGCGAAGGGATGGGCACCAGCCCGTCGATCACGCTGCGCGCCGCGACGCCGATCACGATGCGCGTGAGCCCGCGAGGGCCTGCGCCCGTTTGAAGAAGTCTGCGGTATTGAGCCGCGCGCACACCTCGAAGAAAACGGGACGCGGGCCGGTCCACCGCAGGTCGTCAACCGTCTCGAAGATCGCGGCGGTGGTGCGCAACGTCGCGAGGTCGCGAAACCGGGCGGCCAGGTCGCGGTGCGTCGCGAGCTCGGCAGCCAGACGGCTGGCGCCCCGCACCTCGACGTCCCACGCCGCCGCATCGTCGGGAATCGCTTCGAGATGGAGATAGCGGCCGAGCACGAGCGCCGTCGACTTGGCGCCCCATCCCCGTAGCCCCGGGAACCCGTCGGCCGTGTCGCCGACCAGCGCCAGGTAGTCGGGGATCGAGGCCGGCGGCACACCGAACTTCGCCAGCACGCCGGCGTCGTCCCGGAGCGACCCCGCACGCCGGTCGAACTGGACGACTCGCCGACCCGTGACACACTGCGCCAGGTCCTTGTCCGGTGTGCAGATGAACACCTGTTCGACACGAGGGTCGGCGCTGGCCTTCGCCGCGGCCGACGCCAGTCCGTCGTCCGCTTCGAGGTCCGTCATCGGCCAGACCACGACACCGAGCGCCTCGAGCGCCTCCTCCAGGGGATGAAACTGCGCGAACAGCGCCGGGTCGATGCCCTCGCCGGTCTTGTAGCCGGGCCAGAGCGCGTTACGGAACGACTCGATGACGTGGTCGGTCGCCACGCCGATGTGCGTCACGTCGTCCTCGAGCATTCTCAGCACCGAGCCGACCACACCACGGACCGCCCCCACCTCCAAACCGTTGACGTCGGTCGTCGACGGCACCGCATAGAAGTGCCTGAACAGCTCGTAGGTGCCGTCGATCAGGAACACGTTCATGGGGTAACACCATGCAGACGTCCGGCAGACAGGGCTACTCGAGGGGATCTGCGCCAACCCAAGTGTACGGTCATCGTCAGTGTGACACGGACCGAAAATCCGCCCACCGCTGGTCACGTTCAGCGACGAGGTGTCGGAGGCATCGAACGCGGAGGGTACCGAGTTCGGCGACGAGCGGATTCTCGAGTGCGTGCAGGCGTCCCCGAGGGACATCGAGCCCGGCGAACTGGTCACGCAGGTCATGACCGCGGTTCGCGACTTCACCGTGGGCGAACCGCAGGGCGACGACATCACCGTGCTGGTCGTACGCTGTCGCGGCGAGGCTCAGATCTAGGTTGTTCAGCTCTCGCGGCGTGCGACCGTGGTGGCCGTGGGGCAGGGCTCCCAGCCGAGGCTACCCAGATCCTTGCCCAGCTTCTTCGCCGCATCGAGCAACTCCGACGAGTCGTTGAAGCGCTCGGACTCTTCGGAACCATCCGGATACAGCACCACCAGCTGATAGGCATCCGGGCGTCGGTCGCAGTGGATGCCGATGAATCGTGGCAGTCCTGAGATACCGTTGAAGAACCAGAGCATCACCGGGTTGTATCGGGACATCGCCCAGGCATTCGACAGCCCTGTCGATCATTTTCAGTGCAATCCTGGGTCAAACAGGGCGCTGGTAGGAATGCAATTCAGTGCACTGCGCGAACGCGCTGAGAGCGCGGAGGCTGGAGACCCGTGTCCGGCACGTCCGGGATGGTCTCGACGAATCCGGTGCGGCTCGCTACGGGCGTCGGCTTCTGGTCTCGTCGGGCTGGAGATATTGATCGCGGGTGGGTGAATATCCTGCCGGCAGCTGCGTAGAAGGTGGTAGTGAGCCACGTCATGGTCGAGAGTCCTGGGCTGGCGACATTTGCCGGCGACGCCGGCGGGTCGGACCAGGAACTGGTCGACCAGGCTCTGGCCGGCCGGCGCGAGGCCACCGAGACCCTGGCTCAGCGGCATCGCCAGGCCGCGTATCTGCTGGCGCTGCAACTGCTGGGGAATCGAGACGACGCGATGGATGTGGCCCAGGAAGCGATGTTGCGCTTCTTCGCCTCGCTTGGCACGTTCGACCGTGAGCGACGGGTGCAGCCCTGGTTGTTCACGATTGTCCGCAATCAGGTGCGCGACTTGTGGCGCCGCCGGCAGCGTCGCCCCGGAGACGGGCTCAGCGAAGCAGGTGAGGCACTGACGCGCCAGCTGGTGGACCTGACCGCGAACCCGGAAGCTGACCTGCGCCGCCGCGAGCTCAAGCAACGTGTCTGGCGCGCTCTCGCGGCGCTCCCGGCCGCAAAGCGCGAGATCATCGTGCTGCGCGACTTTCACGACCTGTCATACAGCGACATTGCCCAGGTGCTGGACATTCCGATCGGCACGGTGATGTCGCGGCTGCATGGAGCCCGCCAACAGCTGCGCGCGCAGCTCCAAGCAGGAGGGCGCCATGCCTGAGCAGTGTGGGCGGACGTTCGGCGAGGCGTTGCTCTCCGGCTATCTGGACGGTACGCTCGTCCAGGGAGACGAGCAGCGGGTTCGGTTACATCTCGAAGACTGTGAATCATGCCGGACGCTGGTCGACGGACTGGCGGCGGTAAAGGAGACAATCATGACGTCAACATTCGACATGCCACCGGACAACGAGTGGTCCGAGGGGCCCAGCACGGGCAGCAGCCGTGTGGCGCGCGGGGTGGGGTGGCCGCTGGTAATAGGCTGGGCAGTCCTGGTCTGCGGCTACGCCGTGTGGGAAGGCTGGCAGGAGTCGGAGAACCTGGTCGAACGGCTCATCCTGGTGGGCGGGGTCTCGGGTCTCGGGCTGCTGTTTCTCGGGGTCCTACTCGATCGGCTGAAAGCGATGAAGACGGACCCGTATCGCGAGGTGCAGAAATGATTATAGTGACAGCGAATCATGTGGCCGGTAAGCGGATCGTGCGCACCCTCGGGCTGGTCCGCGGCAACACCATCCGGGCCCGGCACATAGGCAAGGACATCATGGCTACCTTTCGCAACATAGTGGGTGGAGAAGTCACCGAGTACACCAAGTTGCTGGCCGAATCGCGAGAGCAGGCGCTGGACCGCCTGGTGAAGGAGGCGGAAGGGCTGGGTGCCAACGCCGTCATCTCGCTTCTGCTCCAGACGTCGATGATACAGGGCGGCGCGGCCGAGCTCCTTGCCTACGGCACGGCGGTGGTGGTGGAGGACGAGGCCAGCAGCAGCAGCGACAGACCGGAGAGGACGACCGCGTGACGCAGCTCCTGAACGGATCGCACTAGGCGAACGAAGACCGGTCTTCGTTCGCCGGGCCCCGGTCCCCGCCCCTCACTGCTTCTCGGCGATGACGCCGACCATCGGCGGGGTGGAGAGAAACGCAGCGGGGTTCTGCTCGCGGTTGCGCCACTCGGTCTCGAACCCGGCGAGCTCGGCGGTGGTCAACAGGCCACACTCCACGAGCTGCGGCACATAGCCGAAGAAGAAACGCTTCGGCCACTCCCAGAATGCCGACCCCGGCCGGTCTGGTCGGCCGAGACGCGCGACCTATGGGACCGCGCCGGGGCGTCGGTGCCGAGGAAGAATGGCTCGTCGGCCGGCTCGGGCCGCCCGCCCGGGTCGCCAGTCACAACGCTCCCCTCGGCCAGGCGGACGGCTTCTTCGAGTGGATTGCGAAGGCGGCGCCCTGCGGGTCCATGCACTGCGCGACGATGTCGCCATCCGGCACCGCCATCGGACCGTTGAGCACCTGCCCGCCGAGCTGCTTCACCTGCTCGACCTTCGCGTGCACGTCAGGGACCGTCACGTAGTAGAGCCAGGACGCGGGCGGCCCTGGCTGGTCGGCCGGCGTGTTGAACATGCCTCCAAGCGCCTGCCCGGGAACCCGCCCGTACATCTGATAGATGCCGTCCGGCCCCATGTCCATCGCCTCCGTCTTCACCCAACCGAACAGCGCGCTGTAGAAGTCGAAGGCGGCGGCGTAGTCCGAGGTGGACAGCTCGTGCCAGGAGAACTCGCCGATGGCCGGCTCCCCGCCGTGACCCGGCGCCTCGTCGGCCGGCGTGTAGATCGCGAGCACGGCGCTCTGCGGATCCTGGATCACCGCGAACCGGCCGACCGTCGGGATGTCCATCGGCCCCATAAGCTTTTTCGCCCCCAGCCCCTCGGCCTGCTGCAGTGTCTCGTCCACCGACGGGACCGCCACATAGGCCAACCAGTGCGGTGGCGCGCCCGCCTTCTTCGCCTCTTCCGCCAGCTGCATCACACCACCGATGTGGGTCCCGCCGTTCACCCACTCCGTGTAGGGCTGATCGGCCGCGGTGCCCTCTTTCGTGGTCCAGCCGATCAGCTGGGTGTAGAAGCGCTGTGCCGCCACCGGGTCAGACGTCGCCAATTCGTACCAGACGAAGCGGCCACGGGGAAACGCGTCGGTCATGGACTACCCCTTGATGCGAGTGAATTCCCTCAGCCTGCGGTCCAGGTCATGGACCCGGGATTCGCGACTCGGGTCCTGCTACAACCCCAGCACGTTCGGTGCGATCTTCTCCAGACCCTGCTCGGCCGCCCAGAGGTCGAGCTCGACAGTCGCCAGATCGTCGACCAGCGGCATCGCGAGACCGAGGACCCGCAGGTCGACCGACTTCAGATAGCGACGGCACGTCCGGCAGGACTCGACCCGGACGTGCGGCAGGGCGTCGTGGACGTGAAACTGCAGTCCCTCGTCGCCCGACGTGCCGCACGCGGGGCAGACCGAACGCGGAAACACCCAGGCGGTGGCGCAGAGCGCACAGACGAGGCGGCGAGTCCCCAACGCGTCCGGTTCGTCGTCGAGCATCGACACCTGCGGCGGCCACCCGCACTGGGGGCACGTCGGCGTGCGCGCCGAACCGGAGAGCGTGACCAGATCAGACAGCGCCTCGGCCAACGGTGACAGAAACCCGCGCGGCAGAAACGCCAGCGGCGCCGGGTCGCACCCGAGCGTGCCGGCCGGCGTCTGGAAGTCGGACCCTGTGAGCAGCGCCAGCAGCAGATCGGTCCGCGTCTCGCGACCGGCGGCCGAGACCGTCCGCGCCGCCCGGACGATCGGCTCAGGAGCCGTCTCGGGGATCCCCTGGCAGAACGCCCCGAAACGGGGAGACAGCTCGTCGAGCGGGAGCCGTTCGAGCTGCAGCCGGGGCAGGTCCGACGTATCCGGCGCGCGGACGGCCTGCAGCCATCGGGTCGCATCCGTGGGGTCGCACAGCGGCGCCTGCAGCTCGAGCAACGAGAGGTAGAAGCTGAGCAGCGGTTCGGCGTGGGGGCGTTCGGCACGCAGCGTGCGTGCCCGGCGGGCACGCTGCGCCCACGCGCGATCGCCTGCCGACGCCCGGCTCAACGCTCGACCCGCTCGCCGGACCAGCGTGGGTGATGCAGACGCGCCCAGGCGGTGGTGACCTTCCCGTCGATCATCCCGCGGGCGGTGCCGGGATAGGCGACAGTGCCCAGATAGACATGCAGAATCAGCAGCAGCCCGCCAGCCAGCGCGGCGGCGAAGTGCAGCAGCCGCATCGTGTTCAGCAGCCCGGAACCGAAAGACTCGGGAAACCACAGCAGCAACCCGGTCGCGACGAACAGAACCCCCAGCAGACTCTGCAGCCAGAAGAACAGCTTCTGCCCGGCGTTGTACTTCCCGGCCGGCGGCACCTTGTCGTGCTCGTGCGCGGCATAGTGCTTGATGGCGCCCAGCCACTGCCGGTCCGGCGCATCCAGAAACATGTCCCGGACCCAGAGGACGAACATGACCAGCAACCCCACCCCGAAGACGGCGCCGATCTGCGGGTGCAGCACCCGTGCGGCCGGCCCACCGCCGAGCAGGGTCGTCAGCCAGAACAGCGACGGGTAGGAGAACGCCAACCCGGTGAGCAGCAGCACGACAAACGTCATGCCGACCACCCAGTGAACGACGCGGTGGAGGAAAGTGAAACGGAGAAGGAGCGGTTGGCTCATGACACGAAGGAGACAGGAGGCAGGAGGCAGGAGACAGAAGGAAATAGGTGGGCTGCGCCGCTTCCAGAAGTGCGGTCCGCCCAGGTCAACACCGACCGTTGCCTCTCGAGCAACAGCTGAGGCCAGAAACAGAATAGATGGCGAAGTCTTCCGGCTTCTCCTGTCTCCTGACTTCTGTCTCCTCAGAGATCACGAGTCTTCCTCCGGGCTCATCGGGCCGACGGCGAGGAAGTGCGCCAGCGCCGACAGGACGCCGAAACCGAGTAGATACGACCCGACCCGTCGCAGCACGTTCAGCCCGCCGAGCGGCGCGGGACTGGCCACCGGGTGCGCCGGGAGGCTGTAGTCCTCGAGCCGGTCCCCATGCGGCACGACATACATCATGTGGGTGCCGCCGACACCACCCGGGTTGTACAACGCAGCATGCTCGTATCCGCGACGCTTCATCGTCTCGACCTTCTTCTCGGCCAGCGCGAGCATGTCGTCCTTGATGCCCCACTGGATGGCGTTGGTCGGACAGGTCTTCACGCAGGCCGGCTCGAGCCCCACCTCGACCCGGTCGATGCACATGTTGCACTTGGCGACCGTCTTGGTCTCTTTGTCGAACCGGGGGATGTCGAACGGACAGCCGGAGACGCAATTCTGGCACCCGATGCACTGGTCCTGGTTGAAGTCGACGATGCCGTTCTGATACTGGACAATTGCTCCCGGCGCCGGGCAGGCAAACAGACACCCCGGCTCCTCGCAGTGCAGACAGGCGTCCTTCTTGATCATCCAGCTTAGATCGTCGCCAATCTCCACCTCGTTGAACCGCATCAGCAACCAGGTGTTCGACGACAGATCCTTGTGGCTCTGCATGCTGCCGAAGTTGGACGTCTGCTCCACCTTCAGGTCGTTCCACTCCTTGCAGGCGACCTCGCACCCCTTGCACCCGATGCACTTCGAGATGTCGACCAGCTTCGAGTACACCGGTCCGCCCGACCGGAGCGACTCCAGCGGAATCAGCGCGCTGGGGCTGGCCGAGATACGTTTGATCGCAAGGGTGTCTGGCATCACGCCCTCTCCACGTTCACCAGAAACGCCTTGAACTCGGGGCACCGGGTGTTGGCATCGCCGATGAAGGGGGTCAGCAGGTTCGCCATCGATGCGTGGGTGCTGCCGGTGCCGCCGGCGAACCCCCAGTGGACCGGAATCCCGACGGTCCAGACCGTCTGGCCGTTGACCGTCAACGGCTTGATCCGCTTGGTGACGATGGCGACCCCCTCGACTTCCCCGCGTTTCGACCAGACCCGGGCACGACCGCCGTTCTCGATCCCCTTCTCGGCGGCGAGCCCCTCCGGGAGCTCGATGAAGAAGTCGGGCATCGCCTCGACCAGCAACGGCACATTGGCGGTGACGAAGTGCTCGTGCTCGACCACCCGATAGATGGTACAGGCGTGCGGGAAGTCGTCGCCCTCTGCCGCCAGCGTCTCGCGGACACCGTCATACCAGTTGATGACCGGGTTCACCGGCACCGACTCGTGGAGCGCGTTACCGGTCGGGCTCTCGACCGGCTCGTAGTGCTCGGAGAACGGACCGTCGGCCATCTGGCTGCTGAAGAGACGCGCCACCCCCTCCTCGGTCATGATGAACGCGCCGGCGGCGTCGGGCGGAGTGGTCCGCCCATAGTCCGGCACATCACCGATCCACTCGCGACCGGTCCAGGCGATGCCGGCCCGCGACGGGTCCCACGGCCGCCCCTCGGCGTCGGCCGAGGCCCGGTTGTAGAGCACCCGCCGATTCGCCGGCCAGCTGAACGCCCAGTCGTGGTGCATGCCGAGGCCGGTCGGGTCGGCGGTGCCTCGCCGGGCCATCATGTTGCCCGCCTCGGTGTAGCTGCCGGTGTAGAGCCAGTTGCCCGAGCTCGTGCCGCCGTCGTCCTGGAGCTGACCGAACGACGAGAGCAGCTGCCCGGTCTCATGGTCGTAGCCGTTGATCTCCTTCGCCAACTCGACCAGCGTCGGCTCGCGCGGGTTCAGGTAGGCCCAGGTCAGATTCTGGATCGGCTCGTCGTACGCGCCGCCGTCCTGCTGGTAGAGCTCTTTCACCCGCCAGAACAGCTCCGACAGAACCCAGGTGTCGGACCGTACGCCGTCGGGCGGGTCGATCGCCTTCTCTTTCCATTGGGCCCACCGACCGCTGTTGGTGAACGAGCCGTCGCGCTCGATCCAGTGCGTGGTCGGCAGATACAGCACCTCGGTGTCGATCTCGGCCGGGTTCATCCCCGGCGCTTTCCAGAACTCGGCGCTATCGAGCATGAACGGGTCGATGACCGTCATCCACTTCAGGCGCGACATCGACTTGAGCAGCCGCGGGATGTCCGGACCGGCCAGCAGCGGGTTGAACCCGAGCGTGATGAACCCCTCGAGCCGCCCGTGGTAGGCCTCGTCCCAGATCGACAGCCAGGTGGCGTCGCCGTCCGGCTTGCCGAGATAGTGATACCCGAACTCGTTGGCCGCCGTGGCGCTGTCGCCAAACCAAGCCTTGAGCTGCGACACCAGAAACTTGGGATAGTTGCCCCAGTAGTTCACCGTGTCCGGCACGAGCGGTTGCGGTGTCGACGCCTCGAGATGCTCGGCCAGCGTGGTCTGCTCCGGCGTAGGCACCTTCAGGTAGCCGGGCAGGATACCGGCGACGATGGCATGGTCGGTGGCACCCTGCACGTTGGCATGCCCGCGGAGCGCGTTGATGCCGCCGCCAGGTCGCCCGATATTGCCCAACAGCAGCTGCAGGATCGCCCCGGTGCGGATGATCTGGCTGCCGACGGTGTGCATGGTCCACCCGACTGCATACATGATGGTGCCGACCCGATCGGCCCGACCGGTCGAGCAGATGATGTCGGCCATCTCCAGAAACTTCTCCTCGGAGCAGCCGGCAATCTGCGCCACCATCGCCGGTGTATACCGGTCGTAGTGCCGCCTGAGGAGCTGGAAGACGCACTGCGGGTCCTCGAGCGTCGGGTCCCGGCGGACATAGCCATCCGCCGCCCGCTGGTAGCTCCAGGAAGTCTTGTCGTAGCGGCTGCCCGCCTCCTCGAACCCGGAGAACAGCCCGTCCTCGAACCCGAAGTCACCACTGATGATGAACGACGCGTTGGTGTGCGCCCGCACGTAGTCGGCGTGGTGCAGGTCGTTGGTGAGGATGTGCCGGATCAGCCCGCCGAGAATGGCGATGTCGGAGCCGGGCCGGATCTGCAGATGCTTGTCGGCCACGGCCGAGGTCCGCGTGAACCGCGGGTCGATCGTGACCAGCTTCGCGCCGTTCTCGTCACGCGCCTCGAGCGCCCACTTGAAGCCACAGGGATGATTCTCGGCCGGGTTGGCGCCCATCACCAGGACGACATCGGCGTTCTTGATGTCTTTCCAGTGGTTGGTCATCGCGCCCCGACCGAACGTGGCGGCCAGACTGGCCACCGTGGGGCTGTGTCATATGCGTGCCTGGTGGTCGATGTAGGTCAGCCCCATGGCGCGCATCGTCTTGGTAATCAGATACGCGTCCTCGTTGGCGACCGTGGCGCTGCCGACCCAGGCGATACCGTTCGTGCGGTTGACGGTGCGGCCCTGGCTGTCCTGCTCGGTGAACGTCGCGTCGCGCGACTCCTTGAACTTGCGCGCCAACCAGTCCATGGCGAAGTCCCAGTCCACCTCGCGCCACTCGCTGGCGCCGCCCTCGCGGAACATCGGGCTCTTGCGCAGCCGCGGGCTGATGGCAAGCCCCATCTGCGAGGCGCCCTTCGGGCAGAGCGTCCCGCCGTTGATCGGGTTGTCGGGGTCGCCCTCGACGTGGATGATGGTGTTGGTGGTGTTGAGCCCGCCGCTGCCGTGGACATACGCGATCGTGCCGCAGCCGACGGCGCAGTAGGGGCACACCGTCTTGTACTCGCGCGCGTTGCGGATCTTGAGCTGGCGGACCGCTGCGTAGGCCGGCTTCAGGTCGAAGCCCAACGCACTGATCCCGACCCCGGCGACGGAGGCCTTCAGAAAGGTGCGGCGGGAAATCGGCATATCGATGCCTACATTAGCACACAGGAGACAGGAGACAGGAGACAGGAGACAGGAGAGAATCGAAGGCTTCGCGACTGATCCTTCAACGGTTGAAAATCGAGGGACCGGGAGGCTAGAGGCACCGAAATTTCCGGGTGGCACGATCCGTCCGGATATGCCGCCCGGATGTAGAATCCCATCGATGACCGGTGGCTCGCCACTCGCCGCCTCTCCAGGCACTCGCGCTGTCTCGGTGCGCAAGCGAGACGGTACGGAGGTGTCCGACTTCGTCGCCGTCGAGGCGCCGCTCGAGATCCGGGTCGGCGGACGCCCGCTCGTCATCACGATGCGGACGCCGGGTCACGACGAGGAGCTGGCAGCCGGGTTCCTCTACGCCGAAGGGGTTCTCACGCGCGGCGACCAGATCGTGTCGATCCGGACAGAGCCCGGGTCGGGTGTGTCCGACCCGGAAGCGCTCGCAGCCGGCAAGGTCGGGTCGGGTGACCGGGTGCTGGTCGAGTTGCGAGGTGCACCGGACCCGGGCGCCGTCCAGCGAGCTCAACGCGATTTTCGGGCCACCGCCGCCTGTGGCGTCTGCGGCAAGGAGAGTCTCGAAGACCTCGACCAGGCGCTGCCGCCGATCACGCGGGTCGAGTGCGCGACCGATCTGCTCGGTCGCCTCCCGGAACGAATGCGCCCACACCAGACGCTCTTCGAGGCGACCGGGGGGATCCACGCCGCCGGGCTGTTCACGCTGGAGGGCGAGCTGCTGTCGGTGCGCGAAGACATCGGACGCCACAACGCGGTCGACAAGGTGATCGGTCGCGCCGTGCTCGACGGCGCGACGTCGCTCGCCGACCGCATCCTGGTGGTCAGCGGCCGCGCCGGGTTCGAGCTGGTGCAGAAGGCGCTGAAGGCGGCGATCCCGGTGATGGTGTCGGTCGGGGCCGCCTCGAGTCTGGCGGTGGACATGGCCTCCGCCGCCGGGATGACGCTCTACTCGTTCGTCGGCGCTGGGCGGGGGAATCTGCACCTGTGACGGCGCCCTTGTGCCCGGCGCCTCGCCCCTACGGCTTCTCGAAGATCGACTGGTCCACCTCCATGTTGAGCTCCGTCGTGGTGAATGTCGTGTCGATCGTCACCGCCCCCGGAATGTCGAGCGAGGTGAGTGTCGCCAGCATCACGCCGCCGTGCTCTTCATAGCCTGAGGACTTGGCGGTGATGGTGATCGCACCGGCCGGGGGAACGTCGGCTTCGAAGCTCACGTGTGAGACCAGCTTGGTCTCCGCGTCGACGAAGACCTCAAATTCAAGGGTCTCGGTGGACAACCCCACCACGTGATGAGGCCGCCCCCCCACCTCGGAGTCGTCCAGCTTGCGATACTCCGGGGCACCCGGCGTGTTGTAGGGCAGAAAGACATGGAGCACCGTCTGCGCCACGAGAATCTCCGCCTGCTGCCCCTCCAGGTCTGTCATCCCTTGCATGCTGTCAGACTGCCAGCCGGAGGTGCCGTTCCAAGCTTGGGTCTGCTGGAACAGGTCGCTGTCCAGTGACTGATAGAACTTCTGGTTCGGGATGATGACGCGCTCGGTGTCACCGGCCAGGTCGCCGTAGTCGGTGCTCATGATGAACGTCCCGGTCTGCCGCACGCTGGTGATGCGGGCCATCGCCTCGTGGCCGCCGGCCGCTTCGAGGCTGGCCTCGATGATCTCGTCGAGTGTCTGCGCCTGCGCCGCGCCGGCCGGGACGAACAGCCCGCACGCCAGCAGCAGCGCACCGACGGTCTGCACGATTCGAGTCCTGGTGGTAATCATGTGTCTAACTCCTCCACACACGTGACCGTTGTTTCCGGGGCCGCAGGTCACAGCGTGTTCATGCTATTCTGCACCATCTCCCTGAGCCAGGACACACTGAGAGTCCCAGGCGGACAGGGCCGGCATCAGTCTCCCCTGGCGGATCGAGGCTTGAGCGAGGCATGGGCCGCATCTCGCGACGCTCGTTCATCGAACGTACGGGGGCGCTCGCCGCCGCCACGACCCTGCCCACGCTGAAGATGCGTGGCGCGGGGCAGCCGGTCGGCGACCAGCCGGCTGACCCCGCTCCACGTACGCGTATCTCTCTGCGTGTCAACGGCGAGACACACGCCCTCGAGGTCGAGGACCGCTGGACACTGGCCGAGGTTCTGCGCGACCACCTGGGTCTGACCGGAACCAAGGTTGGCTGCGACCGGGGCGAGTGCGGCGCCTGCACGGTCCGGCTCGACGGCACCACCGTCTACGCCTGCAGCCAGCTCGCGGTCTGGGCCGACGGCCGGGAGGTGTCCACCGTCGAAGGGCTGGCCGACGGCGACCGGCTGAACCCGCTGCAACAACGGTTCGTCGAACACGACGGTCCGCAGTGCGGGTTCTGCACCGCGGGCCAGCTGATGTCGGCTAGCGCCCTGCTCGACGACACCGCGAACCCCACCAGGGACCAGGTCCGCGAGGGCCTGGTCGGCAACATCTGCCGCTGCTCGAATTACAACCGGTATGTCGAGGCGGTGCTCGACGGCGCCTCGCCCGACGCGGCCTCGGCGCGGGCGCTGACGACGGTGGGGGTCCTCACCCCCCGTATCGACGCCCCGGAACGGGTGACCGGCCGGGCGCGCTATACGGGCGACGTGCGACTCCCCGGCATGCTGTACGCGCGGGTGCTGCGCAGCCCCCATCCGCACGCCCGGGTCCGCCGCGTCGACACGCGGCCCGCCGAGCGGCTACCGGGCGTGCGCGCCGTGATCAGCCGTAACACCTGCGACGTCGTCTGGACGAGCGGCGATTCGCGGAACGACCGGTTTCTCTTCAACGACCCGGTGCGGTTCGTGGGCGACCCGGTGGCGGCGGTGGCGGCCGTCGACCGTCACACCGCCGAGGAGGCGCTCAAGGCGATTGTGGTCGACTACGAGCCGCTGGACTTCGTGCTCGACCCGGAAGAGGCGTTGCGCCCCGGCGCCGTGGAGATACAGCCGGGCGGGAATCTAGCGACGCGCGGCCGCGGCGTGCGCGAGCCCGAGGTCTACGAGCGTGGCGAACTCGACGCGGGATTCGCAGCGTCGGATGTGGTGCTGGAGGACGCCTTCACCTCGAAGCACATCAACAACGCTCAGCTCGAGCCGCGTGTCAGCGTCGCCCGGTGGGACGGCGACCGGCTGACCGTCTGGACGCCGACACAGGGGGTCTCGAACTGCCAGCGCGACCTGGCGCGCGACCTCGACCTGCCGCCGGCAGACGTCCGCGTCGTCTGCGAGTACATGGGCGGCGGGTTCGGGAACAAGAACCAGTGTCAGGACTCGGACCTGATCGCGGCGGTGTTGGCCCGCGAGACCGGTAACGCCGTCAAGCTGGAGTACACGCGGAAAGAGGATTTCCTCGGCGTGCACGGCCGCTGGCCCACGCGGCAGTACTACCGTGTGGGCGCAACCCGAGACGGCACCCTGAAGGCGATCGAGCTGCGCGGCTATAGCGGGCTCGGTCCGCACCGCAAGAGCAGCGGCGGCATCGCGGGGATCGAGCTATTCCGTTGCCCCAACGTCCGGCGCGTGGTGCACCCGACCTACACGAACATGACGGTCAGCGCGAACTTCCGCGGACCGGCGTATCCGCAGGGGGTCTGGGGCATCGAGTCGATGATGGACCAGATGGCCCACGAGCTCGAGATCGACCCGGTGGCGTTCCACCTGAAGAACGTCAGCCGCGCCTACATGGACGAGACGCCCTACACGAGCTGGGCGCTGAGAGAATGCATCGAGCGGGGGGCTGAGGTCTTCGGCTGGGCGTCACGATGGCGCCGCGCCGGCGCCGGGGAGCCAGCCGTGCGACGTGGTGTCGGGATGGCGACCGGTGCTTTCAGCGCGCGCACCGGCCGGAGCAGCGCCGTGCTGCGGCTCGACGGCGACGGACATCTTTGGGTCCACGTGGGGGTCACCGACATCGGCACCGCCGCCAAGACGACGATGGCACTACTGGCCGCCGAGGCGATGGAGATGCGTCTCGACGACGTGAGAGTGGTCTGGGGCGACACCGATCGCTGTCCCTATTCGGTTGGCGAATCCGGCAGCCGGACGACGGTGCAGACCGGCGACGCCGTGCTCGCGGCGGCTGCCGATCTCACGCAGCAGCTGTCCGCCCAGGGTCCGCCCCGAGGCGACGCGGTGCTCGTGGCCGAGGCAACGACGAATCCACGGATCGACGGGATGGCTCGCTACGCCAGCGCTGCGCATTTCGTCGAGCTCGCGGTGGACATGCCGGTCGGGCACGTCCGGGTGGTCAGGTATGTGGCCGTGCACGAGAGCGGCCGCATCCTCAACCCGCTGACCGCCGCCAGCCAGGTGAAGGGCGGTGTCACGATCGGCATCGGCATGGCGCTGCACGAGGAGCTGCTCTACGACCGGGCCACCGGTATCCCGGTCAACCCCGGCTACTACGGCGCCCGGGTGATGACGCATCTGGACACCCCGGAGATCGAGGTCCACTTCGTGGAGCCGGAAGACGCCTATGGACCGTACGGGGCCAAGGCGATCGGCGAACCGCCGATCATCCCGGTGGTGGCCGCGATCGGCAACGCGATCTTCAACGCGACTGGGCGGCGATTGAACGAGCTGCCGTTCTCGCGCGATCGGATCCTGGAGACGCTAGCGTGAAACGGTTCGCGCACATGAGCCCCGACTCGCTCGCTGCCGCGACCGCCGCGTTGCGGGATACGGGTGCCGCGCCGGTCGGTGGCGGCAGCGATCTGCTCGGGATGATCAAGGACGATCTGGCCGCACCCGACCGGCTCGTCCGGTTGACGCAGCTCTCGGGGCTCGACACCATCGCGCCGCGGCCGGGCGGCGGTGTCCAGGTCGGCGGGATGATCACCCTCAGCGCGCTCAGTCGGCACCCTGTGATCCGCGATCGCTACGCGGTGCTGGCCGAGGCGGCCGGGTCGGTGGGCACACCGCAGATCCGGAACGCCGGTACCCTGGCCGGCAACCTGACCCAGCGCCCCTGGTGCTGGTATTTTCGTCAGGGCTTTCCTTGTTACAAGCACGGCGGCACCCGATGCTTCTCCCGGACGGGGGAAAATCAGTTCAACGCGATCCTAGGTGGCGGCCCCAGCTTCATCGTGCACCCGTCGGACACGGCGCCCGCGCTGGTCGCGCTCGACGCGCAGATCCACATCGTCGGCGACGCCGGCGACCGCTGGCTTCCCATCCGGGAGTTCTTTGTCCTGCCCAGCGAGGATGTGTCCCGCGAGAACGTGCTGCGGCCGGGCGAGATCGTCACCGAGCTGGCGCTACCGCCGCGCCCCGGCGCGCGCAGCGTCTACACCAAGGTGAGGGACCGCGAGGCGTGGACCCACGCGGTCGTCAGCACGGCGGTGGTCCTGACCTTGGACGACGACGGCGACGACCCCGGGGTCTGCCGACGCGCTGCGATCGCCCTGGGCGGCGTGGCACCGATTCCTTGGCGGGTCGCGGCGGTCGAACGACTGCTGGTGGGCAAGCGCCTCACCCCGGAGCTGGCCGCCGCCGCCGGCGCCGCCGCGGTCGAGGGTGCGCGAGCGTTGGCGCGCAACCGATACAAGATATCGCTCGTCTCGGAGACCCTCCGGCGGAGCCTATTGTCGCTGACGTGATGTGTGTGGAGAGCGCACCCGGCTGAAGCCCGAGGAGCAGCCGAACGTTTTCGGCAGCCTGCCAGTCATGAAAAAGGCCCCCGACATCGATCGGCTCGCCGACGCGCTGAATGCCTGGCAGAGCGACGGCGCCGGCGGCCCGTCCCGGCTGGCGCACTGGCTGACGATCGTGACCGAACGCGGGGCCAGCGATCTGCTGCTGGTCGCCGGGTTGCCGCCGTCAATCCGGGTGGACGGGACGATTCGCTCGCTACCGGAGGGCCCACTGGACGGACCGGAGATCGAGGACGCCGTCCTCCCGGTGCCACGCGGGACGTTCACCACATCCTGCTAGACCAACTCGGTGATGTACTTCTCGCGCAGCAGTCGCCAGAAAACGACCAGGAATGCAGTCAACGGAATGGCGAGGATCATCCCCAGCATCCCCTGGATCGCGGCGCCCCAGAAGAAGACGGCCACGATGATTGCCATCGGGTGGAGTCCCGTCCTGTCCCCCATGATGCGTGGCGTCAGCACGTAGCCCTCGATGGACTGCACGACGGCGAACGTGACGAGGACGAGCACGACGGTCGTCCCGCCGCCGCCAGACTGGAAGTACGCCAGTGGCACGGCGACACCCAGCCCGATCATGCTGCCGAGATACGGAATGATGTTGAGGAACCCGAGCATCAACCCGATCACGAACCCGTACTGCAACCCGACCAGGCTGAACCCGATCGCAAACAGCAACCCCTGCAGGAAGGCGACGATCAGCTGTCCCCGGAAGAAGGCGACGAGGATGTTGACGAACTCCCTCAGCAGGAACACGACATCGCGGCGGGTCTCCGGTTTGAGAAACGGGAAGTGCTGTCCCAGATCGCCGGACACCGAACCGCCCACCGCCAGGAAGAAGGCGAAGTAGACCGGGACCATGAACCAGGAGAGCACACCCGTGACCGCCGCCAGGAGTCCGCGTCCCGCGGACAGCGCACGCTGGCCGACCTCCTGAAGACCCGTGGCGATCGCGCCACCCTGACCCTCCAGCGCCTCGCGCGCCCGCACGGCCCAGGGGTTGGTCTCGAGGAACTCCCGCACGTCGGGCCAGCGCTCGGCCGCCTGGGACGTGACGCCCTCCCACCACGCCGGGAACTTCGCGACCATCTCCGAGATTTGATCGGCGATCCGCTCACCGAAGAACCCGCCGAAGGCACCGAGCGGCACGAGTAAAGACAGGAAGACGGCGGCCACGGCCAGCGGCATGGGCAACCGAAGCTTCTTCTGTAGCAGCTGGTAGTAGGGCCTGAAGACCATCGCGCTCACCCCGCCGACCGCAAGCGGGAGGAAGACGCTGGAGAAGTAGCGAAGGAAGGCCGAGACGAGCCAGGTGAGCAAGCCGACCGCGCCGAGGATCACCACGACGCCCAGAATCGTCAGGGCCGAAGCGATTGTCGTCCGCTGGCGTGGGGTCAGGTCGAGACCGCGTGAGGGCGGAGTGTCAGAGTTCACCGGGCCTCGTCACGATGTGCGATATGTGCCACAGCCGACCGCCAGACTGCACGGATGCTATCACTAACGAGGCGCCGCCTCAGACCGTCCCTACGTTCAAGGAGTCTAGCGCTCCCGTACCGTCCCTGCCTCGGCGCGAGCCCGGCGACCTGACGCGTGTCTGGGCTGAACGCCTTTTGCATCTGCCCTCTGCCGCACAGTATGCTGCCCACCCCACATGAGCTTGCCGTCCTACGTGCACGGCGCCAGCCCCGTCGCCCTTCTGGGCGAGACGATCGGCGCCAATCTCCGACGCACCGTGGATCGCTTTGGCGACCGGGACGCGCTGGTGGCGCCCGCCCAGGAGTATCGGGCCACCTACCGACAGCTCTGGGACACCACAACGACGCTGGCCAAGGCGCTGCTGGCGCGTGGCATCGAGAAGGGGGACCGGGTCGGCATCTGGTCCCCCAACCGCTTCGAGTGGGTCGTCATCCAGTACGCCACCGCCCGGGTCGGCGCGATCCTGGTCAACATCAATCCCGCCTACAAGGCGCAGGAGCTCGGTCACGCGCTCGCACAATCGGGGCTGACGCTGTTGCTGCTGGCGCGCCGGTTCCGGCAGACCGACTACGTGGAGATTCTGGACCGGGTCCGCCCCGAGTGCCCCGCGCTGCGGGAGGCTGTGGTTCTCGACGGCGAGTGGACGACATTGCTCGACGAGAGCGGGTCGATCGACGACGACCGGCTGGCGGCGCGCGAGGCCAGCCTGACGTTCGACGACCCGATCAACATCCAGTACACCTCCGGCACCACCGGCGCGCCCAAGGGCGCGACGTTGTCGCACCACAACATCCTGAACAACGGCTTCTTCTGCGGCGAGGTGCTCCGCTACACCGAAGTCGATCGGGTGTGCGTGCCGGTGCCGTTCTACCACTGCTTCGGCATGGTCATCGGCAATCTGGCCTGTACCAGCCACGGGGCGTGCATCGTCGTGCCCGGCGAGGGGTTCGATCCGAGAGGCACGCTCGCGGCCATTGAAGCGGAACGCTGCACGTCGCTCTACGGCGTCCCGACCATGTTTATCGCGCAGCTCGACCACCCCGACTTCGATCGCACCGACTTCTCGTCGCTTCGCACCGGCGTCATGGCAGGGTCGCCCTGCCCGGTGGAGGTGATGAAGCAGGTGCGCGAGCGGATGCACATCCCCGAAATCACGATCTGCTACGGGATGACCGAGACCTCGCCGGTCTCGACGCAGACCCGGGTCGACGACCCGGTCGAGAAGCGGGTGACGACCGTCGGGTCGGTGCATCCCCATGTCGCGGTCAAGATCGTCGACCCTGAGAGCGGACGCGTGCTGGGGCGCAACGAGAGCGGCGAGCTGTGCACCCGTGGCTACTGCGTCATGCTGGGCTACTGGAACGACGCGACCGCCACGGCCGCGGCGATCGACGCGGGACGGTGGATGCACACCGGCGACCTGGCCTCGATGGACGACGACGGCTACGTCAGTATCGTCGGCCGGATCAAGGACATGATCATTCGCGGCGGCGAGAACGTGTACCCGCGCGAGATCGAGGAGTTCCTCTACACGCACCCCGACGTGGCTGATGCCCAGGTCATCGGCGTGCCGTCGGCCCGCTACGGCGAAGAGGTCATGGCGTGGGTCAAACCGAAACCGAACGCCAGCGTCGACGCCAAGGGGCTGACCGCCTTCTGCCGCGGCACCATCGCCACCTACAAGATTCCCCGGTACTGGAAGATCGTGGACGCGTTTCCGATGACGGTGACCGGCAAGGTGCAGAAGTATCGGATGCGTGAGATCTCGACCAGGGAGCTGGAGACACGAAGGAGGCAGGAGGACACCTGAGGGCTTCGCCGCCTTCTTCAGCACCGCCCGGTGGTGCGAGCGAAACAAACGGGATCAAAACTTGACTTAATTGTCACGACAAACGCTGTCCAAGGGTCTAGCAGCCCGGCACGTCGACCCCACGCTTCACGAGGTGCGCGCGGATCTCCTCGTGATAGGCGAAGAGCGCGGGCGTCCCACCCGAGTGCAGCATCACCACCAGCTGGTCCGGCTGCCAGCGTCCCTCGTGCTGGTGCGCGCACAGACCGGCGAACACCTTCCCTGAGTAGACCGGGTCCAGCAGGACCCCCTCGGTTTCCGCCATCAGCAGGATGGCGTCGAGGCAGTCGTCCGTCGCATCGCCGTAGCCCTGGCCGACGAACCGGTCGTGAATTTCGATCGGTCCCTGAGGCCGGGCCGGGTCGAGATCGAGTAGCTTGCCGATGGCGGCCCACCAGGTGTCGAGACTCTCGCGGCACCGGGGGACGGTGCGATTCACGCTGATCCCGATGACCGGACACCCGATGCCACGCTCGCGCAGCGCCGTCAGCACGCCGGCGAAGATGCCGCCGGTCCCGAACGGGGTGTAGACGGCGGCCGGCTGCAACTGCACCGTGGCAATCTGGTCAGCCAGCTCGAGACCGGCCCGGACATACCCGAGACAGCTCAGCGGCGTCGAGCCGCTCACCGGGATGTAGTACGGCGTCTCGCCGGCGGCACGCAGCTCGTCGCACAGCGCGTGCGCATGACGTTCGAGATCCCAATGGTCGTCGGTGTCGGCGAACCGGACGTCGGCGCCCATCAGGTAGACGGTCAGCAGATTCCCCTGGAACACCCGGCGGTCGTCGCGGCTCAGCACGAGCGCGGCGCCGAGCCCGACCCGGCGGGCTGCCGCGGTGGTCAGACGCGCATGGTTGCTCTGCGCGCTGCCGCAGGTGACCAGAATCGTCGCACCGGACGCCCGGGCCTTCGCCACTTCGTATTCGAGCTTGCGTGGCTTGTCGCCTCCGAGCGCCAGGTCGGTCAGGTCGTCCCGTTTCAGGTAGAGGTCCAAGCCGAGCCGCGCGCCGGCGTGCGGCAGCCGGTCGAACGGCGTCGGCGTACGGGTCAGGGTCTCGCGCGGATAACGGGCAAGTGCGCGGTCGATGGCGGTCTCCATGAGGCGATGATCGCCTGCCTGGACCCATCCGGGCAAGGTTGGTGGTATATAAGCAGGCTGGCGAGAGATGACAGCTGGTGGGTTTCGGGTTTCGAGAGGTCACCATTCATCATGAACAACATGACCAGCATAGCGGACGCGTCCGACCGCGACCTTGGCATGCACCGGCGGATCACCCGACGCGACTTCATCAACGGCGTCGCGATCCCGGTCGGCGGCGCGCTGGTCCTGCCACGGTGGGCGAGCGCGCTCGGGCAGCCGCCCGCGCCGGAGCAGGCGCCCGACTACTACCCGCCCACCGAGACCGGCATGCGCGGCAGCCACGACGGCTCGTGGGAAGTCGGGCACCAGATGCGCGACCAGCGGGGCTGGGACCTGTCGGGGGCGAGGGACACCGGGGAACACTATGACCTGGTGATCGTGGGGGGCGGAATCAGCGGGCTGGCCGCCGCGCACTTCTTCATCACGCATGTCGGCCGCGAGGCCCGGGTGCTGGTGCTCGACAACCACGACGACTTTGGCGGACATGCCAAGCGGAACGAGTTCCACTACAACGGGCGGATGCTGGCGCTGAACGGCGGGACGCTGAACATCGAGTCGCCCGAGCGCTACAACGCCCCGTCACGGGCCTTGCTCAACGCGATCGGCATCGACCTCGACCGGTTCCGCAGCAACAACGCCGAGAGCCGCGGCTTGTATCGCCGCTTGGGGCTGGGGTCGGCCTACTTCTTCGACAAGGAGACCTGGGGCGCGGACCGGTTCGTGAAGCGCGACCGCGGGCGGGGCTACACGGCGGAGTTCCTTTCAAAGACGCCGCTGTCGGCCACGGCGCAGCGGGACCTGCTGGCGCTCTACAACGGGACGTTGCCAGACTACCTGCCGGCGCTGTCATCGGCCGAGAAGAAGGCCCGGCTCGCGAAGATGAGCTACACCGACTTCATGCTGAACGTCGTGAAGGTCGACCCACAGGTGATGTGGTTCTTCCAGGGCGCCGGCAACGGCAGCTTCGCCGTCGGGGCCGATGCGCTGCCGGCGCTGTTCGCCTGGGAGACGGGGCAGCCGGGGTTCGGCGGCATGAACCTCGAGCCGACCCCGGACGGCGTGCTCGCGGACCTGCCGGGTGGGCACCACGGTCGCCAGCGCCCCGGTGGCGGGTCGGTGCACTTCCCCGACGGCAACGCGACGCTCACCCGGCTGCTGGTGCGCTCGCTGATCCCGCCGGCGGTGCCGGGAACCACGCAGGAGGACGTCGGTACCGCCCGTGTCGACTACGGAGTGCTGGACCGGGCACACCAGACGGTCCGGGTCCGGCTGAACAGCACGGTCGTCAACGTGCGGCACCGGGGCGCCGGGTCGGCTCGGGACGTCGAGGTCAGCTACGTCCGAGATGGCCAGACCCACCAGGTCAGGGCTCGCGCGTGTGTGATGGCCTGCTGGAACACGGTGATCCCGTATCTGGTGCCGGAGCTGCCGGATCGGCAAAAGGAGGCGCTCGCCTTCGGGGTGAAAGGACCGCTGGTCTACACGAGCATCGCGATCCGCAACTGGACCGCGTTCCAGAACCTCGGCGTCAGCCGTGTCAGCACACCGAGCATGTATCACACGCGGGTGGCGCTCGACGAGGCGGTCAGCCTGGGTGACCTGCGTCATGCGGAATCGCCCGAGGAACCGATCGTGCTCAGCCTGGCCCGCTATCCGGCCGCGCCCGGCAAGCCACGCCGGGAGCAACATCGGATCGGGCGTCAGGATCTGCTGAGCACCACCTTCGCGACCTTCGAGCGGAAGCTGCGGGACCAGCTCGGCCGGGTGCTGGGCGGCGGCGGGTTCGATCCGGGGCGGGACATCGTGGCGATCTCGGTGAACCGCTGGCCGCACGGGTACGCGTACACCTACAACAGCCTGTATGACCCAATGGAGTGGGTGTTCACCTCGACCAACGAACGCCCCTGCGTGGTCGGTCGCCAACCGTTCGGACAGATCACGATCGCGAACTCGGACGCCGCGGCGAGCCCGCACACCGACGCCGCCATCCTCGAGGCGCATCGGGCCGTGCAGGAGGTGCTGCAGCGGCGCGCGATGCCATTACTCGGGGGATAGGTCCCACACGAAGGAGACAGGAGGCAGTCCTTCGACAACACCACTCTTTGTGCTCTGCTCAGGATGAGCGGGCGAGAGACGAAACGTGTCCGCAATGCGGTAGACGCTGAGGAAGAACATGACGACACGACGATTCGGTTCGATGTTCGGGTGTGGGGCGGTGGCGATGGCGCTGGCGGTCGCGGCCGCGTGCGGTGCGGGTGGGTCCTCTGCCGCGACCGCCCAGGCGGCAGAACCGATGTCCTGCGAGGCGATCGCCGATCTCGCACTCGCCGAGACGACCATCACCCTGGCCGAGGCGGTGCCGGCCGGGCCGTTCACGCCGCCCGGGGCCAACCGACCGCTCGACCTTCCCGCGTTCTGCAGAGTCGCCGCCACGACCGACCCGGCCGTGCAATTCGAGGTCTGGCTCCCCGCGGAGGGCTGGAACGGGAAGTTCCACACCGCCGGCAACGGCGGCATGGCGGGTGTCATCAGCTACGCGGCGATGGCCGGCGCCCTCGAGCGCGGCTACGCCACCGCCAGCACCGACACCGGGCACGTCCGCCCCGGCGCCGGCAGTTTCGACGCGAGCTGGGCACTCGACCGGCCCGACCTGATCGAGGATTTCGGGCACCGGTCGCTGCACATGACCGCCGTCAACGGCAAGGCGATCACCGAGGCGCGCTACGGCGCGGCGCCCGACCACGCGTACTACGTGGGCTGCTCGAAGGGCGGGCAGCAGGGGATGATGGAGGCACAGCGCTACCCGGAAGACTTCGACGGTCTCGTCATCGGGGACCCGGCGCACGCCTGGACGCAGTTTTACGCGGGGGCGCATCTCTGGTATTCGCTGGCGACGCTCAACGACCCCGAGAGCTACATCCCGCCCGACAAGGTCGCGATTCTCGGCGACGCGGTCACGGCGGCGTGCGACGCGCTGGACGGCATCGAAGACGGCGTGCTCGACGACCCGCGGAACTGCGGATTCGACCCGGAGGCGTTGACCTGTCTGATAGACCAGGACCGCGACACCTGCCTCACGCCGAAGCAGGTCCAGGCGGTCAAGGACATCTGGAGCGGTCCGCGCAACGCGGCCGGCGAGGTGATCTATCCGGGGCTGGTGCCGGGTGGCGAAGCGGGTCCGGGTGGCTGGTCGAGCTGGGTGACCGGGCGGGAGCCGTTCAGGGGGACACACTGGCTGGGAGCGGAAGGGTTCATGAAGAACATGGTGTTCGACGACCCGGAGTGGGACTTCCGCACCTGGGACTATGACCGCGACCTGCCGATTGCCCTGGCGAAGACCGGCCCGGCGCTCGACGCCACCGACCCCGACCTGCGACCGTTGCGGGACCGCGGCGGCAAGGTGCTGCTGTATCACGGGTGGAGCGACGCCGACATCTCACCGCTGGGCACCATCGCCTACTACGAGCAGGTGATGGCGCTGCTGAGCGCGGGGAAGGACGAGGCGACCGCGTTGGCCGAAACACAGGAGTTCTTCCGACTCTTCATGGTGCCCGGCATGGGGCACTGCCGCGGCGGCCCGGGACCGGACCGCTTCGACGCCCTGACGGCGCTCGAGCAGTGGGTCGAGCAGGAGGCCGCGCCGGAACGGATCATCGCGTCGAAGCTCGAGGACGGCGAGGTGGTGCGAACCCGGCCGCTCTGCCCGTACCCACAGGTGGCCCGGTGGAGCGGCACCGGGAGCACCGACGACGCCGCCAACTTCGCATGCGTCATGCCGTGAACCCCGAGAGCCTAAAGGCCCTTGCTCCCTGGTACCGGAATGTGGCGCAGGACTTCAGGCCTGCGAGGCAGGGCTGAAGCCTTGCCCCACGGATGGTCAAACGAGCACGTTCCGGTCTGGTGCTAACATCTTGGGAGATCGATGGCCCGGCTGGTCCTGACGGCGCCGATGGCGGCGGTGGCGACACCCGAGCTGGTCTCACGGCTGGAGCGGGCGCTAGCGCTCTTTCCGGAGCTGGGCGACGAGCGGGTCACCATCGGCGTGACCGCCAGTCGCAGGCTGGACGGCCTGGCCTACCCGAGTGAGCGGCTCATCCGTCTCAATCCGTACCGGCGGAAGCAGGTGCCCTACTTCACCATCGGACACGAGCTGACCCACCTCGTGCAGCCGCCGGGCCTTGCCCTGATTCCGAGCGGCGAGGTGCAATGCGACATCTGGACCCTGGCCAGAGACTCGTTGTTCTTGGACGAGAAGCCGTGCTATTTGGAGGTGAGCTGCGACGGCCGAAAATGGCGTCGGCACGCTCACGCGGTCCGCGAGCTGTGCCAGAGGGCCATCGAGATCCGGCAATCGAACCGCCGCTACATTGTGTGGCTGCGTGCGCAGCTTTGCGCCTACTTCAACCGAGCAGACGTCGAGCAGCCGAGCCTGTTCGACATGATGCCGCTGACGCCCCCGCCCCGCGTGACCACGCAGGCCCTGAACCGGTAGCGATTCGCCGCCGGAGAGAATGCATACGAGCAAAATACGAGCAGTTCCCCCAGGATCACGCGTCCTCGACACGGGGGCTCCGCTTGTCGCTTTCATGGGGCAGGGCTTCAGCCCTGCCTCGCAGGCCGGAAGGCCTGCGCCGCAACGGGGGGCGGTCCCGCCGGGCGTGGCATTTGTGGGGCACGGCTTGAGCCCTGCCACGCAGGCCTGAAAGGCTTGCGCCTCATGGGCAGCCACATCGGTACGTAGCCGCAGGCCGTCAGCCCCGCGGGTCATCCGGTCGGAAACCGGCCGCTCCAATCGGGCCGCTCGTGCGGCGACCAGGTCGGCGAGCGTCGGTCCTTCGACAGGGTCTAATGCGGTGTCGCGTAGCCCTGTACCGTGGGTCGCTGGTCGGCCACGCTGACCGAAGCGTGGTGGCGCTCCCTCAAGCCGCCTCATGCTTCGGCCGAGACAGCAGCGTGTGGGTGACTGACGACTTTCTGTGGCCCACCGTAATAAATCCCTGCCGGCCGAATACTGATCAGTCGAACGGATTGAGATCGACCTGATGACGCCAGACGAACAGCACCGGATCTTCGACCGCTGGATCGACCAGCACAAGGGCCTCGTCTTCAAGGTGGTCCACGCGTCGACGATGACGCCCGAGGACCGGAACGATCTGTTTCAAGACATCGCGATTCAACTCTGGAAATCGGTGCCGCACTTCAAGGGCAACGCCAAAGAGTCAACCTGGGTGTTCCGTGTCGCCCTGAACACCGCGGCGGTCTGGACCCGGAGGGAATCGCGTTATCGGACCCGCATGGAGTCGAGGAGTGATCTGGACGGTGTGATCCACGAGGAAGTCCGAGGCCGAAACGAACGGCTGGACTGGCTTTACGACGAGATCCGCAAGCTCGACGCCGTCAACCGATCTCTGATGCTCCTCGTGCTGGAGGGCTACAGCTATCAGGACGTCGCCGAGCAGCTGGGGATCACCGCCAGCAACGTCGGGGTGAAGCTCAATCGCCTGAAGAAACAACTCGCACGCATTGCGGAGGGAGTAGCACAGTGAACTTCGAGGATCTGAAAGTCATCTGGGATTCGCAAGCCGACGCGCCTATGTATGCGGTCAACGAGGAGGGGCTCCACGCGCTCCTTCGGCAGAACACGGCGCACTTCACGCGCCGGATGCGTTGGCAGAGGCTCCAGACCTATCTGGCCAGCCTCATGGTGGTAGGGCCGATTTCTTTCCTGTTGATCGCACATTTTGGCGGGCTCAATCCGCTCGCCACGACCTGGGATGCCGTAGCGCTGTTCACGGCCGCGGCGGCCTGGCTGTATTTCGGCGGCCGAGTCTTCGTCGGTCGAAAGCGGCAGGCGGAACGCGAACGTCACTTCACCTCGTCACTTCGCGACGAGATTGACCGCGACATCGCGCAGGTGACGTATCAGATCGATACCAGGAAGCAGATCATGTTGAGCTTTATCCCGCCGCATGTCGGGTCGCTCCTGCTCGTGTCGGTGGCGTTCCGGCTGTCGAGCTTCGCCTGGTGGGCAATCGTTCCTGTTCTCGTGGTTCTCCTCGTCAATCTCGTGCTCGAAAGCCGATCGCAGCAGCGACTGGTCGACCGCGAACTGATTCCGCGACAGCGGGAGCTGGAATCGCTCCGCGACAAGCTCGCGTCTGGATGACCTCGATCTTCACGATGGCGAGTGGCGCGGCGGGGTCTGGCGTCCCCCCAGTTGAGCTCGGGTGATGCATACCTGTAGCGTCGCTCACGACGGCCAAGCAGCTTTCCCGCGGCACGAGACTCAGCGGCCCTCAAGGGCCTTGCTACGACGGACAAACAGGCTTGGGCACCCCTCTTCAGAGCGCCGCCCGAAGCCAGAGCCAGGCTGCGAGTGCCTCCGCCGCCTGCTACTCCGGTGTCGCGTAGCCCTGTACCGTGGGTCGCTGGTCGGCCACGCTGTCGACGACCGCCTGGGTGACCACATTGGTGAACCGCTGGCGGATGTTGAGTGGCCCATGCCCGGGCAACTGGATGAACATCAGGCCGATCAGGTCCTCTACCGGGTCGGCCCAGTAGAGCGTACCGAACGCCCCACCCCAGCCGTAGCTGCCGGGAGACAACGCGTCAAACGACTGCGTCGGGTCGACGAGGATGCCGAACCCCAACCCGAACCCATAACCTGGCCCACGGACGTAGACGTCCTTGCCGGTGCCGATGTTGTTGCTGATCATCAGGTCGACCGTCATACGGCCCAGCAGCCGCACGCCGTCGAGCTCGCCGCCGTTGGCGATCATCTGCGCGAACCGGAAGTAGTCGGCCGCGGTGGCGCTGAGCCCGGCTGTCCCTCGAAAGTAGGTGGTCGGCTCCTGGAACGCCGGTGCGCGCGACAGCTCGGCCTTGCCGTCGTCGTTCGGCCGATAGACTGCCGCGACGCGGTCCACCTTACCGCGTGGAATGTTGTAGAAAATGTCGTGCATCCCGAGCGGCTCGAAGACCCGCTCCCGCAGGAACGCGTCGATGGTCATCCCGGACATCTTCTCGACGAGCACCGCGACGTAGTCGGTCGACGAGCCGTACTGCCAGTGGTCGCCCGGGTGAAAGGCGGCCGGAATGCGCGCCGCGCGGGCGACCCGCTCACCCAGCGTAGCGAACGGCTCACCGTCGTTGGTCACCCAGCGGCGGTCCGCCTCCGACAGACCCGCGCCGTTCGGGCTCAGCGTCAACCCGGACGTGTGGGTCAGGACGTGGCGGATCGTGACCGGTCGGGCCTCACGCACCCGGCGCTGTCTCGGCCCGACGGTCACCCGGACCATGTGGTCCTCGTATTCTGGAATCCAGTCCGCAATCGGGTCGTCGAGCCGGAACCGGCCTTCCTCGAACAACATCATCAGCGCGGTGGACACGATCGGCTTGGTCATCGACGCCAACCCGAAGATGGTGTCGGTGGTCATCGCCGCGTTCGTTTCCTTGTGCTTCCACCCCAGCGCCGAGTGATGCACCACTTGGCCCTTCCGGGCCACGAGCGTCACCGCTCCGACGATCTGGTTGTCGTCGATGAACCGCTGAAAATACTCGTCGACCCGCTGCAGCCGCTCGGACGACATACCGACCGACTCCGGCTCCGCCATCGGCAGATCGGCGGCAGCCCGCGGCCGCGACGACGTCGCCACAACAGCCACGACCAGACTGAGGACCCCGACCGCCGGACGCAGGACTCGCCGTCGAGTGCTCTTCTTCGTCATCTGGAATCTCCTTGTACGGGCTGTCACCATATCAGACGAGGCGTTCCTCATCAGACGAGGCGTTCCTCGTGTCCTTCAAGGCGCGAGCGGCGCCAGGGGAATGACGCCGACCAGCGAGAACGACCAGGCGCTGGCGTCATCCAGATAGCGCTCGCCGCCGACCACGTCCCCAGCCTTCGGGAGCCCGGTCGCCACGTAGTCGAGCGAGCCCTCGATCTCGAAGTGATGGAGCCAGTTGTCCTCCGGCAAGCGGCTGAAGGGCAGGAAGGCGGTGTCGAGCTCGAAATTCAGCTTGTGCGTGTGGACGCTGCCGGCGCCGGGGATCCCGCCGGGGCTGATCTTGTCCACGATGTCGAAGTGGCTCTCAACCCAGCCGCCGGTCTGCGCCGCCTCGAGGATCGTCAGGTTCAGCTCGAGCTCTATCTCGATTCCGTTGTCCCGGAACGAGGCCCGGCCGGCGTCGGCGGCGGTCGCCCCGGTGAACGGGTGCGTGTCGGTCTCGCCGAACGGCACGAAGATCGTCTCGATGGTGAACCCGACCCGGGGGATCTCGGTCGGAATGCCCACTGCGAGAATCAGCTCGAAGACCGCCTCGCGCGCCTCTCTCGTGGTGGCGACCACGACGCCGTCCTCCAACTCCTCGACCCGGGCGGCCCCGAACAGGTGCTCGATGGTGACGGTCGGCTCGAGCTTCACGTCCGGCACACACAGGAACGCGCACCGTTGCTGCGAAGAGGCCGCGACCGGCCACAGCACACCGAACAGCATGGTCAGACCGGTGAGTCTCGACCACGGAGGCTGTCTCGTCATCGTCTTGAACGGCGTGCAGTGGTGCTCTCCAGCCCGCAGCGAGAGAGCGCGTGCAAGATCGAGCACTATTCGAGAGGAAGAGGCTATCATCGTGCGGAGCGCCATGCATAGATTCCCGCCCTCGCCACGCGGCCTGCGGCCCTGGGCCCTCGTCACCCTGGTCGTGGCGACCGGATGCGCTCGACCCTCTGCCCCCGCGACCGACGGAGCCGACGCCGTCTACATGGGATCCGAGTCGTGCCAGGCATGCCACGTCGAGATCCATGCCCGCTGGCGGGACACCCTGATGGCGAACGTGCTGCAGGATCCCCGTGAGCGGCCCGACGTGATCCTGGGCGATTTCACGCTCAACGACCCGCTGGTGACGTTCACCCCGGACGACGTCGTCTTCACTTACGGCAGCAAGTGGAAGCAGCGCTACTACACCCAAATCGGAGACGACTACTTCATCTTTCCCGCGCAGTGGGACGTGCGCAACCGTCAGTGGCGGCGCTACTTCCCCCGACCCGGCGGCGACTGGTGGACCGAGCACTACCCGGAAGACCAGATGCAGCGTCCCACCGGCCCGCTGTGCGACGGGTGTCACTCGGTGAACTACGACATCACCGCCAAGACCCCGACCGAATGGAACGTCGGCTGCGAGAAGTGCCACGGCCCGGGCAGCGCGCACAACCTCGACCCGACCGACGACAACATCGTCAACCCGGCGCATCTCGACCCGGTACGCGCCAACGACGTCTGCATCCAGTGTCACTCCCAGGGCCAGCCGCACGAGAACCCGATAGAGGGGGTCTACTACGACTGGCCGGTGGGCTTTGAACCGGGAGACCGGTTGAGCGAGTTCTGGGAGCTGGAAGGACCGGACCTCGGCGAGGAGACGTTCACGCACTGGCCCGAGGGCTCGGCGCACAAGAACCGGATGCAGGGCAACGACTACGTGCAGAGCCAGATGTATGTAAAAGGGGTCACCTGCTACGGCTGCCACGACGTCCACGGGACGGAGCACGAGGCGGATCTGATAGCGCCCGGGAACGACGTCTGTCTCGAATGTCACGGCCCACAGCTACAGGCCGGACCACGCGGGTCGCTCGCGTATCACACGCAACACGAGGCCGACGGCGAAGGCAGCCTGTGCGTGGCGTGCCACATGCCGCTGACCGCGCGGACCGTCGGCGACGTGTACGTGCGGAGCCACACGTTCAAGTTCATCTCACCGGCGCTGACCGACCGCTACGGCATCCCGAACCCCTGCACCGCCTGTCACGACGACCAGACGACGGCGTGGGCGCTCGACGCGCTGGCCACCTGGCCGCAGGTCTCTCCCTGGCGCGTGGCACCCTAGCTTATCGCTCGACGTCGCCCTCTGTTGCATGGGTCCCGTCTCGATGATGGCTCTGCTTCACGCTTAGATCTCAATCTTCCGGTTTCCATCTTCCTGCCAGACCCCAAGCAGTCTGCTGAGCAGTACCAATTGCCCCAGATGGTAGGAATTGTGTTTCGCTACCACAAAACATTCACGCAATATCGTTTGGCCAGTACCGTGTGGTATCGGGGCCAATAAGTCGGTTGACTCGTTGGCTACTAGTTCCTGCAACGCTTCACGGTCAGATCGGAACGCGCTGACGCTCTTTTCCCAGGCGCCTTCATCGGGGGTCGTATCACTCCTGGGCCAGTATCCATCGGGAAATGTAGGTGAAACATGCCTTGGGTTACGACTGAACTCCAGTATGTCCCATTGAGCGATCCGTAAATGTTCAAGGAGTTGCCATGCAGAGTGAGCTGCCCCATCAGGTATCACGGTGCGAAGATCGACTGGAAACCGAGAGACGGCATCGTCAAAGTCTAGATGCGCATCTGTTCCGCTGAGTAGCTTCACCACGTGGTCGCGAATTCCACTGTCGTCCATAGTTTTCAAGGCCTCCGACGATTATCGCCGAGGCAAAGGGGGTGTCAAGAGCGTGTCTGGTACCAGCCGTTTCCGGTACTATGGACCCGCTGCAAGAAGCTGAAACGGTGCGGAGGAACACATCTCTCGGTATCGACTCCGTCGACGTCGTCCGATATCTGCGAGGTGAGCCACTCGCGTCTTGACCCAGGAAGACTGGATGACAGAGTTCGCCGGCTGGGCTCCCAACCCGCACGCGCTCATCGTGCATCTGCCAATCGGCTTGCTGGTGACGGCGGCGGTGGCCGATCTGGTCGCGATGCTGCGACGGGATCCTTCAACCGTTGTGAGGGTTTCGACCGGGCTCTACATTGCGGGCACCGTGACACTCGTCGCCGCCTTCCTCACCGGACGCAGCGCGGCGCCTGAGGTCTACACCCCGGGGATGGCTCAGGCAATCGTGGCCCGGCACTGGGACTGGGCGCTCTGGTGTGTCTGGTATTTCGGGCTCCTGACGGCCGGTCGAGTGGGGCTCCAACTCGCGGCCGGGGTTCCACGCCGGACCAGCACGGTCGGCCTCGCGGTCGCCGGTCTCGCCGGACTGGTGCTGCTGACGAACACCGCGGAGCTTGGCGGGCGACTCGTCTATCAGCACGGCGTCGGTGTGGCAGCACCGGTCGCACGCAATCCCTAGCGGCTAGACCCTCACCCCGGCCCTCTCCCAGAGGGAGAAAAGCCGGAGCGCGCCCTCAGCAACCAGCACGGATTGAGTCGAGACCGATCTATTGCGCCGCGTGCAGGGCGCGCAAGCGCGCCCTGTCAGACGCGGTCAGGGGAAGCCACTCCTGTGGGTTGTCTTCGGCAGCCGCCGACGAGCAGGGGCCGCACATGAGCGTGGCCGTGGCGCGGTTGTGGGTGAGCCCAAGGGTATGACCCAGCTCGTGGGCGATGACGTTCCTCAAGACCTTGTGGTCGCCCGGGCGCTGCGGCTCGGCGGTCCGGATCGCAACAAAGTAGCCGGGCGAGCCGGCCGAGCTGGGCAGGGGCCAGGCAAACGGCATCAATGGCTGGCGGGACAGCAGGACGACAACGTCCGCCTGGAGGTCGGTCAGCTCTCTGGGCGGCTCTGGTCCGGCCGCGCCCCGCGGGAGCCGACCGCCCCGTTGCGACACTTGCCGGGCATAGTTTTCCAGCGCTCGACTGTCCGGGGACGCGATGATGAGCTCCGCCTCGCGAAGCCGGACTCCGAGCTCGAGGTCCGACAACGTGTGGTTCCAGAACGCGACCGCCTCGCGTGTCTGCGTCACCCGCGCGTCGGCGGCGTCAGGGGTGATGATGACGACCCGGTGTTCGAGGACCTGTCCGGCGGTGGCGGCCGCCGGCAACAGGGAAACAGCGACGAGCAACGTGAAGGGAACGTCAGTCGTTGGTGCTGCCCTTCGTCACCGTCTCCGCTGCGACGCCGTACTCGAAGAACGGGTTGAACATCTCGTCCCAGCTCTGCTCGGCCCAGTAGACCTCTTTGTCTGGCGCCGGGTTGTAGCGGTTCTTCACCGAGTTGTCGTAGTAGCCAACGGTCACGAGCTTCGAGCCGGCGGGGAAGACCATCGGCTCGGTCAACTCGTAGAAGGTCTGCCAGTTGAAGTCATACTGCGGCACCGTGAGCAGTGTCTGCTCGGTGCCGTCCGGACGCACGAGCGTGTAGGTGAACCGCTTGCCCCGTAGATGGGCGTGGGGCGAGAGCGAGAAGATCGTGGTGTCCTCGGGGAACACCTTCATGGCGACGATCTTCCAGTCGTCGGCATACGGTGGAATACTCGGCACGACCGGCCGCCGCTGACCCGGCTCGGCCACGAGCTCGCGGCCCTCGACGACCGCGATGCCGTCACTGGCGACGATCTCCCGGACGTCGGTGTCGATCGGGTCGTCATGGAACCAGATGCCAAGTTCCGACTGGTCAGTCTCCGGCTTGCCGGTCGGCTGGTAGTGCTGGTTCAAGGTGAAATACCAGTCCGGCCGCAGCACACGACCGGCACCCTTCGGATAGCGCTTATACCCCTTGCCCGGGGCGTAGCCGGTCAGCTTTACCGACCGCTGCGCGAACTCGAACGAGGCGTTCCGGTCCACCGCGATTGACGGGTCGCGCACGGCGAGCCCCTTCTCGTTCAGCCGTGTGCCAGGCGGCAGACCGGGGCGGATGTATGCCACGGTGTGATGCGTGGCCACGCGGTTACCCGGCTTCGACTCGAGCGCCTGGGCGTATCTCGGCTCGTCCCACGGTACCGGGATGTAGTAGTTCGTCATGGGGAGCTCGCCAGACGCCGGGATCTCCTCCGCCACCGGCATCCGGATGACCGCATCCGGCTCGCCGAGGTCGCGAATCTGCCAGCCGGTCGGGATCGGTGGGAGGGCCGGCAACTCTGTCGGGTTGCCTTCCGGCGCGCCCCCATCGACCCACGCGGCAATGGTGTCCACGTCGGCCTGACTCAGCCGACGGTCGTTCCGGAAGTCGAGCGAGGCCTCGGGGTCGGCGTGCCAGGGCGGCATCTCCCGGCTGACCACCTTGTCTTTGATCGCGCGCGCCCAGGGGCGGACCGCCTGATACGAGGTGAGCGCCATCGGGGCCACCTCGCCCACACGGTGGCAGACGACGCAGTTGTCGAACAGGATCGGCGCGACGTCCTTGGTGAACGTCGGCGCCTCCTCGGCCGCGCCGGCGGTGGCGCTGGACGCCAGACCGACCAACAGCCCCGCGGCGAGTACGCAAATCGATCGCATGGCTTCCCTTTCCCCTGCTCCAGATCGCAGGGACAAGATCGGGTTCTGCCGAATCGTATCAAAACCGGACGGGAGCCTCCAGCCGGTATAATCGACGGGCCTCCCATTTACGATCGACTCGGCAGTGCCCACGAAACCGAAAGAGGAGTCATGCTTGTTCTGGAGGTGCTCATAACGCGTCGGCTGACACGCCCCCTCTTGGCCCTTCTAGCGGTGGCTGTCTTGCTCTGGCCTAGTGCGGCCCGCGCCCAGTACGGGGCGACCGACGGCGAGTGGCCTACCTACGCCGGCGACCTCGGCGGTACGAAATACTCGGCGCTCGACCAGATCGACGCGTCGAATTTCTCGGATCTCGCGATCGCCTGGCGATGGGAGTCGGCGGACGGCGCCCTCGACCTGGACGCCCTCCGCGAGCGCCACCCCGAGATCGGTCTCCGCAACTTCAAGACCACCCCCTTGATGGTCGGCGGCGTGGTCTATGTCTCGACACCGCTCGCCCTGTCGGCCGCCCTCGACGCCGGCACCGGCGAGGTGCTCTGGGTCTACGACCCACAGGCCTACCTGGCCGCGCCGTATCCGCACGCCAGTGTCCTCAGCTACAACACGCGCGGGCTCGCCTACTGGTCCGACGGCGACGAGGCGCGCATCCTCTACGGCACAAACGACGGGTATCTGCTGGCGGTCGATGCGGGGACCGGCCAGCCGGTGCGCAGCTTCGGCGACAACGGTCGGGTCGACCTGACCGAGGGCATTCCGCGCGCCACACGCGGCACGACCGACCGGCTCGGCTACAGCTGGCTCGGCGTCGCGTCAGCGCCGATCGTCGCTCACGACGTCGTCGTGACGCCGACGGTGATCTCCGATCTCCCGGTCACGAAGGAGGCGCCGCCCGGGTGGGTCAAGGGCATCGACGTGCGAACCGGCGACACGAAGTGGACCTTCCGCACGGTCCCGCAGGCCGATGATTTCGGCTCCGACAGCTGGCAGAACGAGTCCTGGCGCTACTCGGGCAACACCAACGCCTGGTCGACATTCGCCGTCGATGACGAGCTTGGCTACATCTATGTACCGACCGGCACCCCTACAAGCGACTACTACGGCGGGCACCGGCTGGGCGATAACCTGTTCGCCGAAAGCCTGGTCGCGCTCGACATCGAAACGGGCGAGCGCATCTGGCATTTCCAGGCGGTGCACCACGGCGTGTGGGACTACGACTTCCCGACCCATCCCAACCTGATCGACATCACGGTCGACGGACGCGAGATCAAGGCGCTTGCGCAGGTCAGCAAGCAGGGGTTCACCTACGTCTTCGACCGGGCGACCGGCGACCCCGTGTGGCCGATCGAGGAGCGCCCCGTCGAGACCGACACTGACCTCGAGGGGGACGTCCTGTCGCCGACCCAGCCGTTCCCGACCAAGCCTCCACCGTTCGAGGACCAAGGCGCGTCGATCGATCAACTGGTCGACTTCACCCCCGAGATCCGCGCGCTGGCGGTCGAGGCGGTGCGAAACCACCGGCTCGGCGGCCTGTTCACCCCACCGATGCTGTCGGCGGACGGCGGGCTCCAGGGCACGATCCAGCGGCCGGCGATTGGCGGCGGCGCGAACTGGCCGGGCTCGGCGGTCGACCCCGAGACCGGTCTGCTGTACGTGCCGTCGGTCAACGCGTTCTCGGTGATGAAGTACATCACGCCGGACCCGGCGGAGGGCGGCAACCTGCGGTTCACCCAGGGCGGCTTCGACACCACGCCGCTCATGCCCCGGGGGCTGCCGCTGTTCAAACCGCCGTACTCGCGGATCACCGCAATTGACCTCAACGCCGGCGACCATGCCTGGATGCAACCGAACGGCGCTGGCGACCGCTACAGGAACCACCCGATGCTGCGCGACCTGGAGCTGCCGCCGCTCGGTGGCGAGGGACTCGGCGGCCCGGTTCTGACCAGCACGCTGCTCATCAGCGCGCTCACCGCGGGCGGTACCGATGGTGGCCCACGCCTCATCGCCCGCGACAAGGCGACCGGCGAGATCGTCGGGTCGGTGGATCTCCCGGCCGGCGCCATCGGCACGCCGATGACCTACATGCATGCAGGCACGCAGTACATCGCCCTGACGGTAGGTGGCGACGTGCCCGAGCTCATTGCCCTGGCGCTCCCGTGAAGCACCTGCCCTTCCGGTCGTGTTGGATTCGCTGATGCGAGGAAACCGATGATCACCTACGAACAGGTCCCGGCGCCGGTCCGGACAGGGTTCGCCGAGAGCCATCAACGGTTCTGGGACCGGCTCGCCGCGCGCGGGACATGGTGGACCGGCGCCGAGCGCGTCGCCATCGCGCGCGAGGCGCGGGCGGCCCGCGACTGTCCGTACTGCCGGGAGCGCAAGGCCGCGCTCTCGCCCCACACCGTCTGCGGCAACCACACCACCGCGACCGACCTGCCCCCGGCCGCGGTCGAGGTCATCCACGCGGTGATGACCGACCCCGGACGGCTCACCCGGAAGTGGTACGAAGCCCGCCTCGCCGACGGCTTGAGCGACGGGCAGTATGTCGAGATTATCGGCACGGTCGTGGCCCTGGTCAGCATCGACCGGTTCTGCCGCGGCATCGGGGTGCCCGAGCACCCGCTCCCCGCGCCGCTCCCCGGGGAGACGCGCCGCTACCGCCCTGCGAGCGCCGGTCCCGACGAGGCGTGGGTCCCGATGGTGCCGGCCGACAACGCGGGAACGCCCGAGGCCGACCTCTGGCCGGCCGGCAGGACCGGCAATGTGATCCGCGCGATGAGCCTTGTCCCGGACGAGGTGTGGACCTTGAACGATCTGAGCGCGGTCCACTACCTCCCGAATGTGCAGGTCCGCGATCCGAGCGCGTCCCAGGGAGCGCTGAGTCGCCCGCAGATGGAGCTAATCGCAGGACGGGTCTCGGTGCTCAACGACTGCTTCTATTGAACCAGCGCCCATGCCTGGCTGCTCCGGGCGAGCAGCGAGCTGACCGGCGAGCCCGCCGACGTCGAGGCGCTGGCCGACCACAACCTCGAGAGCGGGGTGGCGCACGGTGCCGAGCTCGTCGCGTTCGCCGAGGCGATCGTGACCGGCGCCCAGACCCTTGCGCAGTCGCGCGCCGCGGTGGTCGAGGCCCTCGGCCCCGAGGCGATGGTCGACGCGGCCGGCGTCGCCTCGAACTTCGAGCGCATGGTCCGCATTGCCGACTCGACGGGGATCGAGCTCGGCGACCTGCTCGAGCAGGCCTCCGCCGACGTCCGCGACGCCCTCGGCCTCGAACGACCGGCCGGACGCTAGCAGCCCGCTGTGTGTTCGGAGAGGTGCTGGTGCGCCACCTTGGCGACGGGCGTCGTCGCGCCCTACCGCGATCCGGTCCCGGCTGACGCGTCCCGCTCCGTGGCGCGCTCGACGGTCAGGATGTTCGTCATGGCGTAGTTGCCCTCATGACACGCGTACTCGTACATGATGTAGTCGTCGAGCCGCGGCATCGGACGAACGGCGGTCCAGGGGCTGGTGTAGACCGTCGCGTCCTCGATGGTGAACTGGTAGTCGATGCGATCCTTGCTGACGACCCTGAAGCGCTCGACCGCCTTGGTGTTTCTCGATGACGGGAACCGGTGCACCGTCTGGTCGCTGAAGTTCGCGGTCTCGACCACCAGCGTGTCGCCCTCCCAGTGACCGCGTGAGTCGCCGTTCCATTGGCGGACCCCGTCGTCGAGCTGCGCGCGTCCATCGAGCGGGATGATGCGCACGTCGTGGATATTCTCGACCCGAATCGCCACGTAGTCGGCGGTCTGCAGGATCTGATAGGTGTTGTTGTACCCCGTGGAGATCGGCGGCACACCGTGATACGTGATGCACCGGTCCCAGTTGCTGCGGTCCAGCCAGGAGTCACCCGGGTGCGCGCGTCGATAGTCCCGCTGCGCCGCCGCCTGCTCTTGTGTTTCCGGCTTCACCGGGAGCCTGCCGTCGGGCGGATCCACGATGAGCGACGTGCGCCGGTCTGAGCTGACCTCCCCCCGATCGAACCAGAGCGCGTTGTAGGACCCGACGTCACCCGTTCGGGGCGGCTGATCCAAGGTCACCGCATAGTTCCGCTCGGCCGCTTCCTCGGGCGTGAAGAACTCCTTGTCGGCCATCGACGTGGGTCGCTGCAACGGGGTGAGCGACGCATACGACCAGGTGCCGTTCAGGTCGGGGTCCCCCCAAGCTGTGCGCGGCGGTGCCCCGCTGTCTGTTGGTGTCTGACTCGCCGCCGCGGCCGGCAGCAGCAGCACGACGGCGACGACGGTCACGAGCGCCGAAAAGAATCGTTCGCGCATCTGAGACCTCCCTCTCGTTCCTTGCCGACACCGCCAGCCGAACGACAGCGTGGCTCGACTATATCATCGAGACCGGCGCGAGGCGGGCGGTCCACGAAACGGAAACAGGGTCGCAACTGCTAGCGGTCTGCCGGAGGCTCGAGTCCGCTCGCGACGTAGTGCGCCTGATCAACGCGCGCCACCAGCGGATGCAACATAGACGGTGGGCTTGTCGCCGCGCCGATCTGGACCGGGGTGCCGACGAAGTGCTGATAGACCGTCAACACGTGCCTGGTGAGGGGTGCCGCCGGGGCCACGTGGAACGACGCCTGCCCCACGCCGTCGAGCGCGATGCGGTAGGTTCCGGGCGCACTGGCGAAGCGGTCCATCGCGAAGGCGACGACCTCCGTCTCGCCCTGCAGATGTCCCCAGCCGGCGACGACCGGCCGGGTGGACCCGGTCGTTTCGTACGGTCGCTCCTGGCCCTTCGGACCGGTTTCGACACGCCATCCGGTCGCTCCGCCCACCTCCACCTCGTTCGTCAGGACCACGGATGCCTCCTCGTTCCGCAGCGATCCGTATGTCCAGCGGTCCGTGCCGAAGTCCCACACCCACGGGCGCGGGCCCAACGTGAGCGGGCTGTGAAACGACAGTTGCCGCAGCCGCCGGGCGGGGTCGTCGACCGACGCCGTCACCTTCACCCACGACTTGCTGTTCGGCATCTCGACGACTACGACAAACGGCACCTCGGCACCGTCTGCAAGCGACACTCGGCCTGAGTACCGAAGCTCGACGTAGATGGGGCCGCCCCTGACTATCTCGAACGTCACACCGGTGTCTCCGCCCAGCTCGTAGACCGTGCCGTCCGTGTCCTCGACGGCGAATCCGTTGCGGCCCGACCCGATGACCTCACCTCGATAGCTGACCGAGGCGAGCAACGGCGCGGCGGTCTTGCTGAACCGGACACGGCCGACCTGGATCGCGTCGGCATCCTCGACGAGCGCCAGCCCGCGACCCGGTCCGGCCCCGGCACTCACCCCCGGCCCGTACTCGACCCGATACGATCGTGTCTCTTCCGGCCCGATGCTGGCGTTGAAGTCGACCCTCAGCCACTGCACCGACCCGTCGGGCCAGCGCGAGCCGGCCGAGAACTGGGCCGGTATCTCCTCGTCGTCACCCAGCAACCTGACCTGGTCGGCCCGGGCCAGGGCCCCCGGCGGGAACGGGACCTGCGCGTTGACAGGGTAGCGGGTACGACGGATCCCGGTGGTCTCCTCGACGTGGAGGCTGAGGCTGTTGCGTGTCTGCGTCTCGGCCCGTATCGGCGCGTGAGGGATGAGCGCCGCAAGACCGACGGCCGCCATGACCGCGGCCGTGGCCATCAGAGGGAGTCCCGTCAAGCGGTACATCTGGTCGCCACGTGTATGACCGCTCTGATCTCCAGCTTCGGGAGCTCGGCAGCATCCAGGTCTGGTTCCTGGATTGGATTCCGAGGAACCAAAGGACGACTTCCGCCACCAACCCAAACACGGGTCCGTGTGCCGATGCGCCGCTCGAGGCCAGCCCGCCGAGTCGAACCGGTCTCATCGAGGAGCGTGCCGATGACGTCGACTTCGTGGCCTGAGTGCTCGAGCAGTTCTTCGATGAGCTCGTCGTCACCGACGACCCGAAAGCGATCAGCGGCCATGGTTCGCGGCGCAAAGAGCACGGGCCGGTCCGGGATGTCGGTCTCGGTGAGGAGCGTGCCGTCCAGGCAGCCCCGGATGGTGACGATCCGTCGGGCGTTGTCCTCAGGGTCAACCTTGCTGCGGGCTGGCTGAGCAGCGACCGCACCAGAGACGGCCAGAACGAGCACGACGACGAGACCGAACTGAAGTGACTTCATGAATTCCCTCGGGTTGTAACGCTCTTGAATCGTAGTCGAAACCGTCTCGGTCCGCACTTCTGATGACCTGGAACTTATTCTTGCGCGGACCCCAACGTTGTGCGCTTCAGCCGCGGCGGCTTGACTGTTCGGATTCCTCCTACCGACTCAGCAGCGGGCGGCGCTGGTGCCGGAGGTCACGACGTTCGCCGCGGCAAGCTGCGCGGGCGCCCGGAACCGGTCGGCGCAGACCACCGCCTGCATCGTCGGACTGGTGTCGAGCGCATCCGGCTCGATCGGCTCGGCGCGTAGCTTCAGGTGGGCGAATAGCCTGCGCCGACCCCCCTCGGGACGCAACCCGACGTCCGGCTCGCGCACGGCCTGCATCAGCTTCAGACCAACCGAGCCACGCACATTGCCGCCGATGGCGAGGATCCGGTCGCGCGACGCGTCCACCTTCACCACGATATCGCAATGGGTTCGAGCGCCGTCCCCCATCTGGCGGCGTCGTTCGGCGATCGAGCGGTAGGCGGGTCGCCGCGCGCTGCACAGGAGGTCGCCCGGCACGATCGGCGCCTCGCCGATGTCGTAGGCGGTGAACGCTGCCAGCGGCGCGCCGTCGTCGCGGGCACGAATCGCCTGGTCGATGTAGATATGGTGCGCGACGGCACGCTGGAACTGGCTGGAGTCGCCGAGACCGCCTTCGCACATCACCCACGACACGAAGGCCGCCGACCACGGATAGCGCCACCGCGCCCGCACGCCTCTCGACCCGTTCCACACCCCGTTCTGGTTGTTGAGGATCCAGTCGCCGTCCGGCGTGACCGTCCAGTAGCCGGCGATGGAGTCGGCCACGCGCGCCGATTCCTCGGGGCTGGGCCGCGGCCAGCGGCGTCGGGTGCGGGGTGCCCCCTGGTCGATGGTCTCGATTCTCGTCTGATCCACGACAGCGAACCCGAAGAAGCCCCATTCCTGCACCGCCAGATCGACGATGCGGCGCCGGACCTCCTCAAGAGGCAAGCTGCGACACGACGTTTGCTGGATGGTCATGGTGCCGGGCGCGCCCCGCACGCGCTCGGACGGGGGCATGACATCGAAGAGGTCGGGAGACAGGCGGTCGAACACCGCCTGCTGCGCGTAGGCGGCGGATGCGGCGGCTAGGGCGGCCGCCAGCGCGAGCAGTATCGTCTTCATGGTCTTCATGTCAGTTCGCACGTATGAGCCGTTCGACTCGATATCCGCCCGTCGCCCGGTCGCTCAGATAGATCAGGGCGAAGAC
>DQNS01000047.1 GCA_015659035.1 Acidobacteriota bacterium | reverse complement strand
CTGCCCTCGCACGAGCGCCATCTCGAGTCTTTGCTTGACCAAGCGCCGGCGCTGGGCAACCGTACATCGTTCGGACGACCCATGCCAGGCTTCCACGACGCGTCGAGACGGTCCCACGTGCTGCGGGCCCTCGCCACGGCCGGGATCCTCTGCACCGCCGGGAGCCGCCTCGCCGCGGCTCACGAGCTCGAGCTAACCGAGGTGCACGTCACGTTCAACAACAACGGAACCTATCGCATCGAGGTCATGAACGACCCCGACTGGCTGTTGATGCGGGTCGAGCCGTTTTCGGGTCTCGAGCTGTCCGGACGACTCGACCCGGAGCAGCGCGATCGCCGGCTGGTCGAGATGGAGACCACCTTCGCCGAGTGGGTGCATCTGTTCTTCGACGGTACGCGGGCCGATGTCGCCGCGACCTACCTGGCGCCCACCGCAGACGGGCCGGCGGCCCCCGACGAGACCCGGCTCGGGACGATGCGGCTCGACGGACGAGTCCCGGAGGGCGCCGACACGTTCAGCTTCGCCTTCGGGTTGATCATGGATCCCTACCCGCTGCTGATCCGCGAGGGGGACGACGAGGTCATCACCTACTGGAACGTCGGGGAACAGGAAACCGACGTCTTCGACCTCGGGGCCCTGACGCCGCCGACCCGGTGGACAGTGGTGCGAACCTACCTGCACCTCGGCTACACCCACATCTTACCCAAGGGGCTCGACCACATCCTGTTCGTGGGCGGGATCTTTCTGCTGAGCACGCGGATCACACCGATGCTGGCGCAGGTGACCACCTTCACAGTGGCCCACACCATCACTTTGGCACTGACGATCTACGGCGTGCTGTCCCTGCCGTCGAGCGTGGTCGAGCCGCTGATCGCCCTCTCGATCGCGTACGTCGCCATCGAGAACATCGTGACCAGCCAGCTCAGACCGTGGCGGATCGTCTTGGTGTTCACGTTCGGGCTACTGCACGGGATGGGCTTCGCCGGGGTGCTGCGCGAGCTAGGGCTTCCGCGCTCGGAGTTCGTCCCGGCGCTGATGAGCTTCAATCTGGGGGTCGAGGGCGGTCAGATCACCGTGATCGCCGCGATGTTCCTGGCGCTCGGCTGGGTACGGCACAAGAGCTGGTATCGGAGTGTCGCGGTGGTGCCGCTATCGGTCGCCATCGCCGGTGTCGGGCTGTACTGGACGGTGACGCGCATTACCGGCGGATGACACGGTCTGGGCACGCTGAGCACCCATAGCCCAAGACTTGTCCCTCACCCCGGCCCTCTTCCAGGGGGAGAGGGAGAAACCGGGGCGATACAGAAACGGTCTACCGACTGCCGCTCACGGGCGCGAACTTCTGGACCCGCTGGCCGTAGGTGTCGGCGGCGTAAACCGCCCCCTGCGTGTCCACCGCCATGCCGTGGACCCAGTCGAACTGCCCGGGGCCGCGGCCCGGACCGCCCCAGGTGGCGAGAATCCGGCCATCGGCGAGCGAGATCTTGTGCACGCGCTCGCCGGCGTGGTCGGCGATGTAGCCGAACCCGTCGTCACCCTTCCGTGAGATGGCGATGTCCCAGGGGTTCCATCCGTCGTTGGCGAACTCGCGGATGTAGTTCAACTGGTTGTCGAATACCTGAATCCGCTTGCCTTCCCGGTCGAGGAGATACAGGGTGTCGTCGGCGTCGACGGCCCCCTGGTGCGGCAGGTCCCACTCGCCCGGCCCCCGACCCTTGTCATCGGGCCCCCCAGCACCGCGGCCGACCTGCTTGATGAACGTCCCGTCGGACGAGAACAGGATCACGCGGTTGTTCCCGTAGCCGTCGGTGACGACGATGTTGCCTGCGCGGGTGAAGAGGATGCCGGAGGGGCTGTTCAAATGGGTCTCGTCGATGCCCGGCTCGCCGGTCGTGCCCAGCTGCATCACCGCCCGGTCGAGCGTGGGATTGAACTTCAGGATTCGGTGGTTCAATCGCTCGACCACCCAGACGTTGCCCTCCCAGTCGACCTCGCCGGAATGGAGCCAGCCCCCGGCCACCTGCACCCCGTTCATGTCCATCTCGCCGCCCGATCGGATGAGATTTCCGTCACGGTCGAACACCAGAATCGTCTGCCGGCCGCGGTTGAACACGTAGAGGTGGTCGTTCTCGTCGATCGCGATCCCCGAAACACCCTGCCCATAGAGAGGCGGTGTCGCGGACCGTCCACCCCCCCGGCCACCCCGTCCGCCGGCCGCCGCCGCGTCACGCGCCGGCTGGTCAGGCCACCCCTCCTGTTGTCCGAAAAACGTGCCCGACGGCACGTTCGGCCAGCCGGCCACCAGCCGATAGCCGCCGGTCGGGGCGTCCTCGCTGAGCCTGGTCCAGGTCAGGAAGCTCTTCACTTCGCGACCATCCACCATCGTCGCCGGCGGCTGCAAAATCAACGTGTCGTCCATGAACGCATAGCCACGTCGGGCCAGCGTGTTGACACCGCTGGGCCTGAGGTTACCGATACGATCGTGCACCACCAGACGCTCGTCCAAGTCGATCGTATAGGGCCCGAAATAGCTCGCATAGGACCCCAGAGCCGACAGCACCTCCTCGTCGGTGGGCTGGCTCGCCGCGTAGGGCTGGCGGTCCGGCCGCACCAGATGCACTGCCATGTGTCCAGACTCGGTGTAGATGACGAAGCCGTTCTCCCACGAGGCGGCCGGCAGAACCTGGCCGTCGTCGGCACGTCGCTCGATGGAGGTGTATCGCCAGAACCCGATGAACTTGCGGTGCTCGGCTGTCAATCCAGGCAGCTCCGGTTCCCGCCGCCAGGTGATACGCAGCTGCACCCCGGACGACCCGCGCGGCGGCATCAGCACGAGCGTGTCGTCGTCGAGCTCGTAGGCGCGTCGGTTGTCCACGCCAGTGCCGTTCGGGTGCAGGTTGCCTTCAACGTGGTGCGTGATGATGCCTGCGTCCTCGTCGATCGTGTAGGTCCCGAAATAGGAGGTGTAACTCGACAGGGTTCGTCGTGCCTCGTCGGCCGTGGGACGGGTGTCGGCGTACACAGCCCGTGCGTCCTGCATGATCACGACGCCCATGTACCCGGCGGGGTCGTACATGAGGAACCCAACCCCGTTCGGCGCCCCGAACGCTGGCGGCGCCGGTGGCGGCAACGGCCGGTCGTCCGCATCGAGTCGCTCAACCCCGATCAGGCGCCAGGTGCCGGCGAACTGCTGGTTGATATCGCTCGCTGCCGGTACGCTGGATGCCCTCGCCTCGGAAGGCGCAGGCTCGCCGGCTGGCGCGGTGCCGGTACAGCTCAGCACCCCAAGGACCCCGAGACCGCCAAGCAGTGCGCCGAGTCTTCTCATGCTCATCGCGTCGGATATACGCCCGAACGAGGGGGATGTCAAGACAAACAGGTCCGCCTGGGTCCTTCGACGGGGCGACGAGGCGGGCATCGCGGCCGTACCCGGCCACAGACAAAAAAAGGGCCCGGGATGCAACCGCATCCGGGCCCTCGACGTGCTCTTGTCAGGCGTTGCGCCTACGTGCCTACTTACCGGGGCGGCTCGGTCGCATCCCTGCCGTCCCGCGGCGCGCCGGTCCCGGACGACCCCATGAACAGCTTCCGGCCATCCTTGAAGGTCAGGTCGCGGCCGTTGCCCTTGTCCGACCCATCCTTCGCCTGATACCCGTCGACGATGATCTCGGTGCCGGGCAGCAGGGACTGCTTGCTGAAGCCCCGGCGGAGCAGGGTGTTCGGTGTGCCACCCTCGACCATCCAGACAGTCCCATCTGGGATCGTCGCATGCCCTTGGACCTCCAGATGGACCCACGCGTGCGGGTTGATCCACTCCATCTTCACCACCACACCTTCGAGGTGCATCGGACGATTGGCATCGAACTCGGCCGAGAACGCATGATGGGCAGCCACCGGCACGGTGGCCAGCGCCAAGACCACACAGGCCAGGACGACAGCTATGTTTCTTCGCATCGGTTTCGCCTCCTTGTTAAGAATACTATCCCGGATATTATCGACATCTCTGGGCGGTTCGTCAACCGCTGTTTTCAACTACACGACCGCTGCAACCGTCGCCGGGACGGCACGGCGAGGCCACGCGAAGCTGAGCTTCGCCGGTGTCATTGGGGCGGCACCGGGATGTTCTCACGACTGGACCCATACCCGCTGGCCCGATAGGAGGGCGTCAGGTCGGGGTCCTTGCGGAGGTGCCCATACATGAGCTCCTCGGCGAACTCCACGCACTTCAACTCGAGCAGCTGCATATTCGTCTCGAGCCGCCGGTAGAGCGGCATCCGGATCGTCCACGGCCGCGTGTAGGTCTCGGGGTCCGTGATCGTCGCCTCGTACATGAGGTGATTCTCGCTCATGGCCGTGTAGCGCTCCACCACGTGCATGTTGATGCTGTGGTGGTTCCCGGAGCTATCGAACCAGGTCTCGGCCATCTGCGCGGTCACGTCGATGACCAGCGTCTCACCGTCCCAGCTGCCGATGTTGTGCCCCATCCAGGCGTCGACCGGCGCCACGAAGTCCGGCCGGTCCATGTAGACGATCCGGCTGGCGCTCGCGAACTCGTACGCCAAGAGTGCGTACTCCGGCGTCTGCACCAGCTGGAACGGATACGGCATATAGGTCGCCCGCGGCACCCCCGGCATGTAGCACTTCACGGCCGGGTCGCGCTCCAGCCAGTGCTCCAGGTTCTCCTGCTGTTGCGCCCGGGCCTCGGGCCGGTAGGGAATCTCCCCGCCCTCGATAATCCCCAGACCTCCAGGGATCGCGCCGAGCGCCGCGAGCTCGACGACCGGTCCGAACCCGGCCGCATGCGGCTCGATGTTCCAGTGGGCGCTCCCGAGCGCCTGCCAGATCCCGTTCAGGTCCGGCTTGCCGTCGGCCGTCCGTGGCGCCCGATACTCCTGCCCTTGCGCGGCGACCGGTTGCCAGGCAACCGACAACACCAGCGCCATGACGGCGGCCTTCGTCCCAGCAATCATCGTCCTTCTAAGCCGATTTCGCATTTGCTCCGTCTCCCTCACGCCACGAGCGTGTCCTGACTGGCGTGCCCCCGACGCGGATGGTCGACCCATCCGCCGCGAACCCGCGTTTCACCTATCCGACTATCCCATCAACCCGATCAATCGCGCTCCGACCGTCACGCTGGTCCAGAGCGCGATCGAGACTACCGCCACCATCTTGGGCCAGACCGGTCCGAGCTCGGCCTCGGTCCGCATCGATATCCGCCGACGCACCGTGAGCGTCCAGATCACGCCGATCAGCACCGCCTGCATCTTCCACCAGAAGAAGGGGCTATAGTACTGCTTCAACGCCGTCGACGTCATCTGCGGGATACCGGTGAGCACCAGCACGACGAAACTCCCGTAAAGCCACGGCTCTACGCTGCGAGCCAGCTGCGCGAGCGGCGTCTCGGTCAGCCCCCGACCCAGCATACGCAGATCGACCACCAGCACGGAGCCAGCAAACACCGCAATCGCAATCAGGTGAATGTTCTGCACGATCGGCGTCGGCCAGACGGACTCGAGGAAAAAGGCGCTGAACCGAAGCCCCCCCATCCACTCGAAGAACGGCAACATCGACATGTTGGTCTATCCCAGCTCCAGCGCAATCCACCAGTCGGGGACGAGCCCGCTGTAGGCGATCATCCGGCCCGTGACGATGATGCCGGCCCAGAGCGCCAGCGACGCGTAGCCGGCCATCCTGGCCGGGAACGGTGTCACCGGGTTGTGCTCCCAGTCGGCCACAGTTTTGCCGATCCTGGCGTGAAAATACAACATGTTCACCAATGCGAGGAGCAAGAAAAAATTCTTCATCCAGAAGTAGAAGTTGGGGTAATAGCGCATCGGCTGGCTGAAGACCATCGCGGCACCGGTGGCGGCATTGATCAACAGACCGAGGGTCATCCAGGGAAACATCGTGGCCTGGATCTTCGACACCGGCACCCGCGTGAGCGCCATCCCGGCGAGCCGCATGTCCCAGAAAATGATGATGCCCGCAACCAGACCCATACTGGTGACATGCGCCGTGAGCAGGAGCGGGTAGCCGTTCAGCGATTCCCGCCAGACGGTGCTCATCGGCATCACGTCGACCCATTCGAACAGGCTTCGTATCATGCGTCGATAGTCCTCAGCAGCAGCCGGCGTTCCCCGATCACTGGGTGCAACGGTCTTCGTACCTGCGATAGACGGTGTGACAGTTCTCGCACGCCCCCGCCACCTCGTTGGTGATCTCGACCATGGCGTCCAGGTCTTGCCTCTGGGCGATCTCGTAGGCCTTCGTGCCCGTATCCACCAGGTCGCGCGCGAACTGCTGGAAATCGGCATTGCCCACCGGCACGGGGAGGCCGTTCTCGCACAATCGCCCCTCCATCATGATGAGTTGGGCCGACTCGGCGAGCGCCACCGAGGCGGCCTCCACCAACCCCCAGCCGGTGTAGATGCTCGAGAACGTCGCCGAGACCGTGCCGCCGGCCGCGGTCGGCTCGGGTGGCGCGTCCGGGTCGCGGGACTGCGTATCGAAGAGGATGTTCGAATTGGGGAACAGGATGGACCGCATGACCAGGGCCAGACTGCCGACCGGCTCACGGGCCGGGGCCTGTGCCGTGGCAACGGCCGTCATGGACAGCATGACGAACAGCACACCAAAGACTCGCATGTCGACCTCCGCACGATGGGCCGCGTCCGAGCGTTTACGCATCGACACGGTCCAGTGGACCGGTTGCGCGGCCAACCTCTCTTCACACCGGCGACCGGCAGCCATCACACGTCCTGATGGCCGCAGCCAGGCATGTCGAGGCACGCCGTTTGGCACGGCAAACGCGGAGTGTACCTCGGGGCCCCCATCAGGTCAAGAAGACCGGAGCCGGCCGACCGCCCTACCGGAAAACCGGAAGAATCGCCTGGCATGGCGGCGCAGGCGGCGCCAGCCCTGTGTCAGCGACGTCACGCTGAGGGTGATCCCACCAAGACTGAGCAGGATGACGACGACGTCCCAGAGCGGGCGCCGGTCGTACAAGAAAGGGAAATCCAGGCTGTGCAACCCGTGATACAGCCAGCGATTGAGCCGGGTCAGCCGTTCTTCCTTGCGCGCGATCGCTCCGCGGTGTGGATCGAAGTAGAGCCAGGTGCGTTGGGGGTCGTCGTATCTGACGCGCAACACTGGGAGCCGGCGTCGCTGACTCCGATCGTAGTAGTAGCTGTCATACGCCCGGAGCCAGGTCGCCTCGATGATGTCGACGCCGGGCATGACCGCCGTCGCCAGCGCGTCGAACACCCCGTCCTCAAACCGGCTGAACGCTCCCCGCTCCGGATGCGCAACAGAAACGAGCTGCTGCTCCAGGGGGTGGGTCCACTCGCCGGCCAGCGTGTTCGGCAACGATGCTCGGACATCGTCGACCAGGGCATGCCTGGCGTGCTGCGCCAGCAGATACGGCTCGCCGAGAAGCTGTACGACCTCCAGCTCCTTCGGGACGAACGACGGCACGACGGCCTCGATCCCGGCGCGGAGCCGCTCCACCGTCAACGGCCCGAGTCGGAGCGACCCGCCGGTGACCACCTCACGCTGCACTCGTGTGGGCCCGGTCCCAGGGTGCCAGCTCCAGGGGTCCATCGACAACGCCCCACTGAACACCCAGGTGAAGGTGACCAGGCCAAACACCAGCCCCGTGTAGTGGTGCCACCGCATCACGCCGGCATAAGGCGAGTGCGACGGGCCGCCACGAAGCCGGTAGGCCTTCGAGGACGCTACTCGCCACAGCCCCCAGACCAGCCCGGACAGGCACAGCACGCACCCGAGAACGGACAGCCAGATGACCAGGTCGCTCCACAGAGCCCCGCGTGACCGTAACGGCGTGAAATACAGCCAGTGCAAGACCGCGCCCACATAGCCCCACCGCCGGGTCTGCCGGGTCGTCCGCATGACCGGCTCACCTGTGCGGTCCGACACGTAGAGCACGGTGTCGGCGTCGTCACCCAGACGCACCCGATGGAGAGGGAAGTAAGCGCGGCTCTGCAGGGTCCACTGGTCGGGGTCCCTCAGCCGGGTGTCGTATCGCGTGGTCGTGGCGTGCTCGGGTGCAAAGCGGCGGGCGAGGGCCACGGCCGTCTTAGCGTCGAGCCCGTCGAGCGCCGCCCCGGTGTCCGCGTACACCGTGGTGACGCCGCCGGCACCGGTGAACCGATACACCGGCCGGTCTCCGAGCATCCCGACCACGATCTGCCGCGGCGCCACTCCGGCCCGCACGGCCGCCTCGCTCACATCGACCCGCGCCCGCGACAGGTCGAGCACGGCCACGTGTGACAGCCGCTCCTCGGTGGTCAGGCTCGGCATCCCGGCATACATCATGACGATGCCGGACACGAACCAGACCACGAACAGAAGACTGCCGGCGATACCCAGCCAGCGATGCGTGTAAATCAGGACACGGCGCCAGAGCGTCGTTGAGGCAGACACGGGAGTGGCGACGGCGCGGTCTGGGTAGGCCTACTAGGGCCCGCCTCCCGACGAGGACTCGATGGCGCGACCGCGGTCTGCGTCGTCGATCCAATACAGCATGTGGCAGTTGTTGCAGGTAGTATAGACCTCTTCACCCAGTGCAAACACCCGGTCTGCGTCCTCGGCCTCGGCCGCCTCGAACATCAGCGTGCTGGCGTCCATCATCGCCTCCGACAGCCGGATCCACTGGTCCTGGTCGCGAGCGCGGGTCTCCATCATCAGTAGATTGCCGGCCTCGATCATCGACATCGCGCCGTAGCGGACCGCTATCCAGTCCTCCTCGGTCTCCGGCTCCCAGTGGTTCTCGCCGTCCGCGTCCACGATCGTCCCCACCGCATCCCACACCAGGTCGGCGGCCGGATCGACCATGTTCGCCATCAGCATCTGGACGGTCGCGTCCGTCCGGAACGGCGGCCCGGTGGGCGCGTCCGCCGCGCACGAGGCCACCATGGTCGCGGCCGCGACAATCAACCCGAGCTTCGTTCGCATGTCGTCTCCTTGCCCTTTCACCAGGCGATTAGGTCACATTATAGACTCGGTGACCAGCTGCGTAGCGGCCTCCGCACATCGTCTGTCGGATGATTATAGTGCTCCGGACCGCGCTGTCCGCCAGGGTTCGGTCAAGAATAGGTTCGCATTCTTGTGAGCGTCGAGAGCCCTTCACAGGCCACCAGGGCACCGCGCTGTAGACGGGGTCAGCGTCCACGCCCCGCGTGATCTCACTGGTGGGGCCGGCCGACGCCCCAGCCGACGAATCGCCGGAGCTCGATGACACGCGCCCGCCGAGAGATCGAGAGTGGGCGTGCTGTCACCTTTTCTCAGCCGTTCGACGCGAGGATATAATCAGCGCGTCTCGCAGGTATCACAGGAGGACGAACGAAAGCATGACCGTACTGAAACGGACCTTCTCGACCATGCTGCTGGCGGCCGTCGCGTGCGCGGCCGCCGTCGCATCCGGCGCTCAACAACCGGACACGTCGCGTCCGGTCGTGACGGCATCCCAGTTCGAGCGGTGGCTGACGGAGCTCTCGAACTGGGGCCGGTGGGGGCCCGACGACGAACTGGGCGCGTTCAACCTGGTCACACCGGCCAGACGCGCCGCGGCAGCGGCGTTGGTCACCGAGGGGTTCACCGTCTCACTGGCGTCCGACGCCCAGACCCGCGAAAGCCTCGACAACCCGTGCCCGATCGAGTGGTCGATGGTGCGCGCGTCACGATCCTCCGCCAGCGACACGGTCGCCTACCCCTGCATCCACGGCCCGGGCACGACACATCTCGACGCCTTTGCCCACATCTTCTTCGACGGCAAGATGTGGAACGGCTACGACGTGGCAGACGTGGTGACGATGGAGGATGGCGCCACGAAGAACTCCATCCTCAACATGAAGGACGGCATCGTGACGCGGGGCGTGCTCTATGACATCCCGCGTCTGAAGGGAGTGCCGTATCTGGAGCCGGGCACCCGTATCTATGTCGAGGACCTGGAGGCGTGGGAGGAGATGGCCGGGGTACGGGTCGGCCCCGGCGACGCCTTCCTCGTGCGGTGGGGTCGATGGGCCAGGCAGGATGACATCGGCCCGTTCGACACGGGCCGGGAGGCCGCCGGGCTCGACAACGCGGTGATCCCGTGGCTACGAGAGCGCGACGTCGCGCTCGCGGGGTGGGAGACCCCCGGCTACATGCCGCAGCCGGACGGCGACCTGCCCCGGCTCGCCCTCCACAACTTCGCCTTGACGATGCTGGGCATCCACCTGCTCGACCGCGCCGACTTCCAGGCGCTGAGCGAGGCGGCCGCCGCACGGGGCCGCTGGGAGTTCATGCTGACCATCGCGCCGCTTCCGATCCCGAACGGCACCGGCTCGCCAGTGAATCCGATCGCGATGTTCTAGCGCGTACTCTCAGGAGTCAGAAGACAGAAGTCAGAAGGAAGCTGGAGCGCTGCCGCGGCGTTCAGAACGGCTCGTTACCGGCTCCTCCTGTCTCCTGCCTCCTGGGCGGATCCGCGCTAGTTCGCCGGCCAGACGACGCCCTGATCCGGGGCCCGGATCGGGCCTTCGCCCTTGTAGACGAACTTCTGCACCCGCTTGCCTTCGAACGTCTCGGTCACGTAGATGTTCCCGTGCGAGTCGGTCATGATGCTGTGCGCCCCGTAGAACTGACCCGGCTGGCGCCCGCCGTCGCCGAAGCTCGACAACACCTGCATCGACGCGCGGTCGATGATGTAGACCTTCTCGTTCACACCGTCGGCCATGTAGATGTACTTCTGCGCCGCGTCTCGGGAAAAGGCGATGTCCCACGCAGAGCCGGCGCCCAGCGTGTCCTTGGCGACGAACAGCTCCTGGACGAAAGTGCCATCGGGCTGAAACACCTGGATCCGGTCGTTTACCCGGTCGCAGACATAGAGGAGCCGATCGAATGACAGCTCTGCGCAGTGGACCGGGTTCCGGAACTGCGGTGCCGGGTCAGCGTGCGGGTCATAGCGGCCGAGGTCGGTATCGTCCGGTCGGTTACCATAGGCACCCCAGTACCGCTTGAATTCACCGGTGTCGGCGTCGAGCACCACCACCCGCTTGTTGCCGTAGCCGTCCGAAATGTAGGCCTCGTTCTCTCTGGGGTCGACAAAGATCTTGGCCACTCGGCTGAAGTTCGCGGGGTCGTTGCTGCCGGTGCTGGCGCCCGATTGACCGACCTGCATCAGGAACTGCCCGTGCCGGGTGAACTTCAGGATCTGCGCGTCGGGACCGCCGTTGCCTCCGATCCAGACATTGTCCATGTGGTCGACGAAGACACCATGGTTCGACGCCGGCCATTCGTAGCCCTCACCGGGTCCTCCCCAAGAGCCGACCAGCGTTCCCGCCTGGTCGAACTCGAGCACCGGCGGCGCCGGGAAGCAGCACTCGGCCGCGTTCGGGGGATCTTGCGCCGCTGGCACCTCGCCGGCGGCGAGCGAATCGCCGCGGTGGATGATCCAGATGTGGTCCCGGGTGTCCACCGACACACCGATGGTCGTGCCGAGCAGCCAGTGGTTCGGCAGCGGTTTCGGCCACAGCGGGTCGACCTCGAACATCGGGCCAAAGACCATGTTGCCTTGTGCGGCCACCGTTCGGCCGAGCATCGCCTGCCCCAGCACAACGACAGCGATCAGTGCGAGACAGACCGCGACCAGTGCGAGTCGACGAAGTCCTCTCAATGTCTGCATGACTCCCCTTCCTCTTGAACCCACATACCGTGCTGAGCAGCCCGTGGTGAAAGTCCGGCTGCATTCGACCGGCGCTACATCCCGTCTGGCTGCGTTGCTCCTCGGGTTGCGTCCGAAGAAAGGACAATCCTCCAGCAAACGCCGCGACGATGCAACCAAAACACTGTACTAGTCACCGCGCACGGCCTCCAGGATGCGGGCGGCGACCGCCGCGGCGCCGACGCCCATCACCAGCGTGTAGTGGTTCGTCCCCTCCACGACCTCGTGGCGGGCGCCGGGAATGGTCGGCAGGTGCTTGGTCACCGAATTGTCGGACAGGAACGGCTCCGGCTGGTTCAGCAGACCGCGTGGCGCCCGCAGCAGGAGCACCGGCGCGCGCACCTGCCGACAATCGAGGCCGGCCGGCCCGAGGATATCGTGAAAGTCGGCGGTGGCCGCGGCGCGCGAGGCACGCGGCCGGAGTTCGGGCGCCTCGCCCTCCAGGTCCCAGCGCACGTAGCGCTCGAGATGCGCATCCCAGGCGCCCGGGGCCGCGAACGCCGGATGGGCTCGCCAGAACGCGAGATACGCCGTCTCGGATGAAAACGTCCTCTCGAGGCGAGACAGCGCCGGCCCGAGCACGGCGGCGGCGTGCGTCTCGAGGTCCACACCCTCCGGCAGTGTCTGCGGCAGCCCCCCATCGACCAGAAGCAGCGAGTTGACCCGCTCGGGGTAACGCGCGGCCAGCGTGGCCCCCACCCAGGCGCCCATCGAGTGACCGACCACGACCGCCCGGGTCACCTCGAGGTGGTCGAGCACCGCCACCAGATCGGTCGCGTGCGCCGCCATGCCGAACGGGCCGGCGAGCGCGTTGCTAGCGCCACGACCACGCAGGTCCGGCGCGATGAGATTGACCGCCCCCGCCAGCCTGTCCGCCACCCAGGGCCAGGCCGCGTGCGACCCGGTGATGCCGTGCACCGCCAGCACCGGCGGTCCGCTCCCCCACCGGGCAACGAACAGATCGCCGCCCGTGACCGGCACGGTGACGTGCTCCATCCCGGGACCGCTCATCTCGACCCGGCGGGCGGGGCGACGACGGTGCCCTCCTGGACGCGCGCGCCCCGCAGGAGGTTCTCCATGCCGTAGTTCCCCTCGTGACAGGCGTACTCGTAGATCGGCCCGTCGAACCGGGTCATCGGAATCGCCGCGGTCCAGGGACCTGCATAGGTGGCGGAGTCCTCGACGGTGTAGCGGTGGTCGATCGTGTCAGCGTCCACGCGAGTGAAGCGCTCCTCCAGACGCAGGTTGGCGCCGGCGCCGGGGCAGCAGTTGAACGAGTTAAAGACGATTTGGTCGCTGAAGTTGGTGGTCTCGACCACCAGCGTGTCGCCTTCCCATCGGCCACGGGAATCGCCCATCCAGAACCGGACGTCGTCATCGACATGCGGCCGCCCGTCGAGCGGGATGATGCGCACTTCGTGAATCATCTCCTGGAGAATCACGACGTAGCCTGGTGTCTGCAGGATCAGGAAATTGTTGTTGTAGCCACCAGGGCGCTTTGGTGCGCCCCGCGTGATGCAGCGCTCGGCCAGACTGCGGTTCGTCCAGGAATCGCCGCCACGGGCCCACCCCGCTCGAACCTGCCCATCGGCGGTCATCGCCGGAATCCGACCATCCGGCGGGTCGACCACGAGTGAGGTCTGTTTCAATCGCGTCCCCCGCTCCCACCAGAACTCGTTATAGGTGCCAGGGTCGCCCGGACGCGGCGGGCGGTCGTTGCGCCCCACCGCCTGCGCATCGAGCGCGGCCACCTCTTCATCGGTGAGAACCGCTCGATCCGCCATCGCCGCCGGGCGTTCGAGCGGTGTCGTCGTCGAGTTGGTCCACAACCCCTGCAGGTCAGGCTGGCCGCCCGGGGGCTGGCCGGCACCGGCAGCCAGCGGCAGCGCCAGCACGATGAGCGGAATCCGTAGGTCGAAGCTGACTTCGCGCATCACTCACGAAAGTTCGTGAACTGCAGCGGCAGATCGACTTTGGCCTCCTTCAGCAGGCCGATCACCTCTTGCAGTATGTCGCGCTTCTTGCCTGACACGCGCAACTGCTGTCCCTGAATCGCCACCTGGACCTTGAGCTTCGTCTGCTTGACCATCTTGACGAGCTGCCGCGCCAGATCGACCTCGATGCCCTGACGCACTTTCACGACCTGCCAGGCATCGCTGACGTTCTGCTGCGGCGGCTCACGCTCGAGACACTTGACGTTCACCTTGCGACTGGCCAGTTTCGAGGTGAAGATGTCGAACATCTGACCGAGCTGGAATTTGTCCGGCGCGCGCATCGTCACCCCGACGTCGTCGAGCTCGAACTTCGCGTTGGTGCCCTTGAAATCAAATCGGGTCTCGACTTCCCGGGTTGCCTGGTTTAATGCATTCTTGACTTCCTGCATGTTGACTTCAGAGACGACGTCGAAAGATGGCATGCGTTTCCTTTTCTTGCAGCCGACGACCAACCGATCATACTTGGGGAACAGGTGACGACCGCGGGACGTTCAGGAAAGATCTCGTCGGCAGCGCTCGCCCAGCACCGTGATGGCCAGACCGACACGCGGCCGGCCCTCTTCCCCCTGCGACGTCAGTCGCCTGCCAACCTCTCGCCGTGCCCAGAAGGCAATCGCCCGGACGGACCCGCAGATGCACGGTCCCGTCCGGGCGATGAAAAGAGCGCCTAAGACCCAAAGCCTGAAGCCGAAGAACAGGCTGACGCCTTTGCGCAGCCTGCAGCGATCTACTTCGGCTGCGGCACGATCCGGATGTAGGGCAGCGGCTGCTGCCAGCCGTCCGGATAGGTCTCCCGGGCTGCCTCATCGGACACCGCCGGCAAGATGATGACGTCCTCACCCCGCTTCCAGTTGACCGGCGTGGCCACCTTCTTCGAAGCGGTGAGCTGACAGGAGTCGAGCAGGCGCAGGACCTCGTCAAAATTGCGACCGGTGCTCATCGGGTAGGTGATGGTTGCCTTGATCTTCTTGTCCGGGCCGATGAGGAACACCGACCGGGCGGTCGCGTTGTCGGCTGGCGTGCGGCCCTCGCAGGTATCCCCCGCGTCGGCCGGCAGCATGTCGTATTGCTTGACGACCTTCAGCTCGGGGTCGCCGATCAGCGGATAGTTCACCGCGTGCCCCTGGGACGCCTCGATGTCCTTGGACCACGCCTCGTGGTTGCTCACGCCGTCGACGCTGATGCCGAGAATCTTGCAGTTCCGCCTCGCGAACTCCGGCTGCAGACCCGCCATGTAGCCGAGCTCGGTGGTGCAGACCGGGGTGAAGTCCTTCGGGTGCGAGCAAAGGATGGCCCAACCGTCACCGATCCATTCGTGGAAGTGGATGGTGCCCTGGGTCGATTCGGCCGTGAAGTCCGGTGCGGTGTCGTTGATTCTCAGTGCCATGGCTGTTCCTCTCCGTTGTGCCGGCCGACGCGTGTGTCGGCGTGCGGTTCACACAGATCGGGCCGTCATCAGTCGACGGTCCACAGGGTCAGCGAATCCACATCCTTGACGAACAACCGGTTGCCCGCCAGGGTCGGTTGCGCCCAGGTGGCGCTGGTCGCCACTTCGTAGCGCTGCACCGGCTCGAACCCGGTGCGGCTGTGCGACACGATGACGAGCTCGGCATCCGCCTCCAGCGAGAAGATCGTGCGCCCGGCAGACACGATCGCCGCGTTGTCGGCCTGGCGCGGTGGGCTCGTCCACAGCACCTCGCCCGTGTCGAGATCGAGCCCGAAGTACTGCCCACTGTTGAGATGCGACAGCCCGAACAGCACCCCGTCGACGATGACCCCGTTGGTCAGATGGAGCGAGACCTCATCGGTGTGCCACACGTTCTCGGTCGTCCAGGCATTCCCTTCACGCACGACCCGGACCCGGGTGATGCCGTTGCCCCGCCCTGCCTCGATGAGATCGTTCCGATAGATGTGCGGTGTCTGGGACGTCGTCGTCGACGGCGTCGTGTAGGGCCGCCGCCACAGCAACGCACCGGTCTCGGCCGACACCCCGACGAAGTTCTCCTGGGTAAAGGTGATGATCTGCCGAACGCCCTCCAGCTCTGCGACGATCGGCGACCCGTACGCCGGCCCGTCGCCATCCCAGCTCCACCGGATGTCCCCGGTCGCGACCTCGAAGGCAGTCAGCGCGCCGGCGTCCTGGCCGCCAACATGGAGAATCATCAGGTCGCCATCGACGAACGGGGACTGGCCCGTGTGATAGGTCGGCTGCACCGACCCCCCCGGCATCTGCCAGAGCTGCCGGCCCGTGTCGGCATCGAACGCCGTGACGATACCGCTGATCCCCAGCGTGAACAATCGTCCATCCGCGTAGGTCGGCGTGGACTTGGGCCCGGGCCCGTGTCGGCTGGTCGCCGGCATCATATTGAACGTCGCGTCATAGCTGGTACGCCACAGGGTCTCGCCGGACCCGGCATCGAGCGCCAGCATCACCTCGTCATCACCTTGCCGGGCGAACACATAGACCCGGTCGCCAACCAGGATCGGCGTGGCATAGCCGAACCCGACCTCCACCTTCCACTGCTCGGTCAACCCGGCCGGCCACGACGCCGGCACATCGAACACGCTGATGGAGCCGTCCCGGTGGGGTCCCCGCCACTGCGGCCAGTCCTGCCCCATCGCCTGCGGCGGCACGATTGCCAGCATTACCACCGTCGCGACACCGACTCCGAGGCGCTGTCTCGTGGTCATCCCGTTTCTCCAACCGGTGCCGAGCGGCCCATCCGCCTATGCAACCTGACCTGCAATCGATTATAACCGCCCCCCGCCGCCGGCGGGGGGCGTGCGTGCCCGGGTCCCTTCGGCTAGTGTCCCGTCCCAGAGGTTCGTGGCATGAGTCCCTGGTGCGGCGCCCGGCTGGGAAGGCGCGACGAGAGAGCAGACTGGGTATCTGTGACCGAGGAGCAACGCAGACCAGACGGGATGCCCCGCCAGGGAATCATGTTGCGGACCTCTGGGACGGGACAATAGCATGCGTATGCATCAAGAGGGAGACCCGACATGAGGCTCACATGCACCACGATCGCGCTGGCCTGTCTTGCCCTGGCGTACCCCGCCCTCGCCCAGGATCTGCAGCGGGCGTCCCCCGAGTCGGTCGGGCTGTCGAGCGCGGGGCTCGAGCGGGCAACCGCGGCGTTGCAGGCGCACATCGACGCCGGTGATGTCGCCGGGGTGGTCGCGGCCGTCGCGCGGGACGGCAAGCTGGTCTACTTCGAAGCGCTGGGCCAGCGGGATCTCCAGACGCGCGGTCCGATGCCGCAAGACGCGCTGTTCCGGTTGTACTCGATGACGCGGTCGATCACGAGCACGGCGGCGATGATCCTATGGGAAGAAGGCAAGTTCCAGCTCGACGACCCGATCGCGACGTATCTCCCGCAGTTCGCCGACCAGCGCGTGTTCGTCGATGCCGGCGCGCCGGACATGTCGCAGACTCGGGCGCGACGCGGGGATATCACCGTACGGCACCTGCTGACGCACACCTCCGGTATCGGCAGCCGGAGCTCGCCGATCTACCGGGCCGAACGGGTCCGCCTGCGGTCTATTACGCTGCCCCAGATGGTCGACAACGCGGCGCGGGTGCCACTCTTCGAAGACCCGGGCACGCGGTTCCGTTACGGCATCTCGACGACGATGCTCGGACGGCTCATCGAGATCTGGTCGGGGATGCCGCTCGAGCAGTTCCTGGACGAGCGGGTCTTCGAGCCGCTGGGGCTGAGGGACACGGTGTTCTGGGCCGATAGGGACCGGGCCGACCGCCTCGCCACCGTCTACCGGCGGGACAACGCGAGCGGCGCGCTGAATCCGCATGCGATCGAGGAGATCCCGTTCACCGAACAACCCACCCTGATTGAAGGCGGCGTCGGGCTGCTGTCGTCGACGATGGATTTCCTCCGGTTCTCTCAGATGTTCCTGAACAAGGGGGAGCTCGGCGGCACCCGCGTGCTGCGCCCCGAGACCGTGGAGATGATGACGAGGAACCACATCCCCGACTCGGTGCTGCCACTCGGCACGCGCGGCTACATGGCCGGGTCGGGCTGGGGCCTGGGGTTCAACGTCGTGCTGGACTCGAGCGCCTACACGTTTCCGGTCGGGGAGGGGGAGTACTGGTGGGACGGCTCGGCCGGCACCCGGTTTTCGATAGACCCGGAGCACGGCATCATCACCGTCATCATGGCGCAGGTCTCGCCGTCGCGTGGGGGCGGGTTCCGCGAGGAGTTCAAGCAGCTCGTCTACGACGCTATTACCGGCGGCGGCCGTTGAGCGAGTGGCCGCCGCTGGGCTGACTTCAGGCTTCAGGATTTGGCCGCGTAGCGGCGCCAGCAGCGCTCATGAGCTCGCGGAGCACCGCTTCGGGCTGCGCACCCACGACCTGATGACCGCCCGCGACGAACGTGGGCACCCCGGTGACGCCGGCCCGCGCCGACATCGCCCAGTCGGCGTCCACGGCATCCTTGAACGCTCGCTCCTCAAGCACGCGTCGGGCCCTGTGGGCAGGGAGCCCCACCGATGCCACCAACTCGACCAGTATGTCCACAGCGCCGATGTTGCGCCCGTCCACGAAATAGGCTCTGTAGATCCGGTCGTGGATAGCCGCACCTCCCGGCTCCGTCTCTGCCCACTTCGCGAGCTCCTGGGCGAGCCGGCTGTTGTAGGTGTGCGTTCGTCGACCGTAGGGCAGACCCTCGGCGTCCATCAGCCCCTTCATCCGGTGATACATCGCCTCGAGATCGACCCCACGTCCGGCGAACAACGTGTCGAGCGACTGTCCTTCCGGAGGGGTCCCCGGATGCAGCGGGAAGAACACCCACTGCAACTCGATGTCGTAACCCCTGGTCAGTCTGTCAATACGCCCGGTACTGAGATAGCACCAGGGTCAGACGAAGTCGGTGAAGACCTGTAGTGTCTTCGTCTTGGCCATTTGTGGCTCTCCTTGGACCAACGCGACTCCCGTAGACATCCGTGGGGCAAGGCTCAGGATCGACGAGGAAAAGAAGGCAGGCTTTGAACGCAAGACGGCAAGGCCCTCCAGCTTCTTCTGTCTTCTGACTTCTGACTTCTGTCTCCTGTACGGCTATCGGCGCACTGGCGCCTGACAGTCCGCGTTGCGATCGACCGTCATCGGAAACCAGCTGCCGAACCGGACGTCGGAACCGCCGACCGGCAGGACCAGATCGAAGGGCGTGGCCTTGAACGCGCCGGGGCTGCCACGCTCGGCGGCGACCCGTCCGAGTTGCTGCCGGAACGCCGCGACCGCGGGCGCCTCGAACAAGACGAAGTAGATCTGCCGCGATCGGCCGACGAACGGCTCCCGCTTGACCCCCATGCACACCGGGTCGAGCCGCGCCTCCTCAAGGCCGGCGTCCCGCGCCGCCTGAAGTAGCGCGTCCGGCGCCAGGACCGCGCGCAGCCCGCTCTGAAACTCGCCCTGCAACACGATCGGCAGGATGTCTGCACCCGGCGAGACCATCGACTCCATCGTTCGCTTGAACACCTGGTCGAACAGCCCCGGCACCAGCGAGGGCGGCGGCTGCAACCCAAGCACCGCGATGCCCGGCTGGCCGGGGTCCCTCAACACCAGCCTCCACCCGGTCAACGTGGCGTCGTCGACCGCATACGGCTCGGCGATGGTGTCCCGGGCCGTCTTGAGGAACAGCCACGGCAGCACGACGATCGCCACCGCGCCCACCCCGAGCTTCACGAGGGTCTGTCTGCGCATGTCACCTAGCAACCCGTGATGAAGGCGGAACGGGCCTTGCGACACGAGTCGCGAGGCCTCAGGACCCGCCTCACTGGCTGGACCGATCCGGCGCGGCTACGAAGCGATAGCCGACACCCCGCACGGTCTGCAGGTGCACGGGGTGTGACGGATCGGCCTCGATGTAGCGCCGCAGCCGGACAATGAAGTTGTCGACCGTGCGAGTGTCGGTGTCCTGCCGCACCCCCCACACCTTCTCGAGCAGCGCCTTGCGGGAGACTGTCTGCCCCTCGTGGCGCACCAGATAGCGCAGCAGCGTCGCCTCCATCAGCGTCAACGGCTGCTCCCCACCGTCCCAACGCAGGCGCTGTTCCCCAAAATCGATCTCCTTGCCGGCAAAGTGAAACTCGGCCGGCCCCTCCTCCTGCCCGGCCTCGTCGCTGCCACGGAGCCAGGTCTTGCGCCGCAGCAGCCCCTGAAGCCGGGCCAGCAGAATCGACAGGTCGAACGGCTTCGAGAGATAGTCGTCGGCGCCCGCCTCGAAACCCTGCAGCACATCATCGGTATGCGATCGGGCCGTCAGCAACATGACCGGCACGAACTTGCCCGCCGCGCGCAGCCTGCGCACCACCTCGAAGCCATCGAGCCCGGGGAGCATGACGTCGAGCAGGACGACGTCGAATCCGTCCGAGCCGCGGGTCAGCCGCTCCAAGGCCGCCTGCCCGTTCTCCTCGACCGCGGTGACGAACCCTTCGGCCTCGAGATTCAGCTTCAGGCCGGCGGCCAAGTGCTCCTCGTCTTCCACGATCAGGACGCGGCTCATGAGTGTTTCAGCGGGAGCTCGAGCGTGAAGGTGCTGCCCTGTCCGGCCCCTCGACTCTCGGCATACACCCGCCCGCCGTGCCGGCGCGCGACGGCCCGCACGATCGAGAGCCCGAGCCCGGTGCCGCGGACACGCGACCGCAGCGCCGCCGGCAGTCGATAGAACCGCCGAAAAACTCGCTTGAGCTCGTGACGGGTGATGCCGACGCCCTGGTCACGAACGCTGATCCCCACCCGCCGGGCGCCCAGTCGCGCGATCTCCACCCCGACCTTCACCTGATCGCCGGAGTACTTGATGGCGTTGTCGACGAGGTTCGTCACCGCCGCCACCAGCTCGTCTCGATCGCCCTTGACGACGAAGGTGCCCGGCGGCACCAGGTCGACGAGCCGGACTTCCCCATTCACCAGGTGATGCCGCTTGCCGGCCAGCGCGACGCACTCACCGACGATGTCCGACACGTCCACCGCGGTGGGGTTGTCGACCCGACGGGCGTCACCGGTCTTGCCGGCCAGCAGGATCTGGGCGATTGTCAGCTGCAACCGCTCCGAATCCTCGAGCATGGTGTCGATGAGCTCGTGCCGCGTGTCGGGAGCGAGCTCGCGCCGCTGGAGCGTCTGCAGATAGAGCTTGATGGACGCCAGCGGCGTCTTCAGCTCGTGCGTGACCGCGTGAATGAAGGCGTCGTGCTGCTCGCGCTTCCGGATCTCGCGGATGAGGAACGTGGTATTCAGCACCAGCCCCCCAATCAGCACCGCGAAGCTCGGGATGCCCAGGAGCAGCAGCAGACCGGTGGTCCAGCTGATGACGACGAAGATGACGTTCAGCGCCACCGCGACAGCGATGAGAACGGCGCCGAGCAACGCGACCGGGACGACCGAGCGTTTTCGGGTGCCGCCAGTGCGATCCATAGACGTATCTAGGATAGCGTGTCTGGGGACGATGGGTGAGGCGGTGCGGGATGCTGCGCCGGCGATCAGGCGGCGTCTTCGAGCGACAGCGCCTTGCCGGCGATCTGGTCGTCGGTCGGCACGCGGATGTTCCAGGCCAGACCCAGTTTGCCGAGCAAGCGAATCTGCAGCCACGTCAGGTCGAGTTCGCGCCAGACCATCCCATGACGGGCGGAGGTGGGATACGCGTGGTGGTTGTTGTGCCACCCCTCACCGAAGGTGACCAGCGCCACCCACCAGGTATTCTTGGAATCGTCAGTGGTCTCGAACCGGCGTTTGCCCCAGAGGTGCGTCGCCGAGTTCACCAGCCAGGTGGAGTGCAGCCCGACGGTTACCCGCAGGAACACCCCCCACAACAGCCACGGCAGCCCACCGATGGCCAGCAACACGAGACCGAGCACCACGAGGGGCACCCAGTGCCAGCTGTTGAGCACTCGGTAAAAGCGGTCCTGCATCAGATCGGGCGCATACTTGCCCATGACCTCGGTGTTCGCGTTCATCTCCTCGCCGAAAATGGTCCAGAGAAAGTGCGACCACCATTTGCCGTCGTGCGGCGTGTGCGGGTCGCCAGGCTTGTCGGAACGCTGATGATGAATGCGATGGATCGCGGACCAGAAAATCGGCCCCCCCTGAAGCGTCAGCGTGGCGCAGACGGCGAGGAAATACTCGATCGGCTTGGCCACGGTGTAGGACCGGTGGGTATGGAGCCGGTGATAGCCCATCCCGATCCCCCAGCCGATACACACCCAGTGCAGCGCCAGCGCGACCACCACCGCCTGCCAGGTGGTGTAGAACAAGGCCACCACAGCGAGGACATGAAAGATACCGAACGCCGTCGCGGTGACCCAGCTGATCTTGTCCCGGCTACCGAGGTTGAGGTCGCTCGTGCGCACGGCGCCTCCCTTTGAGTATGTCATCAGGCACAGCGTATCAGCCAATCCCGCCGGCAGGGCGGTCCCGATGTAATAGTTCTGTAATAGCCGATCGCACGCAAATCGACGGGTCCAACGCGGCCAGGCGGGATGCCCCGCCCGTCAAATGCCGCTGGACTTTCACGGCGGGCTGCTGGCCTAAGCATCCGGATACGCGGGCAGCGTCGTCAGCCGCGTGTCCTCGACCGGACCGCCGAGGGTGAAGTGATATAGATCCTGATAGGCGGTATCCGCGAGACCGAGGACGTCATGCATCGCATCGTCGAAGTAGCAGCCGATGCCGGTGCCGCGGATTCCGGCCGCCTCCGCTTCCAGATAGAGCACCTGCCCGATTGCGCCCGCCTCCCAGAACAGACGGGGGTAGAACCAGGCACCGTAGCGCTCCAGCGAACGCTCGAACTCCGCGACCATCCCGAGACTGAAGCACCCGTCACTCGCGATGTCCTGGGTACAGGAGACCGCCTGCGCGGTGCGTCTCGTGTCGGACTGACCGAGACACCATAGATCCAGATCTTCGGAGCATCCAGGGGGGCGCGCCCATGAGGCGGCGCGCGTACAGGCCGTCTCCAGATCCGACCGCTGTGTTCGGTCGCGGACCAACATGTACAGCCCGGGGGCCAGACCGTCCACGCGATGCACGAAGATCGCCAGGTGGATATGCGGTGTCCACGGCATCGTGCTGAAGGGGATCTGCCCCGGGCTCGCGACCGTTTTCTGCAGCATGCGATAGAACAGGTCTCGGTCGATCGTGGTCTGCCCATCCAGTGCCACCGCGCTCCGCCGCTGACGAATGAGAGATCGAAGGAGAACCGGGCGAGCCGGCGACGCCGCCGGTGTCCGCGCCTCAGGCGCCCGCGCACTCGGACCGGGTCCACGGGGTCTCCGGGCCGCCACCGCCGGTGCGTCGGTCCCCCAGTCCAGGTGGTCCGAGCTGAGAGCATTGGGCGTGCCCGTCCACGCCAGCCCCGCGAATCGCTGCACCGGGTTCTCCGGCAGGGTCCGCTCGACGATCTCGCTCGCGCGCGGGCCAACGGCGACCAGCACATCCGGCTCCTCCGGTTCCGCGGTGTGCTCCCGGTCCGTGCCCAGGAGACCCGCCAGCTCAACCGTGCCCAGGTCGTCCATCAACCGCGTTTGCCACCCCAGCGCCGCGGCGGCGATGGCGACCGCGGCGATAGCGTGACCGAGGTCGTGCTGACAATAGCGATAGGCGCGTTGCCCGTATTTCCACGCCTCCCGCCAGTGCACCGAGGTCAACCCAACGAAGACCGTCTCGGGCGGACACCGCTCGCACAGTGCCTCCCACAGCGCCGCACCCACCTGCGCCCGGACCTCCAGTGCATGCGCCTTCGGCGCGTAGTGGCACACCATCGGCGCCGCACAGAGACCATCCACCGGACCACACAGCAGATAGCCCTCGGTCGGGTGCAGGTTGCCGCTCGACGGATTGACCCGGAGCGCCCATCGGGCCGCACCCGCGCTCTTCCAGGCCGAGATCGCCAGGCTGTCGAAGAAGAGCTGAGAGATGCTGTGCCGGTTCAGCGGGACCGGGGGATTCCGGCCCTCGACGAACGCGTCGTCGTACCGTGGCGTCTCAGCAGGTGGAACCTTGTCCAACCCGATCAGGGACGCGCCCTCGTAGCGGCGAAACGGGTCCGGCTGGGTGTCCCAGTCCAGATAGCCCGGGCCGTGCGCGAAGCGCTGGACATGATGCTTGGTAACCTGGTGATACTGGCGGACCGTGTCCAGCGCGTCCGTCGAGCTCGGGTGCTCCACCTAGCTCGCCCAGATCAACTCGACGTCGTAGGCACGCAGCTTGTCGTCGACGGTCAGCAACGGGGCACGCTCGAGCTGCGACTGCGCGATCAGCAGGCGGTCGAACGGATCCCGGTGATGGAACGGCAACTCGGCGACCCTCAGGGCGTGCACATGCTCGATCGGGATCGGCGTCACCCCACTCCCTTGCAGCCGGCTCGGCACATACCGGGAAGGGGGGTCCGGGAGGTCGAGCTTGCCCTGCGCGTACTTGAAGGCGATCTCCCACGAGCTGGCCGCCGAGAACAGTAACTCGTTCGTGTCATCCAGCAGGAGACTCCGGGCGCGGTCGGAGAATCGTTCAGGCGCTGCCTGCATCCACAGCCAGCAGTGGGTGTCGAGCAATACCTTCATCGCTCGAAGTCCTCGGCGATCTCGAACGGCAGCTCGTCGAAGTCGTCGGGCACCTGCATCACGCCACGATCCCTCCAAGGACCCGCGGCAGTCCCTGATCGATCCTGACGAGACGTGCCACCGGCGTCCCAGACCGGGCGATGACAACTTCCTCGCCGGCGGCGACGCGGCGTAGGAGCCTGGATAGGTGGGTCTTCGCTTCGTGAACGGTGACTTGGGTCATTCTAATATGTTAGCTAAGTCATTGACTAAGTCTAAAAAATAGATCCGCCCTTGGATAGACTTAGAGCGTCGGATGCTGCAGATGATGGTCCGTCGCGGCTTGATACGCGTGCGCCAGCAGCAGGATCTCCGCCTCGCCGAACAGCTTCCCGGTGAACCGCAGGCTCGTGGGCGAGCCCTGGAAGAACCCGTTCGGCATGCTGATCTCCGGATGGCCGGTCAGGTTGGTCAGCGCGAGGTTGCTGCCGATGAACAGATCGAAGTCACCGAGCGCCTCGTGCACCTCTTCGATAATCCGCATCCGCACGCGCTGGGCTTGCAGATACTCGACCGCGGGGACAAACCGCGACGTCCGCAAACTATCCGGCCACCGACTCTCCTCGGGCGCCGCGCGCATGCTGTCGAGCTGCGCGTTCAGGGTCGGCATGTCGAACGCGGCAGCCGCCTCGGTGCCGAGGATGAAGCCGACCGCCTGGACCGGGAGATCGGGCAGGTCGAACGGCGCCACCTGCACCCCGAGCCCACGGATCGCCTCGAGCGCGGCCTGGTCGTTCGCGAGGTTCTGTCGTTGACGCGCCACCCGCTGCGGATTCTCCGGGTCGTCCTCGATGTCATCCTCGAAGGATGACCGCAGATAGCCCACCCGCAGCCGGGTGACGTCGGCGGTCGCGTCCCAGTTGAACGGCACATCGAGGACCGTGTTGTCCCGGCCGTCCGGCCCCTGGATCGCGCTGAACACCAGCGCGCAGTCCTCGGCAGCGCGACACATCGGCCCGATCTTGTCCATGCTCCAGCTCAACGCCATCGCCCCATACCGGCTCACGCGTCCGAAGGTGGGGCGCAGCCCGGTGACCCCGTTTCGGGTCGAGGGCGACATGATCGAGCCGCGCGTCTCGGTCCCGATCGAAAAACCGACCAGCCCGGCCGCGGTCGACGAGCCCGGCCCAGCCGACGAGCCGCTGGACCCCTGTTCGGTGTTCCAGGGGTTCCGCGTGCGTCCCCCGAACCAGCGATCCCCGGACGCCAGCGCCCCCATCGACAGCTTGGCGATCAGGATGGCCCCGGCATCGGTCAACCGGCGGTAGACGGTGGCGTCGGTGTCGATCGTTCGGTCCTTGTAGGGCGACGCCCCCCAGGTCGTCTTCGTCCCCCGCACGGCCAGCAGATCCTTGGCGCCCCAGGGAATCCCGTGCAGCGGCCCCCGATAGGTACCGGCGGCAATCTCCTCGTCGGCCTGACGCGCCTGCCGTCGGGCCAGCTCCTCGGTGAAGCTCACGACGCAGTGCAGGATCGGGTCGTACCGCTTCAGACGCGCGAGATAGAGGTCGGTCAGCTCGGACGGCTTGACCTGTCTGGTCTCCACCAGCCTGGCGAGATGGGCCAGCGGAAGGAACGCCAGCTCCGTATCGGTCGCCGGCATCGAGACCGCAATCTCCTGACGCCGTATCGGGCGGCGGTCCCTCGGCAGCGTCATCCCGGGCGGAACCGGGTTGAAGACGAGCGCCGGCTGGGTGCTGTTGCCCAGGTTGGCGGCGCGCAGCGTTTCGTAGGCTGACGTGGTGCCACCCGAACGATTGAGCCGACCCACGATCGCCTGCAGCTCGTCCGGGGTGAAGCGCAACCCGGCGATTCGCTGGGCCGCCTCGAGCATCTCGACGGTGATCTCGTCGGCGTCCTGAGCCACCGCCGCGAGTGCCCCGGGCATCAGGGTCGACCCGACTCCGGCCGCGGACAGACCGGCAATGAAGCGCCGGCGGTTCATCGCGAGCTTCGGCTCATCCATCGGCGATCTCTCCTCCTGACGATTCCCGCCACACGACCCACTGGGCGACCCCCGAAGCCGCGGCAACGTGCAACTGGATGACGTTCGGACCGAACAGCACAGCGCAGACCGCCAAAGATTGGCCCAAAGACGGCGAAGCCCTCCTGCCTTCTTCTGACTTCTGACTTCTCAGGATCCTCTAGTGCGGCGTCACGACCTCGCCCTCGCAGCACTCGTCGTTGACGCCACCGTACTCGCACTCGAGCGTCGCGTGGGTGATGCCGTGACGCTCGAGCACCATCCTGACGAGGCCCTTGACCCGCTGCGCCAGCAGCACATCCTGGCGTTCGACCACGATGTGCGCCTCGAACGACCGCTGCGACTCGTCGAGCTCCCAGACATGGAGGTGGTGCACGTCGGCGACTCCGTCCACGGCCAGGAGCGCGTCGACCAGCGCCGGCACGTGGATATCCGCCGGCACCCCGAGCGTCAAGATGCGGCTCGCCTCACGGGGGATGACCACGCCGTGATAGAGCGCGTAGCCGGCGATCAGGAAGGTCGCGACGACATCGGCGAGATAGAGCTGATACCGCAGGATGAGGATACCGGCCACGATCACCGCGACCGACCCCAGCGCGTCAGTCACATTGTGAATGAACGCGGCCCTCACGTTCAGGCTGCCCTTGGCCATCGTGTAGGTGAGCAGCGCGGTGACCACGTCGACCACGAGCGCGACGCCGGCAACAATCACCACGATCCGCCCCGTCACCGGCGGCGGGTCGACCACCCGCATCACCGCCTCGTAGATAAGATACAGTCCGATGACAATGAGGGTCGTGGCGTTGATCACCGCTCCGACCAGCTCGACTCGCCGGTAGCCGAACGTCTGGAACCTGTCGGCCGGCTTGCGGCCGATCCGGCGCGCGACCAGGGCGATCAGCAGCGCCCCCGCGTCGCTCAGGTTGTGCAGCGCGTCGGCGACGAGCGAGAGACTGCCCGACAGGAGGCCACCGACCGCCTGCACCACGGTGAGGAGACCGTTCACCGCCACTGCCACCAGCAGCCGCGCGTCGCTCATCGCGTGCGCGTCGTCGGTGTGCGAAAGGGAGTGGCCGTGGCTCATGATCGTGCGTGTGGCTGAGGCGATCAGACGCACCGATACCCCATCGGCCCGATTGTATGTCGTCGGACCGGCCGGGCGTAGTCACTCCACCGGTTCGAGCCGGAGCAACGCGGCCTGGTTCGCCTCGGTCAGCACGTAGAGCAACCCGTCCGGGCCCTGCTTCACGTCCCGTATCCGTTGCCGGAGCTCGGTCAGCAGCCATTCCCGCGCCAGCTCCTCCCCGTTCTCGTTGAACACGATCCGCTCCACGTGTCCGGTGCGGCCGATCCGGCCGGTCATCAGGGAGCCCACAAACAGGTTCCCCTTCCACTGGGGAAACCGGTCGCCAGTGTAGAAGGTCAGACCGGACGGGGCAATCGACGGCACCCAGAACACCAGCGGCTCCTGCATGCCGTCGGCCCAGAACCGCTCGGTCACCCGGGGCCCGTTGTATTGCCGTCCATAGGACACCACGGGCCAGCCATAGTTCTTGCCCGGCTCAATGATGTTGAGCTCGTCCCCGCCCTGCACCGCGTGCTCGGTGGCCCAGGGTGCCGCCGTCTCCGGATGGAACGCCAGCCCCTGCTGGTTGCGATGCCCCATCGAGAAGATCTCCGGCTTGTACCCGGGACGGCCGACGAACGGGTTGTCGTCGGGCACGCTGCCATCGTCCCGCAATCGCAGCAACTTCCCGGCATGGCTGCTCGGGTCCTGGGCACGCGCTCCTTCCGGGTTCGTGCCGAAGGAGCCCCCAACGGTCATGTAGAGGAGGCCGTCGGGCGCGAACGCGATCCGCGCCGAGGCGGTCGACCCGCCGAACGGCTCGGCCACGAAGACATCCTCGACGTCCCGCAGCGCCATCCCGTCGAGGCGCCCCCGGATCAACGCGACGGTCGCCTCACGCTCTCCGAGCGGTCTGGTATAGCTCAGATAGACGAGCCGGTTCTCCGCAAACTGTGGGTGAAGTGCGACGTCCATCAGGCCGCTCAGCCCACGAGCGAGCACCTCGGGCACCCCGTCGACTGGCTCGGGGTCAAGCACGCCGTCGCGGATCATCCGCAAACGTCCCTGGCGCTCGGTAACCAGCATGTCGCCGCCCGGCAGGAACGCCAGCCCCCAGGGGTGCGAGAGGCCCCGCGTGACAACCACTACGCGGACCTCGGCTATCTCGTGGGTGTTGATGATGAGTGGTTCGTCGGGCAGCGCGACGCGCGGGAGACCCGGCGGCCTGGGCGCGTCCGGGTTGCGCCGCCGCTGCTGTGCGGCGCCGACGGCGACCACGACGCAAAGCACGCCGGCCAGAGCGAGCCACGGTACGAGGTGACGCCGCGCCACAGATCTGTTGCTCATGAGCGACCTCCGGGGCTGCCGGGATGCCGTGGGCACTTGCCGCTCATTCTACCGAATCTGATCAGATGGTGGTGATCGACGATACGATAGCCGTTGTCCCTGACCCTCACCCCAACCCTCTCCCCCTTCGGCAGCGCCACGCAGGCTCCGCTCAGGGCAGGCAGGGGAGAGAGGGAGAAACCGGAGCGGCTCGTTTTTGACACCTGGAATGGACAATCACGCGTTTGGCTGGCTCTCGGTCGTCCCGCCCGTCCTGGCGATCGGGCTTGCGGTCGCCAGCCGTCAGGCGGTCCCGTCGCTGCTGGCGGGGGTCTGGGTCGGCTGGATTATCGCCGCCGGCGGCGACCCGCTCGGCGGCACCGCCTCGGCCATCCAGAGCCTGATCGATGTCTTCGGTGATCCCGATCACACCCGGGTGATCATCTTCACCTTGCTCATGGGCGCCCTCCTGCTGCTGCTGCAACGGGGCGGCGGCGTCGCCGGGTTTCTCGTCTGGACGCGCCGCTGGCGCTGGTCCGGAACACGACGCGGCGCCCAGCTGCTGGCGGCCTGCCTGGGGCTCGGGGTGTTCATCGAGTCGACGATCACCTGCCTCATCGTCGGCGCCGTCGCCAGGCCGATCTTCGACCGGCTACGGATCGCCCGCGAAAAGCTCGCCTATATCTGCGATGCGACGTCGGCGCCGGTCTGCATGCTGATTCCGATCAACAGCTGGGGCGCCATGGTCCTGGGGTTGCTGGCCACCCAGGCGTCGCTCGGCACCCTCGGCGACCGGGGGCCGCTGGCGGTCTTCGTGACGGCGGTGCCGCTGAACTTCTACGCCATCCTGTCGGTGCTGATCGTTTTCGTCGTGGCGGCAACCGGATGGGATGCCGGACCGATGCGACGAGCCGAGCGCCGCGCCGCGGACGCAGGCAAGCTGGTTCGCGACGGCGCCCGACCGGTGGTCTCCGAGTCGGTGCTGCTCGAGGGCGCCGGCGGCGAGGCCCCGCCCCGCGCGCGCACCCTCGTCATCCCGCTGACGCTGATGATCGGGGTGGTCCTGGCCGGCATCGCGGTCACCGGGGTGAGGGGTGTGGGTGCCGCCGGCGTCGCGGCGCCCACCGTGATGGACTACCTGGACAACGCCTCCGGATCCACCGCGGTGCTGTGGGGCGTGCTGGCGGCGCTCGGCGTGCTGGCGGTGCAGCTGAGGGCCTCGGGCGTCCAGAAGGCCGGCGACCTGGTTGACGCCTCGTTCCGCGGCGCCGGCGCGATGCTGCCGATCGCGACGCTGCTGGTCTTGGCCTTCGGGATCGGCGCCATTTGCGACGAGCTGGGCACCGGGCCGTTCATCGCGGCTCAGGTGACCCCCTACCTGACCCCGCTGCTGGTGGCGCCCCTGGTGTTCCTGGTCTCGGGAGCCATCGCGTTCGCGACCGGCACGAGCTGGGGCACGTTCGCCATCATGATCCCGCTGGCGCTTCCGCTGGCAGCGACGATGAATCTCGAGGGAGCGGCCGTGTCACTCCCGCTCGTGGTCAGCGCCGTCCTCGGCGGCGGCGTGTTCGGCGACCACTGCTCGCCGATCAGCGACACGACGCTCATCTCCTCGATGGCCGCCTGGAGCGACCACATCGACCACGTGCGCACGCAGCTTCCCTACGCGCTGGCGGCGGCCGCCGGCTCGGTGCTGCTGTATCTGGTCGCGGGGTGGTTGGCCCTCGGATAGAACGCAGCGGGACTTTCGCCACGGGCTGCAGGGAGCAAAGCGTGTAAAAACGTGGCGGCAGACGCCCGACATCGGCGGTCTCAGCGCACTCGCTCTCGCGTATTCGCTCTTTGACGTGCGGTGGTCAGAGAAGGTCGGCGTCATCGTGTTCGACAATCCGCGCAGGGACTCGCTGCTGCACCTGGATGGCGTCGAGGCGTGGGGCGACGATAGAGCAACGCGGGGACTTGTGAGAGAGGAGCGATCGGTCGTCCCGACCCGAGGATGGCCCGCTTGGCGTAGTGGTTCCAGCCGAACACTTGCTTGAGGGCCATGGCGATGTCGAACCCGCCTTGCTCGCTGTCGCTGAGGGCAAGGTTGAACTGCGCCGGCAACACCGCGTGTCCCTCGTACTCCTCGTTCCAGGACCCCACCGTGTAGATCGGCGCCGGCAGGACTGTGGTGCCGACGACGCCGGGCCACTCCTGCGGCAGGTATGTCTGCGCGTGGAAACGGGTCAGCAGCTTCACGTAGTTGGCGTACGCCTGCCGGGTCGTGCTGAGAATCGGCAACCCATGTTTCGCGAAGCCGCCGGCCAGGCTGGGGACGATCAGGAGACGGTTGTCGGTAAAACGGTTCCGGAGCCCATGCACGGCCGCGGTGGCCCGCACCAGACGGAGCCGCTGCAAGGCACCGTACGCCTCGTTTATCGCGAACGGTGTTGCGCTCGGTTTCAGGTTCGCGGCGTGATAGGCGTAAATCGCGTCGAAGTTGACGGCACGGCTCACACGGTCCGGTGGCGGGCTCGTGGTGGACGCCAGCGGTAACAGTTCGTCCCCGACCAGATACGGATACTCGCCGTACACGGTCTTGAATGCCTCGCGCGCATAGCCGACCAGTATGGCCATCTGCTCGAACTCCCCGACGTCTCGAGGATTCAGACCCCACGAATGGGAGCCGAAGATGAACACCACCGGACGACCGGCGAGCTGGAACACGCGCGTCGGGTAGCGGTCCCGTGCCTCGACCAGGGTGCGCGCCATCGCGACGAAGTCGGACATCAGCAGACCGCGGGCCTCCGACGAGCGGAAGTCGATGCGACCGCCAATCCCCGGCAACGCCAGAACACTCTCGTAGAGCAACGCGACATAACGCGTCGCGGCGTTCGACGCTGCGAAATAGCCGGCCTGGTAGTTCCGCAGGATGGTCGGGGTAACCCGTGGCGGTATCCAGCTGATGGCGTCGACGGTAATCCCGAGCTCGTTCTTCAGCCGGTTGAACTCCTCTTCCACCCGCGGGTCGTTCGACAGGTAGTCGCCGCCCAGATATCGGACCGTCTGTTGCAACAGCGGCCGGCGGACCCGGTCATACCACCCGTAGTGCCAGGCCACTGTGATCGGACGAGGGTCGCTCACCTTCACACGGGCGCCCAGCAGGCCGATCGTGCGCGACACCGCGTCGACCGCATCCTGGTCGATCTCGGCGCGAGCGAAGACATCGGCCCGATAGTCGAAGCCCGTGTTGGGTTCGATCGCGAACCCCCGCGAGGTGAACAGCGCATCTTGCATCAGCTGGGTGTCCGCAGCGCCGAGCTGCCCGTCACCGTCGACGTCGGCGACATACGCCGGCAGGGTCACGCCGGCCGAGATCTGTGCGCGCAGCCCCGTCCCCATGGCTCCCGCCAGGCCGAGGGTGCCAACACGCAGAAACGACCGCCGATCGAGGGACCCTGTCATCCGTCTTTCACCCTGCCGGGCATTCTAATGCGGTCTCCACCGACCCGTGCTCGGTCCTGGCGTGATACAGGACCCGCGTGCCGGACTCCAACGTGGCCTTCGTGACAGCTCCGAAACAGCTCGCCAACGCCGCCTCCATGGCGGCCACGGACTACGCGACGTCCTGATCGTCCCGGACGAAGCAAGTGCTGCACCATCGGATCGTCGCGGTCGACGAACTCGATGACCAGGTCCGCCCCGAATCCAGCCAGCCACTCGATCAGTTCGACCAGCGGAATGGTACGGTCGACGACCAAATGGTGCATGAGGGCGAGACACAGAATGAGCTCGGCTGACCCCCGTTCGGTAAGCGGACGCCGTTCCCGACCGCGCCAGCCGAGAATTTCGCCGTAGGATTACAGAATCGGCAGACTCGCGTCACGGCACAGTCACGGTGATGTCACCGCTCACTCGCGAGAGATCTGTCCGATCACGTAGCCACCGGACCGCTCGTCGAGCTCGAGCGAGAGGAGGCCGCGGGTTTGCGCCTCTTCGAGCAGGTCGTTGAACGACCTGAACCCGTAGGCGGACTCGTTGAACCCCGGACGTCGCCGTTTCAGCGTCTGCTTGACCATCGACCCCCACAGCTTTGCCCGGTCACCCCGTTCGGCATAGATCGCCTCGGCGGTCTGTAACACGAGGTCGATCGCCTCTTCGGCCGGATCATTCGGAGCCGTCGCCGGGGCCGGCTGTTCCTTAGGTGTCGTGACGGCGCTCTTTTCCCGCCCCTTGCCACGTTGACGCCGGCGCGGTGACTTCCGCTCGGCGACCAGGTCGTCGTAGAAGATGAACTCGTCGCAGTTATTGACGAGCAGGTCTGAGGTCGAGTTCTTCACCCCGACCCCGATCACCGACTTGGCGTTCTCGCGCAGCTTGCTGACGAGCGGCGAGAAGTCGGAGTCGCCGGAGATGATGACGAACGTGTCGATGTGCTCCTTCGTGTAGCACAGGTCGAGCGCGTCGACGACCATCCGGATGTCGGCCGAGTTCTTCCCCGATTGGCGCGCATGCGGGATCTCGATCAGCTCGAACGCCGCCTCGTGCATCGTCGCCTTGAACTCTTTGTAGCGATCCCAGTCGCAGTAGGCCTTCTTGGCGACGATGCTGCCCTTGAGCAGAAGCCGCTCGATGACCGGCCGGATGTCGAACTTCTTGAGCTTGGCGTCGCGGACGCCGAGGGCCACGTTCTCGAAATCGCAGAACACCGCCAAGTTGCCGTCACCGTTCACGCGTCACTCCTCTTGTCATCGCCGTTCGGTCGCCGCGGCGGCCTCCTGCTCCCTCAGCACCTGCATGAACAGCGCCTCGACGGGGTCCAGTTCTTCCCGGTAGCCGTCCGGATCGATGAACGGGTTGGGACCGTCGCCGATGCGCTCGTACTTCTCCGCCATTCCATACATGGCCGGATGCGACCCGAGCGGCACGTCCGGAGCGAGCGACTGCAGCACACGGAACCCCTCTCTGAACTCGTCGGCAATCGTCGGGTTGTCGGGGTTGTTGACGAACTGGAATCCGGGATTGCTCCCCATGCTGCCGATGATCGCAACGTCGTAGGACTCTCCGTCCTCGCTCACGGTCATGGTCCAGGTGGTACAGCCTTTGGTGTGTCCCGGTGTGAGCCGCGCGACCAGCGTGGACCCACCGAGGGTCACCTCGTCGCCATCCTGCAGCTCGCGGTCGATGGGGTGTGGTTTGTCGCCCGGGCGCATCCGTCGGAGCGCCGGCACATCGAGCGCCATCGCCATCACCCTCGCTCCGGTCATCTCCTTGACGAGCGCGTCGCCCTCCATATGGTCACCATGCGCATGACTCCCCAGGATGATCTCGATGTCGTCGAAGGCGAAGCCCAGTGCCTCCACCGACGTCTTCAATCCCTCAACCGCCCGCTCCCAGTTCGTGTTGATCAGGATGTGTCCGTCGGGTGTCGCGACGAGAAACGCCGACAGACTGTGGGTGCCCACGTAGTACAGATTGCCGACGATCCTGTGCGGCGGGAACGGCGTGACCTGGTCTTCCCGACTGCCGACGTTGCGCCTGAACATCTCCTCCTGAGTCAACGCCCGACCGGCCGGCTGTTGCGCCGTCGGCATTGCCACCATGGCCACCATGATCACGCCGGCGCCGACCGCCCCGGATATCCGCATCGCCGTCATCCACATGGTGGCCCCCTTGGAGCGATTATACGCACGTGGGCAGGACATCCCATCTCGGACGATCACCACCTCCTGTTGGGCCGACGTAGTGCGGAGGAAGGCTGCAGCAGCAGCAGAGCGCAGGCAAGCATCACGGGTGGGAAGGCGGAAACACGAAACGGGCCCGGGGAACCCTCCCCGGGCCCGTTGATGTGAAACGGCGAGCGTGGCGCCCTACATCAGTGCTCGTCGCCGCCCGGCAGCTTCAGCGCAGCCAGCGCTCCTTGGTACGTGCCACCCCGCGCGACCTGAACAACGATGTACTGATGTCCCTCGTGCATGTAGGTCATCATCCCATATTGCCCCGGGGCCGGCAGTTCCGCGGTGCCCACCAGCTCGCCGGTCTGCTTGTTCCGTGCATCCAGCACCGCCGGACCGTTCGAGCCACGTGTGGTCAGCAGCAGGCTGCCGGTCACCATCGACACGGCGCGGGCGCCGCCACCCACACCGGTCAGATCCACACCCTGCAGGGCGGGATGGCGCTTCAGGCGGTCCGAGGCCTCGCCAATCGGCACCCACCACAGATGCTCACCCGTGTTCATGTCAATGGCCGTCACCCGGTTGTAGGGTGGCTTGGTGATCGGGAGGCCCTGTGGACCGCCAAAGCCCACACCGCCGCCCTGCACCCAGTCGGCGATCGTCGTCCCGGTCGTCCAGCAGTCCCCCGACGACGACGTGCAGGTATGCGTGTCGCCGTCGGCGTCGATGCCAGGCCGCACCAGTCGGCCCGAGCACCCCGGCGCGGACGGCTGATACAAGATGCCGGTGGTCGGGTCGAGCGCCGCCGGGTTGGTGATGTTGAGCCCGCCCGAGCACGAGATCCACCCCTGGACGCTCTGGGTGTGCCCCTCGTTGAGCGGCGGCATGTACGGGCCACCGATCCGGTACCGGCTCATGATCTCCAACGCCTCGGCCCTGAGCTCAGGCGTGAAGTCGATCACGTTCTCCTCGGGCAACCCGAGCGCCTCGAGCGGCGCCGGCTTGGTCGGGAACGGTTGCGTGGCCGAGAGCTGCTCACCCGGCACGACCGACGCCGGCACGGGGCGCTCCACGATCGGCCAGACCGGCTCGCCGGTCACGCGATTGAACGCAAACGTCATCCCCTGCTTGGTCGTCTGGATGACCATCGGCACCGCTTCGCCGTCCACCGTCACGTCGACCAGAATCGGGACGTTGGGCAGGTCGTAGTTCCAGATCGGATGGTGCACGGTCTGGAAATGCCAAAGCCGGTTCCCGGTCTCGACATCGAGCGCGATGATGCTCGTGCCAAACAGGTTGTTGCCCGGTCTGAACCCCCCGTAGTAGTCGATCGTCGGTGCGTTGGTGGGGATGTAGACGATGCCACGCTCCATATCTGCCGCCAGCGGGGCCCACGACGACACATCGCCGGTCCACTGCCAGGCATCGTTCTCCCAGGTGTCGAAACCGAACTCGCTCTCCGACTGCGGGATGATATTGAACTTCCACTTGTGCCGACCGGTCCGTATGTCGTAGCCGAGGATGTCCCCCGGCACGTTCTCGATCCGCGACTGGCTGTAGCCCTGTTCGTGCGAGTTGCCGACGACGATCGTGTCGTTGACCACGATGGGCGGCGACGAGCTGGTGATGTAGCCCGTACCCGGGTCGAGCCCGGTGTTCGGGTCGTAGTCATGCCCCAGGTCGGCCAGCAGGTCGACAACCCCGGTCTCCGGGAACCCCTCGATCGGCACCCGGGTGCCGAACCCTTCGAGGTGCTGACCGGTCTTGCCATCGATCGCGTGCAGGAAGAAGCCGGGGGTGATGACGTAGATGATCAGACGGCCATCGACATAGCCGTGCGCCACCCCTTTGCCGTAGCTGGCGCGCATCGACTGCTCCCACCGCACCGTGTTCGGCTCGCGGTAGGACCAGAGCTGCTCGCCGCTCGACGGGTCGATCGCCAGGACCGTGCGGCGATAGCCGGCCGTGGTGTAAAGTACGCCGTCGATATAGCTCGGCGTGGACTTGAAGGTGTAGTTGGCGTGCGGACTGAAGTTGTCTCCGCGAAACACCCAGGCCACCTCGAGGTCGCCGAAGTTGCTCGCATCGATTTGGTCGAGCGGCGAGAAACGGGTGCCCCCCGCGTCACCGCTCTGGTACCGCCATTCCCCGTCCTCGGTGCCCGGTTCCTGGGCACTCACGCCCGAGACCGCCAGCAGCGCTGCCAGAACCAGGGTCACGCCCAGCACGCGGGCGGGCCGTCGACGACGTTGCACGTTTGCTCTCATCTCTTCCTCCGAGCGTGGGATGTACGACAGCGAAGACGAAACACTGCGCTGATTATCGCTCCAACCTAGTACTTGTCAATACAACCAGCCCCCAAGAATCAACGGCCATCGGCCGCCGCGAGCACGGCATCCTCGGCCCGCGCGCCCAGCAACAGGTTCACCATGCCGTAGTTCCCCTCGTGACAGGCATACTCGTACACCAGCCCGTCGTTCCGGTTCATCGGCAGCGCGAACGTCCAGGGGCGCTCGAAGGTCGTCGGGTCCTCGACCGTGACCTCGTAGAGGAGCGTGCTGGGGCCGATCCGAGTGAAGCGCTCCGTCAGATGGAGATTCTCTTGAGCGCCGCGGAAGCTGGTCCTGTCACTGAAATTCGTGGTCTCGACGACCAGGGTGTCCCCATCCCAGCGACCGCGGGAGTTGCCGAGCCACTGGCGAACCTTCGGGTCGACATGCGGGCGCCCATCCAGAGGGATGATGCGCGCGTCGTGGATCATCTCGTTCAGAATGACCACGTGGTCGGCCGCCTGGAACAGCTGAAAGTTGTTGTTGTAGGCGCCCGACAGCCGCGGCACCCCAAGCGTGAGACACCGTTCCCACAGCCCGCGATTCTCCGGACCCGGTGTGGGGCCCCGCCCCCGCCTCGCCTCGCGGCGGGCTGCGGTGGCGGCGACCGCTTCCTCGGTCTGCGCCGGGATACGCCCATCCGGCGGATCCACGATGAGCGACGTGCGCAGGTCGGACAGCTTCTTCCCGTAGTCCCACCAGAACTCGTTATAGGCGGCCGCCACGTCCGCCTGGGCGCTCAGGCCGTCCTCGGTCCGGCGGTCCTTGTCCCGGCGTGCCACCGACTCCCGCTCGTAGGTGGCCGCTTCCTCCGCGGTGAAGAACGCCTTGTCGGCCAAGCTCGTCGGCCGCTCGAGCGGCGTCATGGTCCGGTAGTCCCAGACACCCTGCAGGTCGGGGTGACCGTCCGGTGTCCGCGGCGGGGTCCAGTCAGCCGGCTCGACCGCTTGCGCCTGGCCGGCAAGCGGGACCAACAGGACCACGCCGAGCGACAAACAGGCGATGAGCAGGATGCGCATGGCTACCCCTCCAGGTGAACGGGTCAACACAGGATACACGCCGGCACGACGTCTCCAACGGGTGACATCGTAACGTTTGAAGCAAGTTTTCATGACGCGCGCAGATGTCTGGCCCCCGCGTCGCGAGGCTCTGAAAAAGGCTCCTGCTAGCGAGGGGGCGCACCGCGTTCACTTGTCGGTTTGAGGCGCAGCTTCGCTAGCAGGCTGATCATACCGTAGACTTCTGGGAGAGACCAGGGCCAGAGAGAGCCTGAACAGGAGCCCGAACATGACACGCGCGCGACTGCTCTTCACGCTTGGCGCCATCTGCCTGGTGGCGATGTCCGTACGGCTCTCCGCGCAGGAGCGGCGCATCATGAGCCCGGCCGGAGGCTCGGCTACCCAGATCGGGGGCTACTACGATCCGGTGCGCGGCTTCGTCAACGGCGACTGGATCGAGGTTCGCTACGGCCGGCCCCTCAAGCGCGGTCGTGACATCTTCGGTGCGGACGACTACCGCGAGCATCTCAACGACGGCGCCCCGATCTGGCGGGCCGGGGCCAATCAGACGACCCGTCTGATTACCGACGTGCCGCTGGTCTTCGCCACCACGGCGATCGCGCCCGGCGAATACACGCTCTTCATCGACCTGGGGGCAACGCCGTGGGAATTCATCGTCTCGAGCTGGCGGGCCCAGGTCAGCTACGACGCCGGCAACCGTGAGGCGCTCTTTGGCGCCTTCGAATACACGCCGGACAGAGACGTGGTCCGAATACCGATGACGGTCGAGACCCTGCCGCGTTCGTTCGACCAGCTCTCATGGCAGTTTCTCGACATCACCGACACGGGTGGCACCCTGGCGCTGCTCTGGGACACGAAGCTGGCCTCGGTGGCGTTCACGCTCGGCACCTGAGTGGCGCGCGTCAGGATCGGAGCGGACGCGCACGGCTTGGACCGGTTCGGAGCCGCCACAGCCCACGAGCAGCAGGGCCACCAACAGCGTCCGCACCAGGACCACGACCGCAACGACTCCACTTTTCATCGGGACACACTATAATGCGAATCTCGGATTCAGCTTGCTGCCGCTCCGCTCCAGGAACGCCGACCGGATTGCAGGAAGCGGCACGAGCCCGGCAATGGAGGAGACTCGATGAGAAGACCTGCATCAGGCGCGCGCGCGATCGTGCCGGCGCTCGCTCTCGTACTTGGTGTCCTGCTGGCCGCGCCGACGCCTAGCCTCGCTCAAGGACCAGGCACTGAGAACGCGCAGTGGACCTACCTGGGCGGGGACGCATGGCACACCCGCTACACACCCGCCGACCAGATCGACGCTTCGAACTTCGAGGAGCTTAAGTTGGCCTGGCGGTGGAACGCGTCCAGCTTCGGACCGAGCACCGCACGCGCGACGCCAACGTATGTCGATGGCAAGCTGATCACCGTCAGCGGTGACCGCCGCCACGTGATCGCCCTCGACCCGGTGTCGGGCGAGGTGCTCTGGACCTTCACCGAGCCGAACACCCATCGGTGGGAGTACTCGATGCGGGCGGGCTACGGCAAGGGCATCGCCTACGCCGAGGTGGATGGCCGGGGCGTCGTCTACATCACCAGCCCCGGTTTCTTCCTGCACGCGCTCGACGCCGAGACCGGGCGACCACTCGAGAACTGGGGCCGTCCGGTCGCGCTCGCCGGGTTCGGCGAGTCAGGCACGGTCGACATGGTCGAGGATCTGATCGCCGACTGGAGTCCCTGGACGAGCATGGACCGGCCCTACGACCCCAACCAGGGCATCCCGCAGGACATCGGCTACATCACCAGCTCATCCCCCCCGATCGTCGTCAACGACGTCGTGGTCATCGGCAACTCGGCCGAGCAGGGCTACAACCAGACCCGCGTTGAAAACGTCCCCGGCGACATCCTGGGCTATGACGCCGGGACCGGCGAGTTCCTCTGGAAGTTCCACATCATCCCACGGCCGGGCGAGTTCGGTCACGACACCTGGGAGAACGACGCCTGGCAGTGGACCGGCGATGTCTCTTCCTGGGCGCCGATGTCGGCCGACCCGGCGCTCGGGCTCGTCTACATCGTGACCAACGGCGCCACGATCGACTACTACGGCGGGTTCCACCCCGGCGACAACCTGTTCAGCACGAGCATGATCGCGCTCGACGTGAAAACCGGCGAGCGGCGGTGGCACTTCCAGATGGTGCACCACGACATCTGGAACTACGACACACCGACCGCCCCGGTCCTGATGGACGTCACGGTGGACGGCCGCCAGATCAAGGGGGTCTTCCAGGCCACCAAGCAGGCGTTCCTGTACGCCTTGAACCGGGAGACCGGCGAGCCGATCTGGCCGATCGAAGAGCGGCCGGTACCGCAGTCGAACGTGCCGGGTGAGAAGCTGGCCGCTACCCAGCCGTTCCCGACCAAACCGGCGGCCTATGACCTACAGGGGCGCACCGAAGCGCATCTGATCGACTACACCCCGGAGCTGAGGCAGCGGGCGCTCGAGGTGGCCCGAGCCGGGAACTTCTTCGCGCCCTTTTTCAACCCGCCGACGCATGTAGGGAACGAGCAGGGAGCCGGCCCCGCGCGCAACTGCCCCGGGGGCACGGGTGGCACGAACATCACCGGCCCGGCCGTCGGAGATCCGGTGGCCGGCGTCATGTTCGTCACGTCGCACAGCGGCTGCGGGCGCCTGTCGGTGGCCCCCGCGATCGGGTCCAACCTGGACGGCGATCACCAGACCGGCACGACCTACTCCGACTTCTCGCGGGCGACCTCGGGTGCCGGGGGCGGCGGGGGGGGCCGAGGTGGACGCGGCGGCCGGGGCGGTCGCAGGGCCAACCCGGAGAGCATCGACGGCCTGTCGATCTGGAAGGGACCCGTCGGACGGATCAGCGCGATCGACATGAACACCGGCGAGTATCTGTGGGTCATCCCGAACGGCGACGCGGCCGAGGCGCAGCAGGAAGCGCTCCGGAACCACCCGCTGTTACAGGGTGTTCCCAACGCCCCCACCAATCCCGGGCGCGGCGGCCATGCCGTGATGACGGTGACCCCGACCCTGCTGCTGGCCTCGGGGCAGACCAGCGACAACACGTGGAACCTGTTCGCGATCGACAAGCGCACCGGAGAGCGGGTCGGCGCCATCGAGATCCCGGGGTCGACACGCTACGGGCTGTCGAGCTGGGTCCACGACGGCGAACAGTACATCATCGTCCAGCTCAACGACGGGTTGGCGGCGTTCGCCGTCAATCCGCACGTCGCCGGCGGCAGGGCGCACTGAGCTTGGTCATAGCACCAAGCCAAACGCGTGGGAACCCCAAGTTCCCACGCGTTTTTTTTAGTTGAGCAGATCGAACAGGTAGCTGTATTTCAGGGTCAGGCTCCGGCCGGCGCCTGGCGGGATGAACCGGTCGATCCCCTCGATCTCGTTGTAGACGATGAACAGCCCGGTGTTGGCGTCCGACAACATGCCGAAGCGCAGGTTGGAGGACCAGAGCCGGGCCCAATCGTTGTACTGCACCAGCGCCTGAACGAACATCCGGGTCGTGAACGAGTAGTTGACCCGCAGTCGCACCAGGTTCGTCACGAAGGCGCCGCCCGGCAGATCGAGGTCGTTCCGCTCCCAGGAGACCTGGGTATTGAAGGTCTCGCCCACCCGCAGGCTCAGCCGCGGGCTCAGCTGTGTCCGCCGGCCGCCGAAGAATCCCCCGAACACCGAGAAGAATTCGACGCTGAGGGGGGCGCCCTGATCGGTCCTGAACCGCAGCTGGGCCTCGGTGTGGTCGTAGCGATCGACCGGGACGATGGCGCCGGGGAAAATCTCGAACGGCTCGAGCACCCCTTCGCTCGTCACGTTCAGCGCAGTGCTCATCCAGAACCCGTTCCGCCACTCCATGGTGTTGTCGAGGTGAATCCACTCCGACTCCGTCTGACCGGTGTCGAAATTCCGGACGGTGAAGAAGCTGGCGTGGGGGCTCCACTCGTGGAACCCCACCGAGTTCTCCGGACGGAACGCGGTGCGAAACGCGCCATCGACGCGACGATAGCCCCGTCGGGCGTAGAATCCGACCTCCGGGTTGAACGCCGGCCCGACCTCGGTGAACCCGCCGCCATAGCGATACCGCTGGGATTCGTAGCTGGCCGCCACGTTGTACGCGTGGGCGTCACCGCGGACACCGGGGGTGTCGGTCCCGGCCGCGAACCCCGACAGCATGACCGTGTCCCCGAACCCCCACCGTCCATCCACAGCATAGCTCCGATTGAGGTCATCAGCACCGGCGAGGCCGCCGGTGGCGCGGCGATTGACCACCATCGCGCCGAGGTTCGACCGGTTCCGGAAGTCCTGCCGCACGCGTGCGACCGTGACATTGTTCGACGGCACGCCGCCCGCGGCCACCGACGCCGTCTGCATGTTCAGGACACCGATGTTCGTGTTGCGCCCGAGCTTGCCCGACAACCGCCCGCCGCCCAGAATCGGGACCTGCTCGCCGCTGGCGCCGATGCCGATCCGCCGACTGAAGAACAGCTCGAGCTGACCCGGCTGCCCCACCGAGAAGAGTCCGGCGTTCTCCAGAAAGAACGGCCGCTTCTCTGGAAAGAACAGGTTGAACCGGTCGAGGTTGACCTGCTGGTCGTCCACCTCCACCTGCGCAAAGTCGGTGTTGTAGGTCAGGTCGAGCGTGAGGCTCGGGGTGAGGCTGTACTTCAGGTCCGCTCCGACGTCGCCCAGCGTGGTGGCGCGCGTGTGGGCGTCGCGGCGGATCGCCGCGCCGAGCACATAGGGGGTCAGCTTCAGGTTCCGCTGCACCGGCACCTCAACCCCCTGCATCTCACCGGCGAGCGAGAGCCGATTCAGATTGAACTGACGCGGCAACGGCGCCCAGTACGACTCCTCGTTGCGATGCCGGATATTGCGCTGGAAGTTGAGCCGCCAGGTCTGTACGGCCCCCGACGGATAGCGCAAGGTCCGGAACGGGATCGCGATCTCGGCGGTCCAGCCGATATCGGAGATCCGCGCCCGTACCTGCCAGACGCCGTCCCAGTTCAGATTGAACCCGCCGCCCGAGCCGCGCTGTTGCTGGCTGCCGGAGCGCCGCACCAGGCCACCGCCGGTCCCGCCGCTCCCCTGCCCGGCATTGGTCAGCTGCCCGTCGTACTCCAGCCCCACCGGGTTCGTCCCGAACACGAACCCGTTCTGCTGGTCCTGATAGGTGTCGAGGACGAGTCGAAAGCTGTCGGTCTCGGTCAACGACGAGTCGCGCCGCGCGTCGGAGACGATGATCGTGCCCGGGTCGCGCACGTAGCAGACGACACCGAAGTAGATCGTGTCGTCGGTGTAGACAATGCGCACCTCGGTGCGTTCCGACGCCGGCTCCCCCTCGTCGGGTGTGTTCTGTTGGAACCCCGTGAGCACCGGGGCACCGTCCCAGACCGCGTCCCCCAGGACGTCCCCGTCGACGTCGGGTCCTTGGACGACTCGGTGCGCGCGCGCCAGCGGGACGCCCGCCGACGTCGTCTCGCGCGTCTGGGCAGCCGGCGGCTGCGCGAGGACCGGGACGGGGGTTAAGACCGACGCGGCCAGCGTTGTGACGATGGCGCCGAGGGCAACGGAATCGGTCCAAAACAGCAGGTATCGCGCTACCATGGCGGCGGGGAGCACAGGGCGCACAGGCTCGACGCACGGCGCCGACGCGCATTCGCACCATGTCGGGACCACAGCGACGCCTGATCTGGCTCACAGTCTACGCGGTGGCGATGGCCTATCTCGAATCGGCCGTCGTGGTATATCTGCGCGCCATCTATTACCCGGAGGGGTTCAGCTTTCCGTTCGTGCTCATCGAGCCAGGCATGGCCGCCATCGAGGTCGGCCGAGAGGCTGCCACGTTGATCATGCTGCTGAGCGTGACGGCGGCCATGAGCACCGACCGCTGGGAGTGGTTTCTCGCGTTCTGTCTGAGCTTCGGTATCTGGGACATCTTCTACTACGTCTGGCTGTGGGTCTTCCTGGGCTGGCCGCCGTCGCTGCTCACCACGGACATCCTGTTCTTGATCCCCGTCCCCTGGGTCGGGCCGGTCCTCGCCCCCGTCATCGTCAGCGTGGCGCTCATCATCGGGTCGCTCCTGCTCCTCCGGCTGAAATACCAGGGCACGCGGCTCAGCTTCCCGCCGTGGCTGTGGGGCCTGGCGATAGCCGGGGGCGGCGTGGTGCTCCTCTCGTTCACGCTCGACTTTCGCGTCATCCTGGCCCAGATGGAGCCGCCACCCTTTCGCTGGGGGCTGTTCGCCGGCGGTGTCACATGCGGCGCGGCTGCCCTCGCGCTCGGCGTGTCACGGCTGGCAGGCGGCAGCACCAATAAGGCCTGAGATACCAGGTCACTTAGGGCCAGCGGCGGACTCTCAACACACGTGAGCCGCGGGATTAGTCGAGCGCGAACGTGTAGAGGACGTTGCCCACGGTCATCGTGACGTACTGCTGAGCGTCCACCGCATAGGTCATCGGCGAGGCATGCACGGGGCCGCCCAGGCCAATGTGCCACAGCTCCGCACCGGTCACGGCATCCAACGCGTAGAAGTACCCGTCGACGCTGCCGCTGAACACGAGGTCGCCGGCCGTGGCCAGAACCCCGGCGCGTGTGCGCGGTTTGATCGGGAACTCCCAGCGCAGATCGCCGGTCGCCGGGTCGAGCGCGCGGATGGCGCTCGCGTAGTTCTCGATCGGGAGTGGCGTCTGGGTGCCACCCCCGGTAAACCGGCTTCCCTCGTCATAGTTCTCATCGCGAATGAAGAACTCCGCCTCGCCGTCGAAGGCGTTGACGTAGAGCAGACCGGTGCGCGGGCTGTAGGCGGGCGACCACCAGTTGGTGGCCCCTCCGGCCATCGGGGACACGAGTGTCCCCTCGGCGCTCGGCAACATGCCCGGGCGCCGGATCGGCCGGCCGTTCGTGTCCAGCCCTTCCGCCCAGGTCTGTCGGGCGAACTCCTTGCCCACCAGGAACTCCCCGGTTTCACGGTCGAGCGTGTAGTAGAACCCATTGCGGTTCGCCCACAGCATCGCCTTGCGCGGCGCGCCATCGACGTTGATGTCGGCCAGCACCGGGATCTGAATCGCGTCCCAGTCGTGCACGTCGTGCGGCGTGAACTGGAAGTACCACTTCATCTCGCCGGTGTCGCCGTCGAGGGCCAGTACCGAGTCGGCGTACAGATTGTCGCCGCCCCGGATGTCACCGTTGTAGTCGGGACCGGGATTACCCGTGCCCCAGTAGACCAGGTTCAACTCGGGGTCGTAGGAGCCGGTGATCCAGGTGGGCGAGCCGCCCGTACGCCACGAGTCGCCAGCCCAGGTCCGGTTGTCCGGATGGTCCGGTCCCGGAATGGTGTGGGTGCGCCATTCGCGGCGGCCGGTGTCGGCATCATACGCGTCAAGGAACCCGCGGATGCCGAACTCGCCACCGGCAATGCCGGTGACGACCTTGTCTTTGACGATCAGCGGGGCGGCCGTCTTGCTGTACCCGGCGCGATAGTCGGCGACTTCGGCGCTCCACAGCAGATTGCCCGACCGCGCGTCGATGGCGACCAGGTGCGCGTCGAGTGTGCTCATGTAGAGCGTCTCGCCCAGGATGGCGACCCCCCGATTGTTGCGACCACAGCAGATGCGGAGGTCGTCGGGCAGCTCGTGGTCGTATCGCCAGAAGGGACGCCCCGTGGCCGCGTCGACCGCCACGAGATTGCTCGGCGACTCGGTAATGAACATCACGCCATCGACCACGAGCGGTGTCGTCTCGGCGCGGCCGAGCTGGGGAATGTGGTGCGCCCACTTCAGCTCGAGCCCAGCCACGTTCCGGTTGTGAATCTGGTCGAGCCGGCTGAACCGCTTGCTGTCCAACGTGCCGGAGTACATCAGCCAGTTGTGCGGCTCGTCGGCAGCGTTCACGAGCCGTTCCCAGGTTACCGGCGAGAAAAACGGGACGCCCTCACCGGGTGAGGGTGCCTGAGCAGCCACCGGTTGGACGGCTGCGAACAGGGCCACGAGGGTCGCTAGCCGTGTCATCGTCATTTCTCAGTCAGTGGGGCAAGGCGTCAGCCTTGCCACGCAGGCCTGAAGGCCTGCGCCACCTGGGTAACCTAAGTGAGCTTCGGGTTTACGGCATCTGGCACACGAAGTTCTCGGCGTCGTCCGTGCTACCGGTCCCCGTGTAGACGGCCAGTTGTGGATAGGGACAGAGGGGACGTGTGCGGTCGACGGCACCATCCCGGGTGCGCGACGCGACGATCCGGTCGGGCGCCTGACCCTGCTCGACCCACTGTTCCATCACGGTGAGCGCGTCGAACGCGTTCGGTCCCTCGCCGCCGCCACAGTGCCCCATGCCGGGTGCCATGAACAGGCGGAACCCGTCGCGGACCGTCGCCTCGTCACCCACCGTTTCCAGGACCCGCTGGTAGTACTGCGTGGCGTTGGCCGGTGAGATCTGCGCGTCGCTCCAGCCGTGATACGCCAACAGCTTGCCGCCGCGGTCGAAGAACGGCTGCAGATTCGGGTCGAGCGCGTTCAGCGTGTCGTCGTCCGTCTCCTCCGCCGCCACGATGTCGGTCGCGAAGTCGAACCGGTCGATCGTCCACTCCGGATCCGCGTACACGAGATACCGGTACTGGTCGAGACCGGTCCCGCGGGCCGAACGGGTCCACCCCAGATTGGTCCAGTTGGTCTCGCTGCCGGGCAGCACCCCCGTGATGGCGCGCCCCGTCTTCGGGTTCTCCGGAGACGAATACATCATCTGCACCGTGTGCACCTGCGCCGCCGTCAGGCACCCGTCCCCCCCGGCACCCGAGCACTGCAGCACGGCGGGATCGAAGTCGCATCGTTCCGGATCGCCCACGACCCTGTCGGTGACGCCGTCGGCGGCGTCGCACGCGTCGAGTACCGCCGTGTGCACGAGCTGCACCTCTTCGTCCGACAGCCGGGCGTCCTCGTTCGCCTCGAGATGCTTGGCGACACGCAGCGACCCGGCCGCGCGGCCCATCCAGTCGTTCCCCGGCGCCCCGGCGATGATGCCGTCGTAGTCCTCCGGGAATCGCTGGGCCTCCTTCATCGCCTGACGCCCGCCGGCCGAGCAACCAAACCAGTACGAGTACTGCGGACCATCGCCGTAGTAGGCCCCGATCACCTGCCTGGCCGTGACCGTCATCTCGTGCACCGAGCGCCACCCGAAGTCGACCACCTTCTCGGGGTGTTCGTACCCGAACTCGGCACCACCCCCGACGTGACCCGTGTCGGTCGACGCCGTGGCGTACCCGCGCTCGAGCCCGGACGCCATCGAACGCCCGCCGCCGTATCGCAGGCTCCCGGTGAACGCCCCGTTCCCCACCGCCTGGAGCTTGCCGTTCCACCCCTCGGCCGGCATCCACACCTCGACCTTGATGTCGGAATCACTCGAGGGGGTCAGCGTGGCCGCCACCCGGCAGAACGCCGGCAGCGCGCCGTACTGGCGAGCCTGTCCTTCAGACAGCGACCGGCCCGGTGGCATCGGCGGGACAAAAGCGCCGGCCTCAACCGCCTCGGTGCCGGTGATCGTCCCGTTCGGCAGCGCCAGCGAGGCGAGGCTGTCACACGACACCGCCGGGGCCGGGACCGCGGCGGCCTGCTCGGTCGTCGCGGGGGGAGTCGAGGTGTTGCACGCGGCGACGATGGCGCACGTCGCGGCGATGGTGCTCGCGGTCGCGATGGTGATTAGATGTCTCATGTCACTCAAGCCTCAGTTATCTGGAACCAGTCGTGAGCGACGCGGCTTCCGCCTTCTCCAGTGCCCGCGCGCCGGCCATGATGCCCTCCATGCCGATATTGCCTTCGTGGCAGGCGTACTCGAACACGGGGTCGGAAGAGCTCCGCAGCGGAATCATGGCCGTCCACGGCGCCGCCCAGGTCGTGGGGTCGGTCACCGTCACCTCGTACTGCAGCACGTCGTCACTGACGCGGGTAAACCGCTCCATGACCTGCAGGCCGTCGCGCGCCCCCATGAAGTAGGTCGTGGGCGAGTAGTTCGTCGTCTCGATGACCAGCGTGTCGCCGTCCCAGTGACCGCGCGAATCACCGTGCAGCTGTCGAATCTTGTCGTCGACGTGCGGACTCCCGGCCAACGGAATGACCCGCGAGCCGCCCATCTCCATGTACACGACCACGTGATCGGGGGTCTGGAAGAGCTGGACATAGCTGTTGTAGCCGGCGCCGAGCCGAGGCGCACCCCAGCTGATGCACCGCTCGCCCAGACTGCGGTCCTCGGGACCCCGGGCGTGTCGCCGTCGCGCCTCGGCGCGCTCGGCCAGCCGGGCGGTGGCGGTTTCGGTCCGGGTCGGCAGACGACCGCTCGGCGGGTCGACGATGAGCGACGTGCGATTGTCCCAATCGCGCTCGACCATCCAAAAGTGGTTGTAGTTTCCGGTCGCGGTGTCCCGCGACGTGAAGGCCTCCGCCTCGGCCAGCGCCGCCGCGAACACGCTGTCGCCAAACGCGGCGTCGTCCGACTCGGTGCTGAAGAGCTCGCCGGCGCGCGCCTGCAGGGCGGCCACCTCTTCGTCGGTCAACGTCTCTCGACCGGCCAACACTTCCGGACGCTCGAGTGGCGTCACGTTGTTGTTTGCCCAGACCCCTTGCAGGTCCGGCTGGCCGTCCGCCGTCCGAGGCGGCGACCACGCAGCCCCTTCCTGACCGGCCGCCGGAACCGGCACGAGCGTGACGACCGCAACAGCGACGACGGCCGCGACCATCCACACCGCATCAAGACGTCGAATACTCACCCCACACCTCCTTGCGAATATGAACCGTTCTACTGTTGACTTGGGTCCTGGGCCTTCTCTTCGGCTCGCGCGCCGCTGAGAATGCCTGCCATGCCGATGTTGCCCTCGTGGCAGGCATTCTCGAAGATCGGATCCGCCGACTTCTTCAAGGGGACCATCGCCGTCCAGGGGCGCACCCAGATGGTCGGATCACTCAAGGTGACCTCATACTCGATCCCGTCCGGGGCGACCCGCGTGAACCGCTCGATCACGCGAAGATGCTCCGCCGCGCCACGGAAGCTACTTTTCGGCGAGTAGTTGGTCGTCTCGACGACGAGCGTATCGCCGTCCCACCAGCCGCGCGAGTCGCCGTGCCACTGGCGGATGCCGTCGTTGAGGTGAGGGCGTTCGTCGAGCGGGATGCCCAACCAGCCCAGAATCGCGTGTGACAGTCTCCTCATCCCACACATCCACAGGATGTCCCATGCTAGCACGCCTCTCGTGCTCCTCGGTCGACTACGATGAGATCGATGCCGGGTTACGGACGCAGAAGACGACGGGGGGTGATCGGCCTTGTCGAACTCGGGGCGGCGGCGCTGGGCGCCGCGGCCGTCGCGGTGTCCATTCCCACCGCGGTGTCCGCCCAGGCGCCGGACGAGCCATGGCGGACCCTCGCCACCGAGCACTTCCGCATCACTTTCCCGGAGCACCTGGACCCGCTGGCGCGGCGAGCCGCCGATCGGGCGGAATGGGCGTACGACGCACTCGCCGAAGCGCTGATCGACCCGCCGGAGGGTCTGATCGACGTGCTCGTCACCGACCATACCGACGGCTCCAACGGCTTCGCCCAGGTCGTGCCCTCCAACCGGATCACCGTGTTCGCGCGCCCCCCGGTGGACCTGCTGTCACTGGGATACTTCGACGACTGGATGGAGCTCGTCATCCTCCACGAGTTGGCCCACATCGTTCATCTGGATTACACCCGGAACCCGATCGGGAGGCTTGCCCGGGCCGTGTTCGGCCGGGTGCACGCGGAGTGGCCGTTCTTCCCCGCACTCGGGACCCCGAGATGGCTGATCGAAGGACTGGCGACGTGGTACGAGTCCCGGCTTACCGGGGCGGGCAGAGTGGCGGGCACCTTCCAGGAGATGCAGATGCGGACCGCCCTCATCGAGGGGCGTTTCGAAAACATCGGCCAGGCGTCCGGAGCATCGCCGGTGTGGCCCGCCGGACACCGACCGTTCGCCTACGGGGCCCGGTTCTTCGAGTACCTCCTCGAGAAGCACGGTGCAGACCGCATGGCCGCGTTCGTCGAGGCCATCGCCGGCCAGTGGATTCCGTACCGGCTCGACGCGGCTGGGGATTCCGCCTTCGGGGTGTCCCTGTCGGACGAGTGGGACGCGTGGGAGGCCAACCTCGAAGCAGCGCACGCGGATCTCGACGAGCGACTGCGGCGAATCGGGCCGATCACGGAGCCCGAGCGGCTCACGGGCGACGTCCGCTTTGGCTTCCACCCCACCGTCTCGCCCGACGGGCGCTCGCTCGTCTACGTTGGCGCCGACGGGCGCTCGGACATCCAGCTGCGTATCGACGACCCGGCGGGCGGGTCGGCGCGGCACCTGACGCGAACCAATGGCTTGAGCACCTTCAGTTGGATGCCCGACGGACGGCTTCTCGTGGCACAGCTGGAACGGGACGGCCCGTATCGCTCGTACGGCGACCTCTACCTCACGAGCCGGAGGGGACGTCAAGAGCGACTGACGTATCAAGCTCGGCTCACGGACCCCTCGGTTGCACACGACGGCCGCTCGGCCGTGGCGGTCCAGCAGGGCGATGGCACGAACGGGCTCGTCCGGGTGGACCTCGACGCGGGTGTGGTGACGTCCCTCGTCGCGCCGGATCCCGACGTTCATTGGGCGTTCCCAGCCGTCTCACCCGACGGCCGCTGGATCGCCGCGACCCGCTGGGAACCGAACGCGTACACAGACGTGGTCATCCTCGACGCCGGTAGCGGGGAGCTCCTGCACAGAGTCACACGGGACCGTGCACTCGACCTTGCACCGTCGTGGGGTCCCGACAGCCGGTGGCTCGTGTGGTCGTCGGATCGGACAGGCATCGCGAACGTCCTCGGCTCCGAAGTGGACCCGACGACAGGCCGCCCCGCCGCACCGGTCATGCTGACCAACGTGCGTACCGGTGCCGCGTTCCCCTCGCTCGATCCGACGGGTGCATGGCTCTACTTCAGCGGGTACCACGTCGACGGGTGGGATGTCGAGCGCACACCGTTCCTTGGTGCCGCGGCACCCGCCGCTCCGGCACCGGATTCCCGCTTCGACGCGCCGGTGCCGACCCACCGCGCGGCCAACCTCACGGCACCGGTGCAGAACTACGCTGCCGGCCCCACGCTGAGGCCGACGTACTGGAACATCGCCTACCGGGCACCCATCGTCTTCCCAGCGCAGGTGACGAGCAACGGTCGTGTCTTGCGGCGGAGGGAGGCACTCGGACACGCGATCGGTGCCCAGACCTCAGGCAGGGACCTCGTCGGGCGCCACGCCTACAGTGTGCTCGGCCGTGTGTTCACGAACGGCGGCAGGGTGGAGACCGGCGTCGGGTACTCGTACGCGGGCCTCGCCAACCCCGTGTTCTCTGTCACGGCAACCCAGACCTACGACGACGCGGGCCAGCTCGCGGCAGGCACGGCCGCCGACCCCGTCTTCGTTCTCGAGCGGGAGAGGGAGCTGGAAGGTGCCGTCACCTTCCGCGCTCCCGGCTGGCGCCGCAACCTCGTCTTGAGGGTGAGCGGTGGACTCATCTGGCAGCGCCGCGAGCTCCTCGACCACCGTCTGGAGCCCACACGCCAGTACTCGCTCACCCACCCGACCAGTCAGCTCGAGGAAGTCGCGGTGTCGGCGCGCTTCAGCACCGCCCGCTCGCACGCCTTCCAGATGGGCATGACCCGGGGCGTCGACCTCTTCGCGCAGGGACGGCTCCGCACCCAGATGAGCCTGCCCGACTCGCTGCAGCGCGTCGCCGGCGTGGACGGATCGTTCAGCGAGGTCATCGGTCGCGTGCGGGCCGCGATCCCTTTGTGGAGCACCGGCCGCGTCACCCACGTCCTGGCGCTCCGGTCGAGCGGCGGCATCGCCTCGGGGCCGGAGACCGGGCCCGATCATTTCGATGTGGGCGGGGCCTCGGGGCGTCCGGAGACGCTGACCGGCGCGGAGCTCTTCGGCGGGCGCTTCCTGCTGTTCCCCGTCAGGGGATACCGGTCGTCGACCCGTTTCGGGCGCTACGCCTGGGCACTGTCCGCCGAGTACCGTTTCCCGCTCGCGCTCATCAACCGGGGGGTGGGTGCGTGGCCACTGCACGTCGACCAGGTGATCGGTTCGTTCTTCGTCGACGCCGGGAACGCCTGGGGGCCCGACGTGTCGCCGTCCGGGTTCCCCAACGCCCGTCGCATCCGACCCATGCTCACCTCGGTCGGCGCCGAGGTCACGACGGAGGTGCTCGGGCTCTACAACGTCGAGCTGCGGCTCAGAACCGGGGTCGCGGTGCCACTCGGCGAGGGGCGTGGCGCGCGCGTCTATCTCAGAATCGGCCTCCCCTTCTGATCCACCAGCGGCGATCGGACGCTATCGGCCGCCGTGCAGCTCGACGAGGCGTACCCGGTCGAGGTCGGTCAAGGGCAGGAACCCCGTGGCATCGGATTCGGCCGTCAGCGGCTGGCATGGCCCGCACATGAGCGCGTGCGGGTCGGCGTTGTGGACCAGCCCGATCGCGTGTCCCAGCTCGTGAGCCACAACGTGACGGGAGACCATGGCGTCGTCGCGATCGGGGCTCCGTACCGAGCGGATGACCACGAAGTAGCGGGGCGGGTCGACCTTCGGCATCGGCCAGGTAAACGACATGATGTCCTGCCGAGACAGGAGCACGACGATGTCCGCGTCGAGGCTCGTCAGCTCATCAGGGGGGCGCGGTTCGGCGGCGCCGGCCGGCAACCGGAAGATGCGCTGTGAGATACGACGGGCGTAGTTCTCGAGCGCGCGCGCGACGGGCGACTCGACAACGACCTGCGGCGTCCCCAGCCGGGTCTCGACCCCGAGGTCCGCCAACATCGCATTCCAGTGGCTGATGGCCTCATGCGACGCCTCGAGCCGGGCGTCGGACGCAGTCGGCGCGAGCAGCAGAATGGAACGCTGGGCCGCCGCCGCGGGCAGCGCACCCTGGAGCACCAGTAGAAGCGTAATCGCGGTGATTCGCATCGGTGACGACGCATCAGGCGACGTGCTGTCCAGCGATGCGATCGGCAACGCCCCGCCAGGGGCAGACCGGACCATGATCATCGACCGGATCGGCCGCGGCATTGGTCGCGCGGCAGCGCACGAATTCGTGCATCTGCTTCTATCCGGTGTGCACATACACGCGAGCCAGAACATTGCCAGCTACGAGTACGCCAGCGTGGACCGGGTCGCACAGGTCTCCGGTCCCATCCACTGGGACTTCGCCCGCCCCTCCCTGCTGAAGCGGCTGGGTGCGCGGGAATGAGGAAGCGGGGTCTGGCCTACACGAGTATTTCGTGCACGACACGCGCCGGCTCGACACCTGTCAACCTGGCGTCCAGTCCACGGTGCTTGTGCGTGAAGCGCTCGTGGTCGATGCCGAACAGGTGCAGGATCGTCGCCTGGAAATCTCGGATATGGACCGGGTTTTTGACGATGTTGTACGAAAACTCGTCGGTCTCGCCATAGACGACGCCGCCCTGCACACCGCCGCCGGCCATCCACAGGCTGTAGCAACGAGGATGGTGGTCGCGGCCGTAGTCGGTCGGGGTCAGCCGGCCCTGTGAATAGATCGTCCGCCCGAACTCGCCGCCCCAGATGACCAGCGTCTCGTCGAACAGCCCGCGCTCCTTGAGGTCCTGGATGAGCGCCCAGGCCGCGCGGTCGACATCTCGCGCCTGCGCGGGCAGCACCTCGGGCGCAAACGAGTGAACGTCCCAGCCCCGGTGATAGATCTGCACGAACCGCACACCACGCTCGACCAGCCGTCTCGCCATCAGCGCCGCATTCTGAAACTTGCCGGCCTGCTTCGCTTCCTCACCCCAGCGCTCGAACGTGCTGTCCGGCTCGCTCGACAGGTCGGCCATCTCCGGCACCGATGACTGCATCTTGAACGCCATCTCATATTGCTCGATGCGCGCGAGCGTCTCCGGGTCGCCGATCTGCTCGTGACGCAGCCGGTTCAGCTCGCCCAACCCATCCAGCATCTGTCTCCGTACGTCGGTCGACACCCCGTTGGGGTCTTTGAGATACAGCACCGGGTCGGCCCCGGTCCGCAGCCCGACGCCGGCGTACTCCGGAGACAGGAACCCGGCGCTCCACAGCTTTGCCGAGATCGCCTGCACCCCCGCCCGGGGGTGACTCCGTTCCGCGTTCATGACGACGAACGTCGGCAGGTCTTCGTTCATGCTGCCGAGGCCATAGGCGAACCAGGACCCGATACACGGCCGGCCGGATATCTGCTGCCCCGTCTGGATGAACGTGATCGCCGGCTCGTGGTTGATCGCGTCGGTGTGCATCGACCGGATAATGGCGATGTCGTCGGCCATACTCGCGGTGTGGGGCAGCAACTCGGAGAACCACGCGCCGCCCTGACCGTGCTGCGAGAACTCGAAGACGGACGGGGCGATCGGGAAACGCGACTGCCCCGAGGTCATGGTCGTCAGACGCTGTCCCTGCCGGATCGATTCGGGCAGGTCCTTGTCGTACCAGTCCTTCATGGTCGGTTTGTAGTCGAGCAGGTCCATCTGCGGCGGTGCGCCCATCATGTGGAGATAGATGCACCGCTTCGCCTTCGGGGCAAAGTGCGGCAGGTCTGGCAAACCGCCAACCGAGTCGCCCTGTTGGGGCAACGCGAAGGTGTCTTCGGCCAGCAAATTGGCCAACGCGAGTCCGCCGATACCGGTGGCGACCTTGCCAAAGAACTGGCGTCTCGTCTCCGCGCGGATGGCTTCTTTGAATGGATGCATCAGCTACCTCTCAGGTCAGCGGTGACGCAGGGGCCGCCCAACGAGCTACTTGTTCAAGACCTCGTCCAGGTTCATCACCTGGCTCGCCAGCATCGTCCACGCGGCCGATTCCGTCGGCGGGAGCGCGGCATCGAACGACGAGTCGCCCACGTCGAGCAGGCGTCGCGCCTCGTCGGCGTCCGCACGATACAGATCGACAAACCGGTCGTAGGTCCGCCTCGCGACCGCGCGCTCCTGGTCGGTGAAGCCACGCGCCAGCAGACGGGTCGTCACGAAGTCGAGCCGCCGGTCGAAGTCGTCTCCAGCCTCGCGCATCGCCCGTTGGGCCAGGTGGCGGGACGCCTCGACGAACTGCGGGTCGTTCATCGTGACCAGCGCCTGCAGCGGCGTGTTGGTGCGCTCGCGGCGCACCGTGGTGTGTTCGCGCGTCGGAGCATTGAAGATGTCCATCGAGGCGGGCGGCGCCGAACGCTTCCAGAAGGTATAGAGGCTCCGTCGATAGAGCTTGTCGCCCGTGTCTTGCTCATAGCGACGTGTGTTGCTCTGGGGCATCGCCACGGTCGACCAAACGCCCTCCGGCTGATACGGCTTCACGCTCGGGCCGCCGATCGTGCGAACGAGGAGACCACTGGCCGCCAACGCGTAGTCGCGCACCATCTCCGCGTCCATCCGGAAGTGCGGCCCGCGGGACAGTAGGCGGTTCTCGGGGTCGCGCTCGAGCTTGTCGGCGGTGGTGAACGAGGCTTGGCGGTAGACGGCCGAGGTCACCAGCGTCCGGAAGAACTGCTTCACGTCCCAACCGGACTCGCGGAACGCGATCGCCAGATGGTCGAGCAGTGCGGGATGTGACGGCGGCTCACCCTGCGCGCCGAAGTCCTCGCTGGTCCTGACGAGTCCGGTCCCGAAGACCTGTTGCCAGAACCGGTTCACGGTGACGCGGCTCGTCAGCGGATTCGCGTCGTCGACGAGCCACCGGGCCAGGCCCAGGCGGTTGCGGGGCAACGATCCGGCCATCGGCGGCAGGGCGGCCGGCGTGCCAGCCACGACCCGCGCGCCCTTCTGGTCGTACATGCCGCGTATCAGCACGTGGGCTTCGGGCTCGCGGTCCGGGATTTCCTGCATCACATGGGTGATGCTGCCACGCCGCCGGATCTCCCGCCACTCGCGATCGATCTCCTGGCCGCGCGCCACCAGCCGACGATACTCGTCGTCTTCGATGCTGAGGTAATAGAGCCGCAGCAGCTCACGCTCCCCGGCCGACAGCGCTTCGGGCGACTTCGCGGCGCCGCTTCGGAGCGTCTGCCACTCGGCCACGACCTTCGCCTCTTGGGCCGTCAGCGCACGACTGAACACCCGCAGATCGGCGACACCGCCGCCCCCGAAGTGACGGACCTCGGGCTGACCGCTCCGGCCGACGGCGTCGCCCCGGCCCAAGAAGAACGGCTGGTCGGTGAGGATGCTGCCCTCGGCCTTCGCAAAGAACTCGCTGCCTTGCTCCTCGACCGGGTCGCCGTTGCGATAGATGTGCAGGCCGCCCCGCTCGCCGGAGCCGTCATGCGTCACGACGATGTGGGTCCATTCGCCGGTCGGCATCCGCTTGGTGTTGATCGGGCCGACCCGCGCGCTGGATGCGCCGCGGCCCGGCGCCGCCCGGTCGCCGGTCATGCGGAAGCTCAACTGCCGCGACGCGATCGTCATCGCCCAGCCGCGCGAGCCATCCTGCTGGTCGTACTGACCCGCCACCACGAAGCTCCCCTCGTCCTCCGGCTGGTAGATCCACATCGCGATCGAGAACGGTGTGTCGCTGTCGAGCGGCAGGGACGGCAGCTCGGCCCAGGCATCGGCGGCGAACATCAGCGCCGGGTGCCCGTGGGGCCCATCTTCGATGACCGCGCCCTGATGCAACGAGATGGACTGCCGGCGACCTTCGACGATGACTGCTGCTCCGTCGACATCCCGCAGCGCCAGCGTGAGCAGCGCGGCAGATGGTTCGAGCGGCGTCTCCAGCCCGCGGTGCTCGCCACGGGTGAGCCACTCGACGAACGTCGGATCGACCGACACCGCTCGGGTCTGGAGCTTCGCGTCGATGTCGCTCGCCTCCGCGCGCAGCGTGCGCCATAGGTCCCGGTCGGCCTCTTGGGGCACGACCAGGATGGGCGGGGGGTCAGACACATTGCCGTCCATGACGTATTGCGTCGTGTTCCGGAAGAACGCCGTCAGCGCGTAGAACTCGCGCTGCGCGATCGGGTCGAACTTGTGGTCGTGGCACGTCGCGCATCCAACCGTCAGCCCCAAAAAAACACCGCCGGTGGTCTCGGCGCGGTCCTTGGCGTAGATCGCCTCGTATTCCTCCGGCACGACGCCGCCCTCGTTGGTGGTGATGTTGTTGCGCTGAAATCCGGTGGCAACCAGCTGGTCAAGGGTCGGCTCCGGCAGGAGGTCACCCGCGACCTGCTCGACCGTAAACTCGTCAAACGGCTTGTTGTCGTTGAACGCCCCGATCACCCAGTCGCGATAGGCATACATCTCGCGGTAGTTGTCGATGTGGATGCCGTGGGTGTCACCGTAGCGCGCGGCATCCAGCCAGTAGCGCGCACGGTGCTCGCCCCAGTGCTTCGAGTCGAGCAACTGGTCGACCAGGTTGTCATACGCCTGGTCCGACGTATCGCTCAGGAAGGTGACGAGTGAGCCCGGATCGGGCGGCAACCCCGTGAGATCCAACGCCAGGCGGCGAGCGAGGGTGCGCTTGTCGGCTTCGGGCGCCGGCCGCAGATCTGCCGCCTCGAGCCGCGCGAGGACAAACCGGTCGAGCGGGTTGCGTACCCATGCGTCGTCCCTCACCGCCGGTGGCGCCTGTCGCTCGATCGCGGCAAAGGACCAGTGCTGGTCCCAGGACGCGCCCTCCTCGATCCACCGTCTCAGGACATCGATCTGCTCGTCCGACAGCGTCTTGTTGGACAGAGCGGGAGGCGGCATCCGCGCCCCGTCGCTGCTGTGAGTAATGCGCTGATACAGCAGGCTGGCCTCGAGATCCGTCGGGACGACCGCGGCACCGCGCGGCCGCGCACCCAGAGCGCCTTCCCGGGTATCGAGACGAAGGCCCGCTTGCCGCGTGCTCTGGTCTGGGCCGTGGCACAGAAAACAGTTGTCCGCGAGGATGGGACGGACATCGCGCTGAAAATCGACCGGCCCGGCCGATGCCGAGCCCTGGGCGGCCAGCGCGGCCGGTCCGGCGGGCGCGGCCATGACAGCGAGGCAGCACATCGACACGGCGAGACACGAATCACGGAAGGACATGGTATGCACCCCGAAAGCGAGTCGTTTGGCCGAACGCCGTTCTAGCAGCCCGTACTGGACGTCCTCTTATACACCGAAGCGCAGAAAAATGAACGCGCTAGCGCTAACCACCGGCCTTGAGCTTGATCGATCCGCTTCTGCTCGTCAGGTGTACGGTGGGGTCGCCCCCGCCGATCTGTTCCCGCCATCCGGCGAGGCATCTAGCTAGACCCCGGCGTACCAGTGAAACCCCCAGTCGGAGTTGATGCCGCCAGTGCCCTTGCCGAAGTCTGCCATCGAGTCGACGACCTGGATCGACTTGAGGAACTTGAGGTTCTTGTATCCACATTGACGCTCGAGCCGGAGCCGTAGGGGTGCGCCGTTGCCGATGGGCAGGTCGTCGCCGTTCATGCGGTAGGCGAGAATTGTCTGGGGATGCACGACCTCGAACATGTCAATGCCCTCGTACCAGCCATCGACCGTGTCCAGGACGACATAGCGCGCGCCGGACGTCACACCACCCGCTGCGTTGAGCACCTGCAAGAGCGGCGCACCGGTCCATTGCGCAATCGCCGACCAACCCTGTTCGCACACATGTGCCGTGATCTGCGTCCGCGAGGGCAGGCGCTTGATGTCATCGAGTGAGAGCGACAGCGGACGCTCGACGAGGCCGCTGACCGGGAGCCGCCAGTCCGCAAACCCGGCGCGCAACAGGCGCTGATACTTCTCGTCCCGGGGGTTGGTCTGACCCCAGGTCGGAAAATCGGGCGCGATGTCACTCGGCTGATACTCGCGCGCCAGCGGCTGGCCAGAGAGCAGGAGACGATTCGTGCTCATGGTGAGCACGTCGGCAATGCCGATCAGCCCCCCTCGGACCATCGGCGGCACAAAGGTGTCCCTCGAACACCCCGTCAGCAGCAGTCCGCCGAGCGCGGGGACGCTCGACAGCAGGGCGCGTCGCGAAACGCGTCTGGGGCGGGCGCCCAGGTCCAAGGTGGGCATCGTCTTGGTCTTGCTCATAGCCCCTCCTCGGGGAGTGGGTGCTTTCCCGTGATCATCGAACGGACTCGGTTGAACGCGCCGGCGGCCAGCACCTCCAGAACATGCACGACCACGAACAGGACGAGCAAGACCGTGCCGATCGTATGCAACGATCGCGCTGACTGCCGGCCTCCGAACATATCGAGCAACGCGGGCATCGCTGCCGTGAAACCGGGCGACTGCGCAAGCCCGGTCAGTGTCAAGAGCGGCACGAAGACGAAGATGAGCAGCAGGTACGAGGTCTTCTGCAGCGTGCCGTAGCTGGTCGTCGACGTGCGCTTCCGCGCGAGCCAGCGCAGGTGGTCGCGCAGATCGGCCCGCAGATTCACGAGCGTGAGCTCGTCGCGGCGAGGCAGCATCCGGTCGCGAAACTGCCCCGTCACCATGTTCCAGCCGACGTACATCAGCCCGTTGATGAGAAACACCCAGGCGAACGTGAAGTGATAGTTCCGTCCCCACATCCGGTTTCCCATCGCGCCGGCGTCGTCCCAGGAGATGCCCCAATCCGAAAGCTTGAAGATCGCCGGGTAGCCTTGGTAGCCAGTATGCCCCCAGTAGAGCTCGGGAAAGTCCAGAAAAATGTGGATACCGCTGACCAACAGATAGCCGCACGCGATGACATTGATCCAGTGACAGATCCGGACGTTGTAGGAGTGGCGCGCAATCCACTCCTTGGTGCCGGCACGCGACCGCTCAGACGTCACGACGCTGTCTTCCCTTCCGGTAACGCAGGTCTGGGCTTCGGCCCGCTCGGCATTCCTCACCGACGTTGCAAGGGCATCCGTGGTGGATTATACCGAGCCGCTCATCGTTCCGGGCAATGTCATGTCATCTGCCAAGATCATCTGGACGAAGGTCGACGAAGCGCCAGCGCTGGCGACCTGTTCGCTGCTGCCCATCGTGCGAGCGTACGCCAGGGGCACCGGGGTGGAGTTTGACACGCACGACATCTCCCTGGCAGGCCGGATCATCGCGACGTTCCCCGACCGGCTGAGGGAGGACCAACAGATCCCGGACGAGCTGACCTGGCTGGGAGCGCTGGCCCGGACACCAGTGGCGAACATCATCAAGCTGCCCAACATCAGCGCCTCGATCCCCCAGCTGCAGGCCGCCATCACGGAGCTGCAAGCCCATGGCTACGACATCCCCGACTACCCCGTGGAGGAGCCCAAGGGCGACGCCGAGCAAGCGCTGCCGCGCCTCCGCCAGCGCCTGCACGACCGTCGCGTCGAAGACGCGCTGCCCTCCGGCAGTTCGACGGGCGGTCAGGCGTCCGTTACGATCCCACAGCCGAATCGTGCTCTCCGATACCTCGAGGACCCGTGCCGCTTCACCAGTCGTCAATAAATCGCTCATGGACTCCAGCATGGTCCATCCCTCGACAGCACTCAAACAGTTCAATATAATTTCAACAGGCCCTTACGGGCCGACAGTCGCGGCAGATTCTGGCACGGCGGTCTGACCTTCATCCTCGCTCATACCCCCACGGCTTGGGTCTTGGCTGAACGTTCACCGAAAAAGATCGGCGATCGAGGAGGCATGAAGATGCCCAAGGTGTTTTTCATCAATGGTCAAAGGGAGCGGGTGGCGGAGATCTTCTCGGAGGAGGCGCCCCGCGAGGGGTTTGAGCTGACCTGGCTACCCCGTCGTGTCAGCGACGAGGAGAAACTCCCCTTGATGCGGGAGGCGGACTTCCTGGTCCTCCACCCGGCCCAGATCTCTGGGGACTTCCTGCGAGCGGCCAAGAAGCTGCGCCTGATCCAACTCTTGACCGCCGGCCATGACAAGATAGACCTGCGCCTTACCGCCGAGTTGGGTATCCCGGTGGCTACCAACGGCGGGGCCAACGCTTGGTCGGTGGCCGAGCACACTGTTGCCCTCCTCTTGGCTCTTTACAAGCGCCTCATCCAATGTGACCGGGCGATGCGGGAGGGACGGTGGCGGGAGCCGATTTCGGGATTTAACACTTTTGAGGTGGCGGGCAAAACCCTGGGCCTGGTTGGGGCGGGGAACATCGGCCGGAAAGTAGCCCGGCGCTTGGCGGCGTTCGAGGCCCGGGTCATATACTACGACGTCGTG
>DQNS01000095.1 GCA_015659035.1 Acidobacteriota bacterium | reverse complement strand
CGCCTGAGCGCGCGCACGTGCCGCTCGAGCCGCGTCTGCACCGAACTAGAGGCCGCGGACCGTGGCATGGGCAGTAGATTGACAGCACCGAGCTCGGCGATTGCTAGAGCGATTCCACGAAGGTACGGGGGAGAACGCCCGATGCATGTCGGGGTGCCCCCCGGACGAGCGTGGCATCGCCCGTGACCAGGATCGCCTCGGGCAGGCTGACGAGCAGGTCCCACACGTGTTGATCGTCAGGGTCAGGCACCTGCAGAGACGCCTCGGTGGGCTCGCGGATGATCGCGTTGGTTGCAACCATCGCCAGAATGCTGTCGACCTCTTCCGGGGTCAACCGATGCATGGCTCGGACCCGCTGGCGCATCGCCAGCTGAGACGATCGGTGTCCACGGGCGGGAGATCACTCGACCGGTTCTATTCTGAGAAGCGCGGCCTCGTCGGCGTCGGTCAGTACGTAGATCAGCCCGTCTGGGCCCTGCCGGACGTCGCGGATGCGCTGCCGAAGCTCGGCTAGCAGCCACTCGCGGCGCACCTCCTCCCCGCGTTCGTTGAAGACGATCCGCTCGAGGTGGCCGGTGTTCCGGATCATCCCGGTCCGGAGCGCGCCGACGAACAGGCTGCCCCTCCAGTTTGGGAAACGGTCGCCGTCGTAGAAGACCATGCCCGAGGGCGCAATCGAGGGGAGCCAGACGATCTCCGCCGGCTCCATCCCCTCCTGCCAGGTGCGGAAGGCGACCCGCGGGCCGGAGTACTCGCGGCTGTAGGACACGACGGGCCACCCGTAGTTACCGCCCGCGCGAATCAGGTTGATCTCGTCACCCCCGAGGGGCCCGTTCTCGTGCAGCCACAGCGCACCCGTGTCCGGATGAATCGTCAGACCGAGCTGGTTACGATGGCCGAGGGAATAGATTTCCGGTCGATAGCCCTCCCGGCCGACGAAGGGATTGTCGTCCGGGACGCTGCCGTCGTCTCGGAGCCGCACCACCTTCCCGACCGTGTCAGCCGGGTCCTGGGCGCGTCGGCCCCCTGTGGATGCCCCAAAGGCTCCGCCCACCGTCATGAACAGCGTGCCATCGGGTGCGAACACGACCCGCGAGGCGGCGGTGCCACGAACAGGGTCGGACAGAAACAGATCTCGCACGTCCCTCAGCGCCAGACCGTTCAGTCGCCCACGTGCGAGCGTCACCCGGACGCCCTCGTCCCCCGGTTTCGAGTAGGTGAGATAGACCAGCTGGTTCTCGGAAAACCGTGGGTGAAGGGCCACGTCCATCAAACCGGCCAGCCCGACAGCGTGGACCTCGGGCACACCGGAGACAGCCTGCGGATCGAGCACCCCGTCACGGATCAGTCGCAGTCGTCCCGCGCGCTCGGTGACGAGCATGCGGCCGTCCGGCAGAAACGTCAGTCCCCACGGATGCGAGAGGCCTCGCGTGACCACCACGAGACGGACCTGTGGCTCTTCGGCCGTATCGAACAACCGGGGACCATCGGGGAGCGGCACCGGCGGCAGACCAGGCAGCTGACCTGCCGACGCGACGGCGCCCACCAGGACCAGGACGAATCCGGCGGCGGCCACGCACCAGGCGCCGGACGAACAACGACCGACTCTCGGACTCATGTGGCGTCCTACCGGCTCGACCTCATGCGCGCCGCTTGCAGCGCAGCGAGGTCGAGCGTGTTGACCTCGTCGATGATTTTGGCGAACGCACGCGCGACCGCCTCGAGACCGGCGGCCGGCACCAGGCTTGGGATGTCGCCGTCGGTGTGCTTGTGCTCGGGCGAGCGGATGAGCTGCACCGACGGCGCCGCCCTGTCGATCGACATCATCTCGCCGGTCGCGCGGCCGTCCATCTCGCCGATGACGCTGACACCGAACGTGCGGTAGGCATCGAGAGTCAGGTCGAGCAGCTGCTGACTTCCGTGCACCCACCAGCGACGTGGTGTCACGGTATTGGTCAGTCGCAGCTCCGTGTTGAAGGCGACGAACTGCGTTGGGGCAATGTGCTCGCAGTTGATCATCAGGGCCGTCTTCTCGAGCATCCCCTGGTCACGCAGGTACGGCGCGTTGGGCGAACCAACGTGGTGACCCGCCGTGCCGATGAACGTGATGCTCCGACGCCGGTCCGCTCGCGGCACACGGGCGAAGTACTCGGCCAGCCCGATCATCACCGCCATGCCGGACGCGTTATCGAGCGCGGCATCGTAGTACCCATCCATGTGCGCCATGACGTAGATCGTCTCGTCGGTCGTGCCGGGTAGCGTGCCGTAGACGCTGGCACTGGTGAGACCCGCGCGCATCTCGGTCTCGACGCGGGCGGAAATCGTCACCGACTCGCCGGTCCCCACCAGATCGCGCAGCGTCCGGCCGTCCTCGAACCCCATGAAGAACCCGGGCGTGGTGACCGACTCGCTGACATAGCGCGACGTCCCATCCGGGTCCCGCACCATCTGGAATGCGTTGGTGCTCTGCCACACGGCGAAGTTCCCACCGTATCCCCAGATGCCGACGATGAGCGCCGCGCCCTCGTCCTGCGCACGCTTGGTCGCTCCCTCCCAGGAGGCCGAATTGCCCATCTGCCCGGGCGCGAGCATTGTCTGGATGATGACCGCCTTACCGGCCACGTCACGACCGGCGAAGTCGGCGGCGGTGCCAAGCCCGACCCAGACCGCCTCGGCCTCAATGCCATTCGGGAACGACGGGGACCGCGTGGCGGGGTTCGCCGACACGAAGTTGAGCATTTGATCGCCGCCGGTGGCAGTCAGGCTCCAGTCGGTCGGGAACCACTGTGGCCGCAGCTCGAACGGTTGCCGGCGCATGTCCTCGAGACCCAGGCGGCGGAACTGCGCCTCGGTCCAGTCCGCCGTCATCACCTCATATTTCGTGCCGGAGATACGCCCCCAGTACCGGTTGCCGTCGTCCCGGCTCTGGCGCGAAATAGCCACGACCTCGTTCAGCCACGCCTTCAGCCGGCGGCCGTCGATCTTCTCGTAGACCTGGTCGTCGCCCACCAGCGTCCGACGCAAGTGGTCGTATGCCTCCTCTCGGACCTGCCCCAACGCATCGAGGAGTGGCTGCTGCTGCTGTGCCATCAGCGGCGTGCTCCAGAACACCGCGACGACCGCTCCGACGCCAACCCACCTCCATCGATTCCTGCGTGTCGCGCCTTGTGTGTTCATCGTCATGGACGACCCCCTCCTCTAGGGATGGTCGGGGAACGCGGGCGTCGTCGCCGGCGGCGCGCGGCGATGCGTGCCCTGCTCGTAGGCATACCCGAATCTGAATAGCACCGCTTCGGTGAACGGCCGCCCGAGGAACTCGAACCCGACCGGCAACCCGTCGGTCGTAAAGCCGGCCGGCACCGTGAGGGCCGGGAACCCGATGACCGGGCTCAGATAGCGGTTGTTGCCCAGGGCATAGGCGTCCTCCGTGTCGGCGTTTGTGAGGGCATCCGGCGCGATCACCGTGTTCTGATGGTCGAAGGTCGCATAGACCAACGCATCGAGCTCGTTGTTTGCCATGACGGTCAAGACGCCTCGCCTCAACCGTTCCCTCGCCTGGAGGATCTGCAGATACCCGAGGTCATCGGTCGACTTCCCCACCACGTTCATCAGCCCCTTCGCTCGCCACGGCGTGACGATGCCGGACAGCAGGATGTCCTGGACTGTCTCGATGGGGGCGTCGGCATGCTGCGCCAGATACGCGTTCATCGCCTGCTCGGTCTCGAAATTGTTCCCGACATACGTTTGCTGCACCGAGTCGAGGCCGGGAACGACCACGGGGTCGACGACGACGGCGCCGAGAGACTGGAGATCGGCAATGGCCCTGTCGACCACTGCCCGCACCTGTCTGTAGTCGTCGGACTCGGGGTCGGTCTTGGGATCCATCGGTTCGCGGATGACGCCGATGCGCACCCCCTGCAGGCCAACCGCCGCGAGACCCGCGGTATACGAGGCCGGTACCTGGCCCGCGGCGTAGGCGGTGACCGGGTCGTTCGGGTCATAGCCGGCGATCACATCGAGCAGAATCGCCGCGTCCTTCACCGTGCGAGCCATCGGTCCCAGTGTGTCGCTGGACGGGTTTGCCGGCATCATCCCGTGTCGGCTGACTAGCGGAACGGTGGGTCGCAGGCCGACGAGGCTGTGGACCGCCGCCGGGCCACGGATGGACCCGCCGGTGTCCTCGCCGATGCCCACCATCCCGAAGTTGGCGGCGATCCCGCTGCCGGTGCCACCCGAGGAGCCGCTGGGGTTCCGCGTCGGGTCGTAGGCATTTCTGATGACGCCAAAGGCGGAGCCGACGTAGCGGGATGCGAACTCGCCCATGTTCGTCTTCGCCAGGATGATCGCCCCGGCCTCTTGCATCCGGACGACGATGGTGGCGTCGCGCCCGGACACGAAGCCCTCGAACAGCGCCGATCCGTAGGTCGTCGGCATGTCGCGTGTCTCGACCTGATCTTTGAGCAGCACCGGAATACAGTGCAGCGCGCCGACGGGTCCCGATGTGGCGAAGGTCGAGTCGAGCGACTCGGCCTGCTGCAGTGCACTGGGGTTGATGTGCTGGATGGCGTTCAGCGCAGGACCGGCCTCGTCGTACGCCTCGATGCGGTCGAGGTAACGTTGTACCAGCTCACGACACGTGATCTGCCTCGAGGTGAGGGCCGCGTGCACGTCGTCAATCGTGGCCTCGAACAGCTGGAAGCTCTGCGCACCGGCGACGCTGGACACCAACAGCGAGGCTGCGATCGTGGTCGCCACCCTCCATCTGAGACGCATGGCTATTCCGGCCTGGCGGTGTCTTCAGCCGCCTTCTCCTGAACGCGCGCGCCCGTCAGCATGTTCGTCATGCCGTAGTTCCCCTCGTGACACGCGTACTCGAACATCTGCCCCAGGTTCTTGCGCATCGGGTGCGCAACGGTGAACGGGCGTGTGAAGGCCGTCGGGTCCTCGACGGTGTACTCGTAGAGCAGCGTCTCGGCATCGACACGGGTGAACCGTTCCCTCAGGTGCAGGGTCTCGCCCGTGCCGATGGCGCTCGTGATGTTGTCGTTGAAGCTGGCGGTCTTGCCGGTGAAGTTGGTGGTCTCGACCACCAGCGTGTCACCGTCCCAGTGCCCCCTCGAGTCGCCGTTCCACTGCTGCACCTCCTCGGGGAGATGCGCGCGCCCGTCCAGCGGGATGATGCGGGCGTCGTGCACCATCTCGGTGAGGACCACCACGTGTTCGGGTGTCTGGAAAAGCTGCATATTGTTGTTGTAACCACTGGGCATGACCGGCGGCCCCGAGTTGAACCCCAGGATGCACCGCACGCCGACGCCGCGGTCCTCCGGACCATCGACGCCAATACCGCCGGCCCGGTAGCGCACCGGACGTTCGCCGGGCAGATCCACGTCGAGCGAGGCGACCTGTCGCGGCACATTCGGCACCAGCGGCGGCAGTCGGCCATCGGGCGGGTCCACGATCAGCGACGTGCGTCTGGTGCCCACGACATTGGTTCCCAGATCGAGCCAGAAGTCGTTGTAGGCGATGACTTCGCCCTCGCGCGCAGGGCGATCGAACAATTTTATGCCCGCCCACTGCGCTTCGATCTGCGCGGCCTCCTCGGCGGTCAGCACCGCCTTGTCACCCTGCGCCGCCGGGCGCTGCAACGGCGTGATCGTTCGAAAGTCCCACACCCCCTGCAGGTCCGGTCGGCCGTAGGCCGTGCGGGGTGGAGACGACGGCTCTGGGGTCTGCGCCTGAACCGTCAGGGGCGCTACCAGCAACGCCAACGCGATGAGCGCAATGAATGCGATGCGTTTCATTGGCATATTCTGCTACTCCTCTTTCCACGGGTTGGTCGCGAACACCGAAAGCTCGGGCCACAGCGCGCGGGAGGGCATGTTGAGCGCCGCCATGATGGTCGCGGCGATGTCGACCGCGTAGAGCTTGTTGGGGTTGTTCCGGCCGGTCCGGCCACCCCAGCGGGTCTGGACCTCGGACGGACAGATGCTGATGACGCGGATGCTGTGTGGTCGGAGCTCGGCCTGCCAGCACTGACTGATGCCTCGCACCGCCCATTTGCTGGCGGCGTAGGCGGTCCCGAGCTTGCGCCCTTTGGTGCCGGAGGTGGAGGCGATGTTCACGATGTCGCCCCCCTCGGGTGTCTGCGCTTTCATGAGGGGCACGACCCGGTTGGTCAGGTCGACCATGCCGAAGACGTTGGTGTCGAACAACCGGCGCATGGCGTCGAGGTCGAGCTCGCCGATCGCCGCGTCGTACCAGGACGCGGCGTTGTTGACGAGCACGTCAACACCGCCCATCTGCTGCGTACAGACCTCGACGGTCTTCTGGTTGTCATCGCCACTGGAGCTATCTGCCCGCAGCCCGAACGCGCCGGTCTCACCGACCACCTGCCCGATGGTGTCGTCATGTCGTCCGGTGAACACCACCCGGTGTCCGGCCTTGCGCGCCAGCGTGACGAGGGCAGCGCCGATTCCCTGGCTTCCCCCGGTGATCAAGAAACGTTTCTGGTCCATGCGGTGATGCCTCGACCACGCGTCATTCGCGAGTGCTCGGAAGTTGAGCGATTATACCGCCCGGCTGCACAGACCTGCCCACGATGAGAGCCGACCTACCGCACGCCGCGGCCGTGACCCCACGACGCGTCGACCAGTGGTCAGCATGGGGTCCAGTCAAGGATAGGTTGGCATTTTCGGGCGTCGTACTCATGCCGCGCCCGGCCATTGCAAGGCGCGAGGAAGGAGCATACGGGCAGTATTCGCCTGACGAGGAACGCCGCCAGACGGAATGGATCGGCGGCCACAAATGTGAAGTTATTCTTGACCGGGCCCATGGGCGGCACGCACACGAGCGTCGTGACCCGACCTTGCTGCAACTGCCAATGGACTGGAGCGCCACGATGACATCCACCGGACGCACCCACGCCACGGCCCTTCGTGTGACGACCCTCGGGGCAAGCCAGAAGTGAGAAGTCAGAAGACCATTTGTGGGCTTCGCCGTCTTCAGTTCGCCTTGCTCTTTGCTTCTTCGGGCCGGTCCGAGCCGGGCACCCCGGGCATCTCGACATGGCACCCAGCCCCGCACAGACCAACGGCCCTCCAGATTCGATCCGGAGGGCCGTTGCAAAAGATGGCGAAGCCGACCGATGATCTTCTGCTTCCTGCCTTCTGACTCCTGACTTCGGTCCTCAGCGCACCGTCACGTGATCATGACGGTGCGAGGATGCTGGTTGTTCTGCTCAAGGAAGGTCTTTTTGACCTCCTCCAGACCCTCGGCCGTCGGCTGCATGTAGCCGCTGGTGTCGGTCGCGCGCGAGGTGATCGTGTGCTCCCCGGGCGTGGCGCCATTCCAATCGAAGTTGAAGAACTTCCAGGAATAGGTCTCGCGGGTGGTCGGGTCCAGCGTCGCCGGCTGCCACGGACCGTCGTCCACCCGCACCTCGACCGACCGGATCGGGGTCCCGTCGTGCATGATTACCCCGAACACTTTGTGCTGGTTCCCCATCTTGGTCACCCGCGCAATGTAGGACTTCAACCGCATCTTCGTGATCGCGGTCTCCTTCCACTTCATCACGCCGTTGACCATCTCGCCCTTCAACGTGCGATACCAGCGGGCCTGATACTTGCCGAGATACTGGTCTTCCTGCACGTGAATCTCGGACACCCACTTGACGTTGGGCGCCCCGTACCACCCGGGCACCAGCAGGCGGAGCGGCCGTCCCTGGTGAGTCGACAGCGGCTCGCCGTTCAACGCGTAGGCCAGAAGCGGCTCGTTCGACAGCGCGATGTCGCGTTGCAGGCTCCGACCATACTGCTGGTCCACGGTGGAGGTCCGGCCGCGGAACACCACCTCTTCCTCTCCGTGGTCAGCGCCGAAGAACACGAACTCCCGCGCGGAGGCCTGCACCCCGGCACGCTCGAGCACCGTCCTCAGGGGAACGCCGGTCCATCGGCCATTGCTCGACAGTCCGTTCAACGGCCCGCGATTCCCTGAGCACTCGAATCCGAACACCAGTTCCCTGCTCGGCAGGCCCCGGAGGTCGCCCAGCGACAGCGAGAGCGGGCGGTCGACCAGCCCCGAGACCGCGAGACGGTAGGTGGCGCGATCGATCTCCGGGTGACCATAGTGCTGGGTCGTGAACCACTTGTCAGCCGGCGTGACCGGTCCGTCGATGTCCCGGACGTCGATGATCCGCCTGTCCGGCGTCCGTTCCAGGACGACCTCCTCTGGCAGATCGGTGAACGCGACGAGCGTCTCGCCCTGTGCAAGCGCCGGGAACGCCCATTCCGGGAAACCGAGTACGCCCAGCCCCGCCATCGCGGCGCCGCCCTTCAGGACTTCACGACGAGTGGTCTTTTTCGACATGGTCTATCCCTTCTCACACACGTTCACAACAGCTGGCTTCAGGACGCAACGTCGTTATTATCCCGATCCACGGTCCCAGGATCACGCCTTTTCAGACATGCCCGTCACGGCGGTCTGGCCGGCGTCCTACGGGAGATCGTCGTAGATGTCCTGCACGTAGACCTGCAGGCGCTCTGCCGGCCCCTTGTTGTAGCCGGAATACATGCTCGGCACCTGCCAACCGGACACAAATTCGGCGGCCGACTCGCCGCGGGCCTTGCCCGCGCGGACATCCGACAGGAACCAGCTCACGAAGTCGGCGTACTCGCTCAGATCGGCTGGTGTCATCACCGTGCTGTGCCCCGTAATGATCCGGTCGACGTCGGTGATCCCCCGGGACGCCTTCCGCAGCGTGTCCGGATAATCGATGCCGCTACCCCCGTTGTTCGAGTCCATGATCGGGACCATCTTGGCAGGGAACGCGTCACCGGCGTGCATCACCCGCAGGGCGGGGAACACGACCCACGTGTCGCCACCCGTGTGCGCGCGACCGAAGTAGTGCAACTCGACCCGATCCGCCCCGCTGCCCAGCGTCAGCGTGTCGGTGAAGGTCCGCTCGGGGATCCCGTTCGCATTGTTCCCATCGAACGGGCTCTCTCTCGCCGGCCCCAGCCCGCGGACGCCGTTGTTTTCGCGCATCAACCGCTGGGTATTCTCGTGCGCGACGAACTCGACCGAGGCCGGAAACTCTACGTTGCCGTCCACGTGGTCGAAGTGCGCGTGGGTGTTGATGATCGTCGTGATCGGCTGGGAGGTCAGCTCGCCGATCTTGTCGATGAGCGGCTGTCCCCAGCCCGCGAGCTTCGTGTCGACCAGCACCACGCCATTGCTCGTGATGAACGCGGCCGAGTTGCCGCCACCACCGCGGAGAACGAATAGGTTGTCTTCGAGCCGGTCGACCTCGAGGTTCATCTGGCCCTGCTGGCCGGCCACGCCAATGACCGACAACGCGCCGACCAGTACCAACGCGCCGAGCATCACTACTCTTCTCATGCCATGCCTCCGGAGAAAAACACCCGCTCAATGAACCAGAACGTGCCGGCCGCCATCACTGCGATAGAGCCGGCGACGGCGAGCCGGCGCCCCGCCACATCGCTGCGTGCGCGCAGCGCCATCAACGCCGAGGCAACGACGACTGCCACGGTGACCTGCCCGATTTCCACACCGAGATTGAACGAGAACAGCGACCAGCCAAGCGCCCCACTCGGCAACCCCATCTCCTGGAGCACACTCGCGAACCCGAAGCCGTGAATCAACCCGAACACCAGGGCGATCCAGACGCGCATGTCGCGGCCGCCACGCACCATCAGGTTGTCGACGCCTACATACACGATGCTCAGCGCGATGATCGGCTCGACCACTCGGCCAGGCGGGGTGACGATGTTCAGCACCGCCAGCACCAGTGTGACGCTGTGGGCCACCGTGAAACCGGTGATGACCGTCAGCAACCGGCGCACAGACCCGCCGAGCAGCAGCAGACCCACCAGAAAGAGCAGGTGATCCGGCCCGATGAGTATATGGTGAACACCCTCCGGCACAAACTTCCGAATGACCGCCAGCGTGCCCTGGCGGCTCCCGACGAAGTACTCGTTGCGGGTCTGGTCTGCCCCCAGGATGGCCTGAGAGGTCAGCTCCCCGTCATCGTAGAAATTCAGGAAGGTCTGATGGGCCTCGTCGTAGGGAAACAGTGTGGCCGATACAACGATGACACCGGGCGGGCTGCCAAGGTCAGCCCGCGCACGCAGCCGCACCGACTGGCGCTCGAGCAACACCTCGGCGGCCGACCAGCTGTCGAAGGGCAGCGGACGCCCGTCGACAAGAACCTGGAGCCGGTCGCGTAGCAGGGCCGCCAGACGCTGGGTGCCAGACCCCAGCACGTCTGGGTCGAGCACGCGGCCCGGCGGGTCGATCCCGAGCTCGTAGGCCACGTCGAACGCATGGATCACCACCTCGATGTCCACCGAGGCCTGGTGGATGTGCAGATCGACGAAGCTGAACGGCGCCGGGTGTGCCGACACCGGCGGCGCAACGCCCAGGACGGCGAGCAGACCCGCGACCGAACCCAGCAGCCCGGCGAGCCGTTTCATGCCGGTCAATGGTATCGCAGGCAGGCCGGACATGGCTCGACGACGGAGAAACCGGTCTTTTGGCGCCGGCAGACACTACCCCGGGCCTATACTCTCGGAAGGCTCCCTCGTTTACATGAAGGAGAAGCAGCCATGCCTCGAGAAATGACACGTCGCCAAGCGATGCAGGGTCTTGCCGCCATGGCGCCGGCTGCCCTGGCGACGACCACGATGGCCGCCCGCTCCCGGACCGAAGCCCGGACGGGTGCCACGGCCCACCGGTCGCGCCCTGAAGCCTTACGGAATCGGCACCTGCATACGGTGCCGTGGGCTGGAATCGACGCCCACGACCGAGTCCGACGTCACTCGGCGAGCGGGTGAGGCCGCAGCTGGAAGTGGATGATCGAACTGCGCGTTCCCTTGCCGCCTTCGATGTGCCAGTTCAGGTTCGACCCGTAGTTGGCCCACAGCCCGCGTCCCTTCCAACCGGCTGTGGGATCATCGATCCGTCCGTCGAGCCCGCGCGCGAAGAACCCGAGCGGATACGGCACCCGGAGCACGACCCACTCCCCGGTGTCGGGCATCAGCGCGAGCAGCGAATCTGAGCCCGAACCGGGCGCCATCGGCACGTTCGGCCCGAGCCCGAGCGTGTCGAACTGGTCCACCCAGTTGTAGTAGTGATAATCGGCACTCCCGGGATCGGTCACGCCCTTCATTTGCGGCCCGGGGGTCGGATACAACACCCATCCTTCGGGGCAATGCGGCCCGGTCGCCTCCGGCCCGTTCAGCACACGGCATTTGCTGCGGTCGAAGCTGGCGATGTGTCCGCTGCCCGAGAGCGCCGTCCAGATGATGCCGTTCCGGTCAACGTCCACGCCGCGTGGGGCATGACCGGTCTGGGCCGAATCGACCGCAGGGTTCTCGATGGTCGGTGGCTCGTACACCTCGGCGATGCAGGTCTCAGGCGGGTCATCGCCGCGGTCGAGCCGGACGAGCCGCCCTGGGAACGGTCCCGTCCGGGCAATCCAGGCCGAGTCGTCGACCGGGTTGGCGATGATGCCGTACGCGAATCCGACGGTGCGTGTGTCGCGCCGCGGATCGACCGGTTCGCCCGGCTCGTTCCACGGTCTCGTGATCGCGCCGTCGCCGTTGGTGTCGATGACCGTCGGACACCACCCCTGGGAGGCCCGCTCGTCGCCCGTCTCGTCGAACACCTGTGTGTCGAGCCACCCAACGACATTCGAGTCGCCGCTGAACCAGAGCGTGTCGTTGGCGTCTTCGCCGAACTGGAGGTGATGCGTGGCGTAGCAGCTGTCGACCAGCAGCCAGCTCTGCCGCTCCGGGTCGTAGGCCGAGATCTGACGCCCGCTACGAGCAATCGGGAAGTAGGCCGCTGACGGATGCGACGAGCCTTCCTTACACCACTCGGGGTTGTCGCGCCGGCGGACCGTGGACGTCAACCAGACGCGCCCACGCGCATCCATCATCGGGTTGTGCGGGTTGGCCGGCGCATCGAAAATGACCTCGTCGTCCCAGTAGGGCGACGGCTCGAACCCGGGTCCGGTCGGAAACATCGAGGGCACCATCTCCCTCGGTTCCCGCAACGGGACATCCAGCTCGGTGGACTGATGACGCGCCGTGTCGGTGATCACGAGCTTGTCGCTGGTGATCGACACGCCATACACGAGGCCGTCCGCATTGACCATCGGATCGCGTTTGTCGGTCGTGATCTCGTCGTGTACGTACGACGTCTCGCCCGCCCATTCCCACATCGTCAGCACCAGGTTTCGCTCGACGCCCCGGGGCCGCGGCGGCGCCACCGGCACCTCGCCGGCGGCGATCCGGTCGCTCCAGTCGGCGAACATCGCGAGCCCGCGGTCGCGACCGAACCGGTTGAGAACGCCGCTCATCTGCGATCCGCGCTGTCCGAACGTCAGGCGGTGATCCCAGGCCGCGATCGTCGAATCGAACCGGGCGAGATGGCTGGTGTCAAAGGTGAACCGATTGCCCATCTGATGACACAGCTGACAGCCCTGCTTGGTGACGTCGATCCAGGCAGCCTGACTCTGTAGCCTGCGAGAGATCCCGTTGCCGGCTGGGCCCGTACCTGGAAACTGGTCAGCGGCCGGCGGTTCGAGCAACGCATACCAGTAGTTGGCCGGATACACCTGGGCCGCCTCCCGGGGCGAGCCGGCCGGCACCGCATTGAGCGCCAGCGTCTGCCCCGGCTCGGCCGTGACCGGCAGCGAGTCGACCAGCCCGTAGCCGCGGACCCAGACGCGATACGAGGCCCCCGGCAGGTCGGGCACGAGAAACCGCCCGTCATCATCGGTGACCACGATCTTGCGGAAACGGGTATCGAGGTCGTCGGTCTCGGCGATCACCCACACGCCGGCCTCGGGGCCGGCCGGGCTCCGCACCACGCCCGTTAGATTCCCCACGGCATCGGATTGCAAGGCGGTCAGGGACGTGACTAGGACAAAACAGGCCGCGGAAACGAGCCAGCCTATGCGGGTGTGGCGTGTCATGGGATCTCCTCAGGGGGATCTGTTTACCTGCGCTCTCGGAGCATTCCGATCTGTCGCACCGCCGCGGCGATCTGCATCTCGAGAATCCGATCGCCATACTCGGCGGTCGACCGCCCGGGATGCCCGTTGACACCGTTGCCCTCGCCGCCGGTGCCCCGCTCCATCCGGTCGAGACGCAGCTTCGACGGGTCGAGGAACAGAAAGCTCGCCGTGTCGTGCATGCCCGCGTGTGAACCGACGTCTTCTTCGCGCTCACCCTGCTCGACGAGCCAAGCGTCACCCGGACCGGGATAATAGTCGGTCAGGTGATGCACGCGGACCGGTGTGTCCGCCCACTCCCGGTTGAGTCGCTCGGCCACAGCGGCCTGCGACGCCTGATTGCCCCCGCTGTCGCCGAGCAGCGCGATGTCCCGGAACCCGTGCTGTTTGAAGCTTCTGGCCGCAAACTCCAACACCTGCTCGAACACCCCCGGGGGTGTGGTGATCGTGCCGGGGAACCGCATGTGCCCGGTCGGCGGGTCGACGTCCCCTTCCGGCACATACGCCATGACCGGCGCGACCAGCGTGTTCCCCAGCCGCCTGGCGACCTCTCCCGCCTTGTGTTTCACGAGATAGTTGTGTTTGCCCAGCACCATGTGAGGGCCGTTCTGCTCGGTCCCGCCGGTGGGGATGATCACCGTCGTCGTCCCATCCGCGAGGGCATCGCGTACCTCGGTCCAGGTGAGGTCTTCGAGAAACACCGTACCGGGCGCCTGGGCCAGCAGCGCACCCGTCAGACACGACACGGTCACCAGCGGCAGCGCGAATCGCATGTCGTCCTCTCCGTCAGCACTTCTTGGCGACCATCGCCCCGACGACCCCACCCACGACGCCTCCAACCACGCTCCCGTTGGCCGGGAACCCGATCCAGTTCATGGCGACGGTCGCGCTGACCGCCGTGACGACAGCTGCGACGACGGCCAGGAGCATCGGTTTGCCAGACACAGGCCCCTCTTTCGGTCATGGCACCGCCTCATCATAGTCTCGACCAGGCGTATACTGTCGAGACAGCTTCAGGAGTGAACGCAGGAGCCAGGAGACGAACAGATGAACCACCGTAAGATCACCGTCCTGTCGACCGTGCTCGCGATCGGCTGTCTGGCGCCGGCGGCGCTGGCGGGCCAGCCCGCCTCAGCCGGGCGGGCGCCCGACGGCTCGCCCGCCCCTCGCATGCCTTGGGGTGTACCCGATCTGCAGGGCGTATGGGACCACGGCACCGCCACTCCGCTCGAGCGACCCAGCCGATACGAGGGACGCGAGTTCCTGACCGCGGAGGAGATCGCCCAAGCGAACCTGAACGCCACGACGTTCGCCAGCTCGGAACGACGCAGCGAGCTGAGCGCGCAACGCGACGTGGGTCTCGCCTACAACCAGTTCTGGTGGGACCGCGGACTCTCTGACGGGCGGACGGCGCTGATCACCGACCCGCCGGACGGACGGATCCCGTCGCGAACCACCGAGGCGGACGCGCGCACCGCGGCCCGGCGTGCAGCAGCGCGCCCCCGGGGGAATTCCGAGAACCCGGAAGACCGCAACCTGTGGGAACGGTGCCTGTCGCGCGGCACCGTCCGGTTGGGCGGGGCCTACAACAACAACTTCCAGATCTTCCAGAGCGAGGACCATGTGGCGATCCTCCTGGAGATGGTTCACGAGCTGCGGATCATCCCGCTGAACGGCAGCGGACCAACCGACCACACCCCGAGCCAGTGGCTGGGTCGCTCTCGGGGACACTGGGAGGGCGACACGCTGGTGGTCGAAACCACCCACTTCTCGGGACAGGCCCCGTGGCGTGGTTCCGGAGAGAACCTGACATTGGTCGAGCACTTCTCACGACCGGAGGCCAACATCCTGAGCTACCAGGTGACGTTCGAGGACCCGACGACGTGGGAGCGCGCGTGGACCGCCACGCTCGACCTGCCGAAGACGGAGGGGCTCGTCTACGAGTACGCGTGCCACGAGCGTAACTACGGGATGGAGAACCTGCTGCTCGGCGCGCGGGCGCTGGAAAGGAAAGGGGCAGAGGCGCGGTAAAGCTGGAACCGCCGCCCGCGACCCCATGGCTTTGGGCTATGGCTATAGTCTTTGGGCGCTCACGTCGGCGCCATGGCGCCGACGCCCGGAAGCTGAGCCCCGGCGAGGCTCCTCCAGAGCGCCCAACGTCTGTAGCCCATAGCCCGTAGCCGATGACCGGCAGGCAGGGCCGTGAACGTCTGCCTACGGCAGCTCAAACACCCACAGCGCAGCCCCGCGGTCCGGCGGGTTCCTGATCTCGGGCACCATCACGTTGTAGCTACCCGACTGGTAGCCGCCACTGCCCACGATCATCGCGATGTACTGCTTGCCGCCGGCTGCGTAGCTGATCGGCGCCGAGCTGGGCACCTCGTTCAGCCGCGTCTGCCAGAGTTGGTCACCGGTGTTCGCGTCGTACGCGGCGACACGCCGGTCGAGCGCACCCGCAAACACGAGCCCACCGGCCGTGACGAGCGTGCCGGTCGTCTGCGGCGCCCGCTGACGCGTAATCCACATGGTCTCGCCGGTCTCGAGATTCACCGCCTCCAGCCGCCCATAGTTCCCGTCGCTCTCCGGCCGCGGCCGCACCGTCCAGCGGACACCGCTCGACAGGCTGCCACGCTCGCCGTCGGGCACCGGCACCAGGTCCATGCAGGCCTCCACGATCGGCACATAGACGACCTTCGACCGCGCGTCATAGGAGGTCGGCATCCAGCCACGTCCTCCACTGACGTGCGGGCAGACCATCTTCGTTTCTCCGTCACCCGGTAGCAGCCTCGGGTCGGTGGTCTTGGCCCCGGTCACCGGGTCAATCGCGGTCACCAGGTTCTGCAGACCCAGGTCGATCGACGAGACGTATTTGCCGGTGTCGGCCTCGAGCAGGTCGAAGATCGCCTGCTTGCCGGTGGTCACGACCAGGCGCTTCAGCTCGCCGTTGACCGGCAGCTGGATGATCTGCCGCTCGAATGCCCAGTCGAGGTCCCACTGGCCATTGGCCTGGTGCTGGAAGTGCCAGACCAGCTCGCCGGTATCCGGGTTCAGCGCCAGTGTCGAGTCCAGATAGAGCGCGTCGTTGGTCACCTCCGGCTGCGACACCAGGTCGCGGAGCGGGCCCGTGTCATAGGTGTTCCCGGGGGCGAAGAACGCGAGGTTATTGACCGGGTCGTAGCTGCCGGGAATCCAGACTGACCCACCGTTCCGCTCTTCCACCGGCAGCGCATTCCAACTGTTGCCGAACGGCTCGCCGGGCTGCGCGATGGTGGCGAAGCGCCAGGCCACCTCGCCGGTCTCGGCATCGAGCGCCACGATGTAGTTGCCGCCACCCGCGCGACCGGTCGTGCCAACCATCACCTTGCCCCGGGCCACCAGGGTGCCGCCAGTCATCCGGTAGCCCTCTTCGCGGTCGGCCACCGGCTTGTCCCAGACGACGCGTCCGGTTCTGGCGTCAAGCGCCACGATGTGCGCGTCGGAGGTCGGGACGTAGAGACGCTCGCCGTAGAGCGACATGCCCCGCTTGACGCTCGGGGCCGTGCCCCGCGGCAGACGGCGCGAATACTGCCAGAGCAGATCACCTGTGGCTGCGTCGAGCGCCTGCACCTCGTCCCCGTAGCCGTAGATGAACAGCACGCCGTCATGGACAATCGGCGTCGACTCGTTCGGCCCGGTCGGCAGCGACCAGCTCCAGGCCACCCGCAGGTCGTCGACGTTGGACCGGTTGATCGCGTCGAGCGGGCTGAAGCCATACGCGTCGTACGTGCGGCGCCACAGCAGCCAGTCCTGCGGGGCCACGTTCTCGAGCATCGCGTCGGTGACAGGGCTCAGACTGGTCAGCGGGTTGCGCGCCATCGGATACGGCGGCAGCGCCGCCCCCGGCGCCAGCCCACCGCCCCCCCCACGGCTCCACCGCGGCGGCGAGATCGCCGCCAGCACGTCGGGATCGTCAGGCAGCACCTCTCCGCGAGGCGCGGTTCCGTTCTCCTGATAGATGTAGGCCACCAACGCGGCGTAGGTCGCGTCGTCGAGCGCGCCCGGCTGGTCTTGGGGCATCGTGTCGCTCGTCAGCAGGAAGAGCGTCTCGGGAGACTCGGCCCGCCACCGCTCGCGGAAGTCGACCCCCTTGAGCGGCGGCGCTACCTCGCCGTCGTCCAGGTTGTCGCCGTGGCAGGACGCGCACCGCTCAGCGTAGGCGGCCCGTCCCGTCTCGGCCTGCTCCTCGGTGAAGCTGAGCCGCGTCGGGGATTGGGCGATCGCCGTGACGCCGGCGAGGACAGCCACGACGACTAGCCACGCAGCCAGCCCGGTCGGGACGGCCAGGATGCGCCACCGGTGGGTGAAACAGCGAATGGGTGTCATACGAACCTCGTCTCAGGGTCGATGAATTATAGCGGCAGGCGCCTCCGACCGGGCTGAGGCCGTCTGCTACTATCGAGTACTGGTACAAGGGTGACGCCAAGAATGCTCGCTCACGACTTCTGGAAGACCGTCACCGTGGATCACGCGAACCTGCTCGACGAGCACGACGTCCCCGGGCTCGTGATGCCGGTCGCGGCGGTCGAGGATGTGCTCCAGGGAAAAATCTGGGCTGTTCAGGACCCCACGCGGCGGACCAGCAAACGCCAGTAGGAATGTCGAGCATGCGTGGAGGCGAAGCGGTCGTCAAGCTGCTCCGAGATGTCGGCGTCGAGGTGATCTTTGGGCTGTGCGGTGACACGAGCCTGCCGTTCTATGACGCGCTGGCCTCTTCCGACCACGGCATCCGGCACGTCCTGACCCGGGACGAACGCTCCGCCTCGTTCATGGCGGACGCCTACGCTCGGTTGAGCGGGAAGGTGGGCGTCTGTGAGGGACCCAGCGGTGGCGGCGCGACCTACATCTTGCCGGGTGTGGCCGAGGCCGACGCGTCGTCGGTTCCGCTGGTCTGCCTGACCTCGGACATCGACCAGCACGACGCCGGCCGCGGGACCCTGACCGAGCTCGATCAGACGGCGCTGTTCGCCCCGATCACGCGGTCGACGATACGGCCCCGCTCCGCGCGCGAGCTGGTCACGGCGATCGGCGCCGCCTTCCGAGACGCCACGACCGGGCCGCTCGGCGCCGCGCATGTCGTCCTGCCGTACGACGTGCAGCTGGACGAGGTCGCCGCGGCCGAGGTCACGATCGATGCGCGCTTCAACACCGCGCCGGCAGACCGGCCCGCACCCTCGCCAGACGCGGTGCGGGCGGCCGCCACGCGGCTGGTCGACGCCCACCGCCCGTTGATTGTCGCCGGTGCGGGGGTCCTGCGCTCCGGGGCGTGGGAGGAGGTGACCGCCCTGGCCGAGCTACTCGGCATGCCGGTCGCCACCTCGATCGGCGGGAAGGGGAGCATCGCCGAGACCCATCCGTACTCGCTGGGGGTCGTCGGGAGCAACGGCGGCCTGGGGTTCCGTCACGACATGCTCCGCGAGTCGGACGTCATTTTGTACGTCGGCTCCCGCCAGGGATCGGTGACCACCGAGAAGTGGACGCTTCCCGCCGACGGGGAGAAGACGCTAATCCAGATGGACGTGGACCCGGCACGCATCGGCCACAACTACCAGACGGCCGCGGGCATCGTGGCAGACGCCAAGATGGGGTTGGCCGCCCTCGTTGAGGAGGTCTCGGACAGACTCGGCGGGCGCCCGGCTGAGAAGATCGAGGCGCACGAGATCGAACGGCGTCGTGACGCCTACCTGGCCTCGATTGAAGAATTCGGGTCGGACCGGACGCCGATCCGACCCGAACGCTTCGTCGCCGAGCTGTCAGCGCTGCTGCCGCCGCGCGCGGTCATCTGCGCGGACCCCGGGACACCCTGTCCCTATTTGTCCGCCTACTACCGGCTGCCCCAGGCCGGCAGGTGGTTCGTAAGCCCCCGAGCCCACGGCGCGCTCGGCTATGCCTTGCCGGCGGTCTGCGGCGCCTACCACGCCAGACCGGACGCCGCCCGCGTCGTCGGGGTAATGGGTGACGGCAGCTTCGGGATCTCGGCGGGCGAGCTGGAAACAATCGCGCGGTTGAACCTAACGGTCACCCTGATCGTGCTCAACAACGCGAGCTACGGGTGGATCAAGGCCGGCCAGAAGCAGTTGTCGGGCGGCTACTTCTCCGTCGACTTCTCCCGATCGGATCACGCGGCGATTGCCGAAGCGTACGGCATCCGTGGGCTCCGTGTGGAGAATCCCGGCGACCTCCGGGCGACCCTGGACCAGGCGCTGTCCTCGGACGGCCCGGTGCTGGTCGATGTCATCATCCAACCGCTCGAGGAGGCCAGGGCGCCCGTCTCCAAGTGGGTGGCCTAGCTAGCTCCTGCTTATGCGGTTGTTTCAACAGCCTCCGAGATGTCGTGTACGGGCGTGGCGCGTCCGTCCTTTCCGGGAACCTGCGCGAGTCTGATCGGCACGTCCCATGGCGTCAGCCAGGCACCGCTTCCGGTCGACCTCGATGAGTTCGTGGTTCGGCACAATCGGCGGTGGACACCACCAGCGGCATGTCAGACGTTGTTGGGCCGCGGAACCGGACGCGCGCCAACGCCCTCTCGCCGGATTCGACACGCGCGGGACGTCAGGGCCCATGGGGGCTCACCACAACAATATTGGGGCCGGTTGACACAACCGGAGAACCCGGAGCTAGCTACTAAGGGCCCGCCCGTATAATGTCGCGTAGCGCATTTCTGAGACGGGGCACGAGGCCGTCCGAGAACCTTGGGGGACGCCATGAAACAGGCGGGGCTGCTGCTCGTCATCGTGCTGCTCGCAACCGTTCAGACCACCGACACCGGGCGCGCGAGACAGGGTCGCAGCGGCACCGGCGGCGAGCTGGTGCAGAACTGCACGCTGTACTTCGAGTTTTTGGGTCGCACCGGCGCCGGGCGGGAGGACACCTTCGAGCTGGACCCGTTCGGGATGGGATACTGTGCGGGTTTGGTGCGGGGCGTCGCGAACACGGCGCACACCCACATGACCGATCAGGTCTGTGTGCCCGAAGACGCCTCCAGCGCGCAGGCGGTCTGGGCGGTCGTACAATACCTGAACAACAACCCGCTGACACTGTCCGATCAGGACACGGAGCTGGTCCTGCGGGCGATGCAAAGCGCCTTTCCTTGTCGTTAAGTATTGGACGGCCGGCAAGGATGTCGACATCGACGATGTGGACCAACAGACGCCACCCAAGTCGCTGGCGAGTCCTCCAGGTCACGCTGGCAGCCACCATGCTGACGTCCTGCGCAACCGACGCCCCCGCGCCGGCGGCGCCACCGCTCCCCGAGTTCCAGCCGACCGCCTCTGTCGAGGACATCATGCGCTCGATGGTCGACCCGGCGGCCGACGCCATGTGGGACGCGGTCGTGACCACGGTCACCGACGCCGGTGTGGAGGAAGTGCGACCCCAGACCGAGGAGGATTGGTTGGCGCTCGAGCGCGGCGCGATCATGCTGGTCGAAGCCGGCAACCTGCTGCTGATCGACGGCCGCCGGATCGCGCGCGAGGGGGCGGTCTCGGAGCTGCCCGGGGTCGACCTGGAACCGGATGAGATCGCGGTGCGCGTGGCCAACAACCGCGACGCATGGATGAGACTCGCGCGGGAGCTGCACGACGCCGGGGTGGTGATGCTCGATGCCGTCAGAGCCCGAGACGTCGACGGGCTGCTGGACGGCGGGGACAGGCTGGACGTGGCGTGCGAGAACTGTCACTCCCGCTTCTGGTACCCGGACAACCCGGCCTGGAGCGGCGCCCGGGAAACGGGGGGAAGCCCGTCGCCCTGAGCCTGTCCGTCTTGCCAGGGCTACGGCGGACCCGCTGAAATTGGCTGATCACGCATCCCCAGCTGACGGAAGCGGGAAGGGCCTTGCTACCGATCCGTGGACCTCTACGGACGGATCGGGGTGCCGTCCGGCTTGGTCAGCTCGGCGCAACACATCCCGAAGGTGCCCGGTGCGCGGGAGGGCTGGCCCACGACCTTGATCTGGTCACCCGCCTTGATCGTCTCCGCTGTCCAGCCCCGCCGGCTCATCGACACCGCAGTTCCCATCTCGATCTCCCAGGCGATCATCGTACCCTCGGCGTTCGGCGCGTCGACGTAGAGGAACGAATGCGGGTTCCGGAACACGAATTTGGTCACCGTTCCGATCGCCTCGACTCGCTTCTCGTTATCGTAGAACGGACCGCTCGCGTGGTGCGCGATCGCCGGAACACTCGTCACCAGAACCGCAACCGCAACCACCGCTGCCACCATCCACAGTAGAACCTTCACAACGACCCCCTCCTTCCTCTTCTGTCTCCTGTCTCCTGACTTCTGACTACTATAAGATCGTCGCCCTAGTGATACTTCGGAATCAGGAACTTCCGCGGATGTCCCGCTTCTTCCGCACTGCATGCGTACAATTGCAGCTTGTAGCCTTCAGGGCCCGGCAGCCACCGGGTCGTGTACGACACCGGCTCGCGCAGGAACATCGGGTCTTCGACGGTCAGCGTCATCCGCAGTTCTTCACCATCGCGCCAGTAGCGCTCCGTCACCCGCTTCTGCTGTGACGACGGAATCCCGTTGTAGTCGTCGAAGCCGGTGATGTCGAACACGAACTGGACGGTCTCGACCAGCAGTGCGCCATCCTCGTATCGGCCGACCGAGAAACCCTGGACCGTGAACTCGTTGAGCGGCGGCTCACGCCCGTCGAGCCAGACGGTCCGTATCTGGTCGTCCTTCTCGTATCGGAACAGCACCCGGTCCGGCCACTGCGTCACGTCCATCATGTACGGGTCGTACTGGAGGGCCGGCGACGCGGAGGGCACGCAGTCGTATTTGGACGCGATCGCCTCATCGAACACCGCCTGATGTGCCAGCCCGCGCTCGTTGAGCACCGGAAAATTCTCGCCCGGCACCCACGGCATGTTCGGACCATTGACCGGTCGCACGCGGCCACCGCCGTCCCACACCCCGACGAGGTCGGGCACCTCCGACGGGTCTGCTCCCGACTGGGCGAACGCCGCTGGCGCCATGCCGCCACCGAAGACCACCAGCAGCATCGCGCACAGGCACCGAGTCAGGACGCGTCGGATGCGATTACTCCTCACGCTCATCTCTGCCTCCCCTGTGCCGTCGGCCCACCAAATCGCCTGATTCTCGCTGGCGCGCCACACGGATAGTGCCGATTCTACACCGGCTGTGGTCCCACGGGCCACGGCCAGAGTGTGACACACGGTCATTCACGTCTTCTGCGACCGGATCACCCGGTTCCACCACATCAGCGTCCCGGTCGCGAACATCGCGGGGGGCACAAGCCCGACCAACGCCCACAGCAGCTTGGTGGACCCCCCGCCGAACCGCCCGAAGTGCAGGTAGGCGAACCAGTACAGCACCGTGTCGCCGACACGGGGATCGAAGTTCTCTTCGTCGAATGGCTCCAGATAGTCGACCACGGCCGCGAACGGCTCAGGGAACGCGAGGTAGATGCCGGTGACGCCCCACATGAAGATGAAGAGCAGGGTCCAGAAACCGAACGCGCTGTGCAGGCTCCAGTTGAGCCGCCGCCAGTTCGCCCGCCAGTCGATGAGCAGGCTGCGTCGCCAGCTCTGGCTGCCGGGCCACCAGATGATGGCGCCGGTCATGCTGAGCAGCACCAGCAGCACCGCGCCCACGCCGTTCACCGTACGCCCGGTCTCGCCGGCCAGCAGGTTGTCGTGCAGGTCGAGCAACCAGGTGGTCAGACGCCAGCCGGCCGGCAACGCGTGGCCCAGATACTCGCCCGTGTACGGGTCGAAGAGCAGCTGTTCCCGTGCGCCGCCGTCCCGCCGTACCGACATCGTCACGGCGTGGGCCGGGTCGTCCGGGTTCGTCCAGACCTCGACGGTGTGGTCTGGATAGGCGAGGCGGGTCGCCTCGACGAGCGCTTCTTCGCTGAGTCGCGGTCCCGAAATCTCGACCGGTCTCGGCTCCGGGTTGAAATGCTGGCGGAGCTCGCTGCGGTAGACCAGGACGCTCCCGGTCACGCTGATCACCACGATGTAGAGGCCGACGCCCAGACCGGTCCACAGGTGAACTTGGAAGAGCGCCTTCCTCACCCACACGCCCTGCGGGTGCCGCAGCCAGCCTCCCGCTCGTGCCATATTGGCTAAGGACGCGGCGGGAGGGCAAAGCTCAGGATGAGGTCGCCGCCCCGCCGGCCGCGCGACCCGCCGCCTGACGCCACCGTGACGAACTGCTCGCCGTTGACCATGTACACCGATGGTGCAGCGAACACACCGGCACCGGTATTGAACCTCCAGAGCTCCTCACCGGTGGCGGCATCGTAGGCGTAGAAGTAGCCGGCAATGTTGCTCCCAGCACCGACGAAGACGACGCCGCCAGCCGTCACGACCGGCCCGGACTGCCCGTAGCCTTCGAAGATCTGTCGCCAGACGAGCTCGCCGGTTGTCGGGTCGTAGGCCGAGAAGTAGCCCCTGGGGCCGCGTCCCGAGTTGTGGGGCCGGTCGATCGCGGTGACGTAGAGCAGACCGGTCTGGGGGCTGTACGCGATCGGCGCGTAGCTGGCGCCACCCCCCATGCCGGGCGCGAAGATGATGTCCTGCGCGAGCGGCGTGTACTGCGGAACGAGACGCTTCCCTTCGAGATGCTCGGGCGCAATGTCTTCCGGAAAGACCGGAGACACCGGCTCCATGCGCTCCCCGTTCGCCTTGTGTGGAATCGGCTGTGTCGGGTACGGCTGCTCGCCCTCCCGATCGGTCTCGGTCGACACCGCGGTTTCGATGATTGGATGCACCGGCTCGCCGGTCTCGCGGTTCAGGATATACAGCCACGCGTTCTTGTTGGCTTGCGCAAGGGCCTTGACCGGCGCGCCGGCCACCTCCATGTCGAAGAGGATCGGCTGCTGACCGTTGTCGTAGTCCCAGACGTCGTGGTGGACCTGCTGGTAATACCACTCCAGCTGCCCGGTCTCGAGTGAGAGCGCGAGAATCGAATCAGTGAATAGGTTCAGCCCGGCCCGCTTCGTGCTGTCGCCAAACGGGTTGCCGACCGCGACATACAGCATCCCCAGCTCCGGATCGATCGACGGGGTCTCCCAAATGCCACCGCCCTCGCGACCGCCGCCCACCCAGGTCGGACCGGCGATGTCCCAGCCTTGATCATTTTCGTCCTGTGGAATCGTGTTGAAATGCCAGATCACGTCCCCTGTCGCGGCATCGACCGCCAGCACGTGTCCTCCCGGGATCCGGCTTTCGCTGCGGGTCGAGCCGACGTAAATCACCCCGTCATGGATCTGCGGCGCGGTCGTGAACCAGTACCCCATCGAGATGGCCGTTTCGACCTCCGGGTAGCGCAGCCGCAGCACGTCGAGGATGACGCTCGCCTGCCCGTTGTCGCCGAACCCCTCGATCGGCTCACCCGTCTTCGCGTCAAGCGCGAAGATGAACGACCCTGCGGCGCTGTAGACGACCCCGTCCTCGTAGGTGACGCCGCGGTGCCGGAAGATATAACCCTCGCGGCGCGCTCCCGCGAGGAGCTCCGTTACGTCGTAGATCCAGATCAGGTGCCCATCGGCGGCATTGACGGCGTAGACGCTGCCGCGCGAATCGGTCACATACATGACGCCGTCGACGATCACCGGCGTCGTCTGGTTGCTAACACCGTCGATCACCCCGTGCTGAAAGAGCCAGCGCGGGGTGAGTGTCGCCACGTTGTCTCGGTTGATCTGGTCCATTGGCGAATAGCGGCCGCCGTAGAGGTCCAGGTTGTGTAAGGGCCAGTCGATGTCTTGCGCATCCTGCGCCGGCGCCGGCGACACCAGCACCATTGTCAGAACGAACAGCCCCAGCACCGAAGTTGCGCTCTTCTGCCTCATCGCGTCGATTCCTCCACCGCCGAGATCTTAGTGTCCTGGACGGGTGATTCGCAACACAGCGCCCTGGCGGGGTATCCCGCCTGGCGGTGTTGCTCCTCGGTCACAAATGCCCAATTTGCTCCCTCGTCGTGCCTTGCCAGTCGGGCGCCGCGCCGGGATATATGTCGCGAATCACCCTTCCAGAACGCCAGTTGAAGCGGGTTGTGATGTGAATCCCGGCAGTCGCGCCAGCTCCAGCCCCAGGTAGTCGGCAATCGCCCCCATCCCGGACTGGCCGGCCGCTTCTTCCGCCTCGCTGTTGTAGTTGGTGTTCGTGTTGATGTCATAGGTGTACGCCACGCCGTCCCGGTCAACGATGAACTCGATGCCGGCGATGTGGATGTCGTTGGCCGCCAGGACGCGCTCGTAGCGCTCGACGAGCGGGTGACGGAACCCCTCGACAATGCGGAACAGCGCCCCGGCGTCCTCTCCGCCCGGGCAATACGTGTCGTCCACACGACACGCGTCGGCCGGGCACAGCTCGAACCCCTGACTCGTATCGACCTGAACCGCGTAGAGGAACCGTCCGGCCACGAACTCCACCCTGGTGATGAACGGCTCGGGCGCTTCGATGTACTCCTGCAGGAGCGTAATGCCATCCACCGACGGCTCGAACGCCTCCGACTCCACATACCGAGCCAGCGCCTCGGCATCGTGGAACAACCGAACCCCGAGCCCCTTGCCCGCGCGGTTGTGTTTCGTGATGAAGGGTAGTGGAAAGCGACGCGCGGCCTCAACCAGCGGCTGACGCCCGATGACGGCCACCGTCCGGGGCGTCCTGATCCCCAGCCCTTCCAGCGCGGCGTACTGAGCGACCTTGCTGAGCTCGAGCTGCAGCGCCCGGCCCCCGTTCAGCACCCGACGGCCGTGACGCTCGAGCCAGGCCAGCGCCGCCGCGGCATGTTCCGGCGCGTAGCGGTGCCCCCGGGTGTGCGACGAGGCGCTCATCCGGTTGTAGAAGACGCCCTCGGGTGGCGGCTTCGTCAGGTCGAGGGTGCCGGTGTCGAGAAACCACTCCTCGAACGACAGCCCGCGCTCATGCAGCGCCACGCGCAGCGGCTCGACCCACGCGGTGTTCTCGTGCAAGACGTAGATCTTCATCAGCCAGTCCCGGGCGGGTCTGAAGACCAGCGGCTACGTACATTGTTCGAGTACGCCGCCTGGCAGGCCACTACGAACGGCCTTCCTGGCCCCCCCTCTTGCCGGTAATGCCAACCTTCGGGCCCGTGCTGGGCGGCCCCGAAGCGCCTTGCTACCACAGAGCACTCTAGCAGGCTGCGGAAAAACGCCAGCCTGGGCGCGCGCCAATGCGCGCCCTGCGGGCGCGGAGTGGGGCGTTGGGGCCCCGGGAGCGCCCGCGTGGGGGTCGGGGCGCAGCCCCGTCTGAGTACTAGAAGCGCGGATTCACCACGTTGTTGAAAATCGACCCGAACGTGTAGCTGAACCCGAACGAGACCCGGTAGCGGGAGTCGGTGGCCAGTTGGCGCTGCTCGGTCAGGATCTGCTCGTCTGTCTGGTCTTCCCGGGCCAGGTAGAGCTGGTCGCGTACCAGCGAGGTGCTGGCGCTGAGGTTCACAGACAGACCGCGGACGACGCGAAACGAGAGATCACCAAACACCGAGGCGCTGTATTTGCTGGCGTCGTGCAGATAGCTGCTGTAATTGGCGCGCACGCGGCTGTCGCCCCATGGCTGCTCCATGTCGAAGGTGATCTGGGCATCATGTGAACCCCGCGACTCCTCCGTCCTGCCGAAGATCGTCTCCTCCAGGTAGTCGAACGACTCCATGCCCACCTCGTAGCTGAACGTCAGACTGCGACGGGACGACTCAGAATAGGGGAAGACGTTGAACTCGATGCCGGGGAACACCTGCAGCCTTAGGTCCTGGTTGACGAAGGTGGAGCTGCTTGCCCCGCCTCGAATGGAGGCACCCCAATGCTCACCCAGGCTCTTGACGACCTGCCCGGTGAAGCGGTTGTTGGTCCGGATGTTCGTAAAGTCGCCCGAACTTAGCTCGGTCACGCTCTCGCTGTAGGAGGCATCGCCTTCGACCCGGATCTTCCATTGCTCCGTCGTCCGGTTGGCCGACACCCGCCCGTTGTAGTTGTGCTGCGTGCGTGACGCCTCTCCGGATGCACGAGCGTTTGAGCTGATGCGAAATACCCAGAAGTTCCAGGGGTCGTCCTCCGGCTGCGCCATCACCGGGCGCTGGGCCAAGCCCGTTCCTGTCCCGATCTCGATCTGGTAGGCCAGCGGGGTGTCGATGATGTAGTGCAGAAACCCGACCCGCAGCACCTGCGCCATACCTGACCGCGTCTCGTCGTCGGTGTCGGTGCGACTCTCGAAGTAGGAGTAGTCGACGTCGTTGCCCTCGAATTGCTCGAGCCCGATGAAATCGACCGTGTATTGCGTGCCGCCCCCGGTGTTTTCGTCCGTCACCAGCACATGGACCTGGGCATCGCGGCGATCGCGCACATAGTTGACGAACGTGATCTCCCGCCGCAGATAGTCACGGTCGCACCCCCGACCGCAGTCCAGGAACACCCGCAGCGCCTCCAACGCGTCGTCGTCGCCCTGAGTGTCTGGAGCGGGAGCCGGCATCGCCACGGGACGATCGACACCGGCTGCACCAGGCGGAATCACCGTCTCCCCCTCGGTCCGGACGCCGGCGACCGGCTCGTCGTCGGCACGCGCATTCGCGGCATCGCTCACGCTCACCGCGACGCGCTCGCTCAGCTCGGCCACGAGGCGATCCTGCAACCCGAAGATGTCATCGGCGGCGCCGGCGACGGTGACGGTCGTGCCCACGTCATCCGTCAGCACGTTGACGAGACGCGCCACGATCTCGATCTCGTCGCCGACACGCTGGAAGCTGCCGCCGACGACCCACCCGGCTCCAAGACGCTGGCCGACCGTCCGGGCATCCGCATCGCTGCCCAGCGGCGGGGTATCGAGTATCGCGATCGCGCCCTGCTGCACCAGACCGGCGTGGACCGTCTCGGCGATGCCGACGCCGATCCAATCGTCGGTCGCCTCGCCTGACAGGTTGTCGAACGGCAGCACGACCAAGCTGGACTCCTGGGCGTCGCCGGGCGAGACCCACAGCAAGAGCACCACGACCAAACAGATGACCCGGTAGCTACCGCGCAAAGCCCCCCTCCTCGCCCCCTCGACCAAAGACACCGATGCGTGACCGGGCGCACCGCGATCCCACATGTATACGCCACCGGTTGTCATTCTTGTTACAAACCACCCGGGAATCGTTCACTCCAGCGCCAGGGCGCGCCGGACGATCCGGAACAGGTCCGACTGCCGAATGAGCCCCCGCACCGCCGCCGCGCCGGGCCCCTGTGCGTAGACCGGCACCTGGGTGCCGGTGTGCTCTTCGAGATAGTGCGTGTTCGTGCCATACGACACGGCCATCAGCCCGCCCTCGAGGGTGCGCAATCGCGCCACCTTGCCCGGCGGATACTGCGCGTCGCTGCGTCGCATCGCGAACAGGCTCGGCCACGGCACGATCTGCGCCGCGTGGCCGTGGTCCGAGGCGACCAGGATCAAGGTGTCCGGATGCCGCTCCTGGAACGCCACGGCGACGCGCACCGCCTGGTCGAGCGCCCGAGTCTCGCCGATCTGGCCGCAGGGGTCGCCCCTGTGCGCCTGCTTGTCGATCGACGCGCTCTCGACCATGAGAAAGAAGCCGGTCGGCGCCGACTCGAGCCTCGTCAGCGCCGACCGGGTCATTGCCTCGAGGGTCGGGCGCGAGCCGAAGTCGGGATTCTCCATGCACCGGAACGGCTCCGGCGCGATGACCTGACCCGCTGCCGTCACCTGGACCGGCCGTGCCCGGCTACCGCCCTCGCCGACCCACTCCACCGGCAGCGTGCCGTCCCCAAACAGGCCCAGAATCGGACCAGAATCGCCTTCTGCTTCCCGCAGACCTGCAGGGCCGCGAACAATCCGATACCCCGCCTCGCGAGCGCGGCGCAACACCGACACCCCCGCCTCATCGGGCTGGTCGAAGTGCTCGTAGCCGCCACCCAGCAGCACGTCGACCCCAGAGACCGCCAGCTGTTCAGCAATCGACCCGGCGCCGCCGCGCGCCTTCAGGTCATCTGGACATCTTGGGTCGGTCGGCGTGGGCAGCATGTCGCTCGGCCCTTCACAGAAACGACCGCCGATGTGAGCTACGAAGCTCGCCGGTGTCGCATCCGTGACGCTCGATGTCGTGACGATACCGGTGCGCTTGCCAGCTCCTGCCGCGAGCTCGAGGAGGGTCGGCACCGGCTCCCCGGTGCCCGCCCGTGTCGCAATCCGACCGCGGCTGGTCACCACACCAGCGGCGATCGCAGTCCCGCCACTGGCCGAGTCGCCGACATACTCGGGCACCCGCGGGTCCGCCTCGAGCACGGTCAGGACCTTCGCCGCCGCCTGGTGCTCGAACGTCTCGAACACGAACACTCCGTCGGCACCGAGCAGGTAGTTCCGCGCGATGGTCAGCTGGTGGTCGTCCACGCCGTCGCCGACGAACAGCACGACGCTCCGCGCGGTCTCGGCGGCCTGCCCTGTGACCAGCCGCGGCGTCACGAGCAGGGCCAGCATGCAGACAGCCCCGCAGGCAGTGGCAACTGACGCTCTTCGCATCTGCTCAGTATACGAGTTTGATGCTCGACCGCCTTGACAGCCAGGGGCCCCAGGGGTACAACCGCATTCTCATAGTCGATCGCTTTCACAAAGAAGGAGCGTTATGCGACGAACCCTGATACTCGGTCTGTTTGTGGCGCTCGCCTGCGCCGTGCCGGCCTCTGCCCAAACCGACATCACGCCAGTAGAGCCGTTCAAGGTCGGTACGTTCGACATCCACGGTGTGCCACATGTCGGGGTTGTCCTCCGGGACTCCCTGGTCATCGACATCGAAGTCGCTAACATGGTGCTCGAATCGAGTCCAGCCTACGCCACGGTCCCCATGCCGGAGGACATGCTGGAACTGATCGGGCGTTATGAATACGGCCTCAAGTACCGACTGTATGAAATCGTCAACGACACCGTCGGCAACAACCGACTCTCCGGAAGCAGTCGCGCCGACTACGTCTACGACGTGTCTGAACTGCGGACGCGCCCCCCCATCATGTACCCAGGCAAGATCATGAACGCGGCGGTCAACTTCTACACGCACGCGTGTGAGGGCTGCACCGAGGAGGAACTGCAGGCGCGGACCCAGGAGCGGCAGGAGAACCGGGGCGTACCCTATCTGTTCCTCAAGCCCAGCCGCGGCGTGGTCATCGGTAGCGGCGATGACATCGTGATGCCCTACGGCCGTAACCGGATCGAATGGGAAGTCGAAATGGCTATCGTATTCGGCCGCACGGGCAAGTACATCTCCGCGAGCCGTGCATACGACCACGTGTTCGGCTACATGGTCGCCATGGATATATCCGATCGCGGCGGGCGCCCGCCCGGAGGGTACGGCTCCGGCTCGGACTGGTTCGTCGGTAAGGGCCATGACACGTTCGCGCCCCACGGGCCGTGGATCGTTCCAAAGGAGTTCTACGGCGATCCAATGGAGCGCCTGCACCAGAGCCTGGTCATCGACGGCGTAACCGTCCAGGAGGCCAGGGCGGGAGACATGATCCATAACATCCCGGAGCTGATCGAGTACGCGTCGTCGCTCATCACTGTCTTCCCTGGTGACGTTCTGCAAGCCGGGACGTCCGGCGGAACCGGCGCCGGTCGCGTCGAGCGCGCGACAGGCTCTGGGTACCTGCAGGCGGGCGAGACGATCAGCGCCAGCATCGAGG
>DQNS01000046.1 GCA_015659035.1 Acidobacteriota bacterium | reverse complement strand
GGCGGGGGTAGAGGCGCTCCTGGCCGGGAGCGTCGATGTGAACGCGCCACAGCCGGATGGCGCGACCGCGCTCCACTGGGCGGTCCATCTGGACAACGCGGAGATCTCGGAGCGTCTGATCCAAGCGGGGGCGACCATCGACGCGACGAACGAGTACGGGGTGACGCCGATCTCGATCGCCTGCAGTAACAGCAGCGCGTCACTGGTGGAGATGCTGCTGGCAGCCGGGGCGGATACCAACCAGACACGTCCGACCGGCGAAACCCTGCTGATGCGGGCGGCCAGTACCGGCAACCTCAGAACGGTGGACGCGCTTCTCACACACGGCGCCGACGTGAACCAGACCGAGCCGGAGCTTGGGCAAACACCACTGATGTGGGCGATCTCGGCCGGACACCCAGCGGTGGCAGCCACGCTGATCGCTCGTGGAGCCGACGTCCTCGCCCGCTCGACCGGTGGATTCACGCCGCTGCTGTTCGCGGCTCGAGAAGGCGACCTCGACTCTGCGCGGTTGCTGGTGACGACTGGCGCGGATGTCGACGACGCGATGGAGAACGGCACGAGCGCCCTTCTGGTGGCCACGGTGCGCGGCCATGTGCCGGTGGCCATCTTCCTGCTGGAGCAGGGGGCGGACCCGAACGTGTCCGGCCCCGGCTATACGCCGCTCCACTGGGCGACCGGCTCCTGGCAAACCGAGCTGAGTGGTCCCAACGGCATCACCACGAACCGCGATGACGAGTGGCGGGGACTACGCGGCGTTCCGGGTGACAAGGTGCAGCTGGTGCGGACGCTGCTAGCGCACGGCGCCGACCCCGACGCGCGGCTCGAGTCGACCCCGCCGCGGGCCGGCTACAGCCAACTCGGGGTAGAGCACCGGGTGGCCGGGGTGAGACCGTTTCCGGGCGCGACGCCGTTTCTGCTGGCCGCCATGGCGGGCGACGTCGAGGTCATGCGCGTGCTGGCCGACGCCGGTGCCGACCCGAATCTGACACCCAACGACCACACGACCCCGTTGATGCTGGCCGCAGGGCTCGGCCGATACATGGCCGAGACGCTGGTCACCGAGGCCCGCTCCCTCGAGGCGGTTGCCCTGGCGCTCGATCTCGGCGCAGACGTCAACGCAGTGAACGACACGGGCAACACCGCCCTGCACGGGGCCGCCTACATCAAGTCGGACGCGCTCGTGCATCTCCTGGTCAGCCACGGTGCCGCGCTCAGCGGGGTAAACGCACGCGGCCAGACGCCGCTGATGGTTGCCGAGCTGTCGCGCGCCGGCAGCGCCACGACCACGACCCGCACGAGTACCGGCGACCTGCTTCGCGAGCTGGGAGCCGAAACGGTCGCCGACGATCAACCACCTCGCTGACCACGACGTCTCGTTGCGAATCACGGCTGCAGGACACTAGGATCTTGCCGGACTGAGCCTCGGAGGGCCACATGCCTGCGGACGATACAAAGCTCGTACGGGTACACGCCAACGTCTCGGGCGCGACGGGCCGAGGCGGGCGGCGAGGTCTAAAAGCGACGACGTCTTCTTGTCGATGCCCATCTCGGCGAGCGTGAGCCTGGAAACCGGTCCCGATGGAGTACCGGTT
>DQNS01000099.1 GCA_015659035.1 Acidobacteriota bacterium | reverse complement strand
TGTCATCGCGCTGCGGCGCGTCGAGGACGCGAGCCCCGACGTGCCGGTCGCCGAGATCGAGCGGTTGATCGGCGAGCGCAAGGCGGCGCGCACCCACCGTGATTTCGCCGCAGCCGACGCCATCCGTGACGACCTCGTCGCCCGCGGCGTCATCCTCGAAGACACCCCCACCGGCACCCGCTGGAACCGGAAATAGCCCGCCGCGTTTCCTCTTCGACGAATCCGCCTGACCCAGCCTGCTCCACCCGTCAGCCCGCCAGACGTGTGCCTCGGCGTTTGGAATCACGCGACCGCAGCCCCCCGAACGGGCATTCTCGACACAATGCGCTCCGCAGAGGCAATCCGCGTGTGGGGGGCGCTGTGGGGGGGCGCCAATCCGCCTGTCGGCGAGGGGGTTGAGCGTCGCGGGGCTCTAATATCGTCTATCGTCCGGCGACCGCAAGACCGGCGGGTCGCTCTTGAGTGAGACGACCCCGTCCGGTGCGAGTGCCGTCGGCACTCCGACCGCGACCGGCGCGGCACTCGGGGCTGTGGGATTCGAGCTGTCGCCGCAACTCGAGACAGCCGCGATCAGCAGAAGCGAACCGATGCCGCACAGCGTGGTCCGAGTCGTTACCATGGCAGAGGAAGCTCTCCACAATGCAGTCAGCCGCGTGGACGCTGTCTCTACTGACCGCTACGGCCAGTGCGGGATCATGGCAGACTCCCGCCCTCCGATGGGGGGCATCGCGTCCGACCGGCATGTTACGATCCCAGATCGGCACGTCAGCGGAACTCTCGAACAGGGTGGACAGGCAGATGCAGCAGTGTGGGAGACGACAAAGCAGAGTGAGCGCGGCGACCTTGGGTGTTTTCGCGTTCGGGATCCTGATGGCGACGGGCGCAAAGGCACAGGGGATATACGTGGATCCGTGGGAGGACAACGGTTACGTGAGCATCAACTACGGGTATCAGGTGGGAAACTGGTCGTTTCAAGAGAGTCTGTCCGCCACGATCTACGATGAAGAGGCGACCTATTCGATCAAGCATGCTGGCAGTGGCGGGGGGCACTTCGACGTTGGCTTGGGACTACGTGTCTGGCGGAATCTTGCCGTCGGAGTGGGAGTGACGGTCTACTCCAATCCAGGCGGGGCATCGGTTTCTGGGTCAGTCCCGCATCCCCTTTTCTACAATCGCCCTCGCAGCGCCAGTTTCGCACGCACCGACCTTGAGCACAAGGAAGTGGGCGTTCACTTCCAAGCCGTGTGGGTGATGCCGGTGACCGAGAGGATCAAGGTGTCCATAGGCGGAGGACCGTCGATCTGGAGCGTGGCTCAAAGCCTGATCACGAGCGTGACGCCCGCGGAGATCGGTGCGCCCTGGGATGAGGTTGCGATTTCGTCGGCGGTCGCCGCCTCGACCGCGAGTTATAGCGGGGTGGGTGGAAACGCCGGCGTCGACATGACCTATATGGTGACCGACCGGCTCGGTGCCGGAATCTTCGCTCGGTGGACCGGCGGGAGTGTGAGGGTCCCCGCCTCCGGTGGTGCTCAGTCGTTGGATGTCGGCGGTTTTCAGTCGGGTATTGGCCTCCGGGCCACGTTCTAGCAGTTTGTAGAAGGCAGGTTATCGATGCAGCGGTAGCCGTAATGAGACCCGGGCTGGTGCTCGGTGTCATCGCGCTGCGGCGCGTCGAGGACGCGAGCCCCGACGTGCCGGTCGCCGAGATCGAGCGGTTGATCGGCGAGCGCAAGGCGG